>DASRTK010000078.1:0-3375 GCA_035655975.1 Rudaea sp.
AGGCAATCCGGATTCCGGTTTTCGCTGGAATGACGCCATCAAATGGCTGCGCTGCGTCTCATCGTCGGCCTGGGCAATCCCGGCGCCGAATATCTGCGAACCCGGCACAACGCCGGGTTCTGGTTTATTGACGCCCTGGCAAGGCGCGAGGGCGCGCGTTTCGGCAACGAAACGAAACTGCACGGCGAGACGGCAAAGATCACGCTCGACGGCCAGCCGCTCTGGCTTCTCAAGCCGAACACGTTCGTCAACAAGAGTGGTATCGCCGTCGCGTCGGCACTGCGCTACTGGAAGATCGAAGCCGAAGAAATGCTCGTCGCGCACGATGACCTGGACCTCCCGCCGGGAGCGGCGCGGTTGAAGTTCGATGGCGGCCACGGCGGGCAAAACGGATTGAGGGATATTTTTGCGCATCTCGGCCACGGCGCATTTCACCGCCTGCGTCTGGGTATCGGTCATCCGGGCGACCGGGATCGCGTGACGTCCTGGGTGCTCGGTCGGCCCGGAGTCGCCGACGAGGACGCAATCCTCGAAGCGGTCGGCGCGTCACTGGAAGTTCTGCCCTTGGCGGTGCGCGGCGAGTTCAACGCGGCGATGAAAATATTGCACACGAGCAGGGACGAGGAGCGAGGGGCGAGGGGCGAGTAAGCCGCTCTTTCTCGCCCCTCGCCCCTCGCCCCTTTTTTCTTTCCTGAGGTTCACATGGGAATCAAATGCGGCATCGTCGGTCTGCCGAACGTCGGCAAATCGACGCTTTTCAACGCGCTGACCAAGGCGGGTATCGCCGCCGCGAATTTTCCGTTCTGCACGATCGATCCGAATGTCGGCGTCGTGCCGGTGCCGGATCCGCGCCTGCAGGAACTGGCGAACATCGCCAAGCCGCTCAAGATCATTCCGACGTCGATGGAGTTCGTCGACATCGCTGGCCTCGTTGCCGGCGCGTCGAAAGGCGAAGGGCTCGGCAACAAGTTCCTGGCGCATATCCGCGAGGTCGATGCGATCGCGCACGTCGTGCGCTGCTTCGAGCATCCGGACATCGTTCACGTCGCCGGCAAGATCGACCCGTTGTCGGATATCGACACGATCGACACGGAGCTTGCGCTGGCCGATCTTGAAGCAGTCGACCGGGCGCTCAATCGCGCCGAGCGTGCGGCGAAAGCGAACGACAAGGACGCCATCGCCAAGCGCCCCGTGTTGCAGAAGCTGGCTAGCCTGCTGAACGAGGGCAAATCGGCGCGATCGGCGAGCCTTTCGGCGGAAGAACAGGCATTGGTGCGCGATCTGTTCCTGCTGACGCTCAAGCCGCTAATGTATATCGCGAACGTAAAGGAGGACGGGTTCGTGAACAATCCGCATCTCGACGCCGTGCGCAAGCGCGCCGAAGCCGAAGGCGCCGAAGTCGTGCCGGTCTGCGCGGCGATCGAGGAGGAACTGGCGCAACTCGACGATGCCGACAAGCTGGCGTTCCTCACCGACATGGGACTGGAAGAGCCGGGCCTGAATCGCGTGATCAACGCAGGCTACAGGCTGCTCGGCCTGCAGACGTACTTCACGGCTGGCGAGAAGGAAGTCCGCGCGTGGACGGTCAAGAAAGGCTCAACCGCGCCGCAGGCAGCCGGCGTCATTCACACCGACTTCGAGCGCGGCTTCATTCGCGCGGAGACGATCTCATACGACGATTACATCAAGTACAGGGGCGAGTCCGGCGCGCGCGATGCCGGAAGGCTGCGTCTCGAGGGCAAGGAGTACATCGTCAAGGAAGGCGACGTTCTGCACTTTCGCTTCAACGTCTGATCGCTCGCCCGTCGGCAGAACTACCTGCCGACAGCTGCCGGGATCGGTGCGGGCGCGCTCGCGCTGCGCCGCTTCGCTAGTCCTCGTCGCCCTGGACGACCTTGCGCTGCATTTCGGCGAGGTAGGCGTCGAGTTCCTCGACGCTGCTGAATACTTCGTGCACCGGGACCGCCTTGACGATCTCGAACACCTTGCGCACCTGGGGCTGGGCATGAACCAGCAGGGAAAAGCCGCCGTTCGTGCGCATTGTCTTGCGCGCGCGGAACAGCGAGCGCAGGCCGGCGCTGCTGATGTACTCCAGGTCAACCAGGTCGATCACGAGCGTACCACCGCGTGGCACCTGCTTCAGGACCTCGTCGAGCGCGCGGTCGAATTCCGGGCAGGTCACGGCGTCGAGCTTGCCGATCGGTCGCACGACGATGCGCGCGGCAACGGCGGTTTCTGTCCGTATTTGCAGGTTCATGATTCCCTCCTCCTGGGTCAGATGATCGGCCCTGCGCAGAAGCGCAGGTCGATGCGGTTGCGGTCGGCCTCGCGCCGATAGTGCCACTTGCTGGCCAGCTGGGTTACTAGGAAAACCCCCAAACCCCCGGGCTCCCGGTCGTCGTGATCGAGATCGAGGTCCGGCGGCGGCGCTGCAAACGGATCGTATGCGATGCCATTGTCGGTGAACTCGACGCTGATCTCGTCGAATTCGCGGGTCAGCATCGTGCGCAGACGCGCGTCCTCGATGCCTTGGGGAAACCCGTAGTTTACGGCATTCACCAGCAGCTCCTCGAGTGCGACGCGCACGTCACTACGCAGCTCCGCATTGATTGCATGCGCGGATAGCCACTCTTCGGCGCGGTCGAGCACCGAGGCGACCTGCGCCAATTGTGCGCCTGTTTCGATCACGAAGCTGCGTTCCGGCGCCGATGCACCGTGCCAATGAAGCACCAGCAGCGTCATGTCGTCAGCCTGCGGTGCGTCGCGCGTGAATTTCGCCACGTCGGCGGCGATCGCTGCGACTGTCATGTCCGGCCGACCGTCACAGTTCGCCAGCGTGTCGAGCAGCCGTTGTTCGCCATACAATGCAGCGTCCGGATCCAGCGCCTCGGTCACGCCGTCGGTGTACAGCACAACTGATTCATTCGGCGCCAATTGCGCCTCCGATCCGATAAACACCGTCTCCGGATAAAGTCCTAGCGGTGCGCTGGTTTCGACGTCGATCCGTGCAGCACGACCCGCGCCTACGCGGATCGGGGCATCATGGCCGGCGCTGGCGAGAAACAGCCGGCCGCTCTCCAAGTCGAGTATGCCGCACAGCAGGGTCACGAACATGCAGTCGTCATTGCGCATGCAAAGGTCGGCGTTGAGTTGGCGCAGCAGTTGTTCCGGCTGCTCGGCCGCGGCGGAACGCAAATTTGCCTTCGTGATCGTGCGCGCCATGAACAGCGCTGCAGGTATGCCTTTGTCGGAAACGTCGCCGATCAGGAAGCAAAGTCGGTTGTCGCCGACGTAGTAGGAATAAAGGTCGCCGCCGACGACTCGCGCCGGACGCAGCATGGCGTGCAATTCGAACGGATAGGCTCCCGCGCCGAT
>DASRTK010000079.1:0-3208 GCA_035655975.1 Rudaea sp.
GGTCACGCCGGTTCCCAGCGTGGACAAGGAAAAGCGCGTCGCCTCGGTCACGTTCTTCGTCAATCCGGGCAAGCGCGTCTACGTGCGCAAGATCACGTTCAAGGGCAACGCTAGCACCGAGGACGAAGTGCTGCGCCGCGAGATGCGCCAGCTCGAAGGCGCCTGGTATTCGCAGGCGGCGATCGACCGTTCCAAGATCCGCCTGCAACGCCTGGGCTTCTTCAAGAAGGTCGAAGTCACGACGCCGCGCGTCGCCGGCACCGACGACCAAGTCGACGTCAACATCACCGTCGAGGAAACCTCGGCCGGCAGCTTCACGTTCGGCTTGGGCTATTCGCAGGTGGAAAAGCTGATCGCGAGCATATCGGTGTCCGAGAACAACTTCCTCGGCACCGGCGACCAGGCATCGGCGACGATCTCCAAGAGCTATTACCTCACGCGCTATGCGATGTCGTATTTCCAGCCGTACCTGACGCCCGATGGCATCGGTCTTGGCTATACGGCCAGCTACAGCAAGCTCGATCAGGCACAGGCGAACATCGCGAATTACCTGAACAACACCGCGGCGTTTTCGACGTTCGTGGCGCTGCCGATGACCGAAACCGACTCGCTGAACGTGAACCTCGGCATCAGCAAGACCAAGATCGTCACGTACTCGCTGATCCCGCTCCCGGAACTCGATTCGAACGGCAACGTGGTCCTGGATTCGAACGGCAACGTCGTCTACCAGACCAATCCCGACGGCAGCCTGGTCTACTACCGGTCGTACTATTCACCGGCGCCGATCGTCGACTACATCAACAACCTCGGCCACGACACGTTCCATCAGTGGTCGATCACGACGTCGTGGGCGCACGACACGCGCAACCGTTTCTTCAATCCGACCCACGGTTCGCTGCAACAGTTTTCGGCCGAGTTTTCCCTGCCCGGCTCGACCGCGCAGTTCTACAAGCTGATCTACAAGTATGCCCAGTACCTGCCGGTCAGCGATTCGCTGACGTTGCTCGGGTCGGCGACGGTCGGCTACGGCAACAGCTACGGCAACATCAAGAGCGTGCTGCCGCCGGACAACCCGAATTACATTGCCGACCTGTCGGGCCTGCCGTTCTTCCAGAACTTCTACGCTGGCGGCATTTCCGACGTGCGCAATTTCCGCGACAACACTCTGGGCCCGTATACGCTCAATCCGAGTTGCTTGCACGTCACCGATGCGGATTATTGCCGCCAGCCGCTCGGCGGCAACCTCAAGACCACCGCGTCGGCCGAACTGATCTTCCCGACGCCGTTCGTCAAGGACGAGACGGCCACACGGCTGTCCTGGTACGTCGACGCCGGCAACGTATTCAACACGTCCACGACCTACCTGCCGTCGGCCATGGTTTTCGACGCCGGGTCGTTTGCACTCAGCCAGATCCGCGTCTCGACCGGCATTTCGCTGCACTGGCAAGCGCCGGTCGGCCCGATCGTCATCAACCTCGGCCGGCCGATCATCAAGAAGCCCGGCGACGTTGCCGAAACCCTGCAGTTCAATTTCGGCACGACGTTCTGATCCGAGTTACCATGCGGACGAAGGCTGCTGCAGGCGTGCGCGAGTGCGGCAAGCCGGAACTTGCGCGAGGGCACGATTGGTGACGCTACACGCTGGCGCAGCTTGCAAACTGATCGGCGCCCTGCTGGCCGTTCTGGTCCTGCTGCCGCCGAGCGCGAACGCCCAGTCCGCGGCGACCAAGATCGGCTATGTCGACCTCAAGCGCCTGCTCGACGATGCGCCGCAGATGGTCGAAAGCCGGGCGAAGCTCGAGCGCGAGTTCGCGCCGCGTGACGAAGCCTTGAAGGCCGACGAAACCAAGCTGACGACGCTCAAGCAACGCTACGATCGCGACAGCGCGATCATGAGCAAGGACGACGCCGAGGCGCGCAAGCGCGAGATCGATGCGCTCGACCGCGCCAACAAGCGCACGCGCGAGGACCTGCGCAACGAACTGAACACGCGCGCCGCCGCCGAGCGCGACCGCGCCTGGCAGCAGATCCAGAACAGCGCGATTGAGTACGCGCGCGCACAAGGCTACGACCTGATCGTGCCGGGCCCGGTGATCTACTTCAACCCGACGATCGACATCACCGACGCCGTCCTCGACAAGCTCAAGCACCCCGGCCAGCCCGCGCGGAGCAAGCCGTGAACCGGGCCGATGGCGGCTATCCGCTGGCGCAGCTGGCCGAACGCTTCGCACTCGAGTTGCGTGGCGACGGCACGCTCACGATCAGTGGCGTCGGCACCCTGGCTGCGGCGACACCGGCCCAGCTCAGCTTCCTCGCCAACCCGCGCTATCGCGGCGAACTGCGGGCCTGCCGCGCCGGTGCGGTCGTGCTGCGCGCTGACGACGTGGCCGAATGCCCGGGCGCCGCACTGATTGCCGCCGATCCCTACGTCGCCTTCGCGAAGATCGCTGCAATCTTCGAGGTGCCACCGGCAGCCGCGCCGGGCGCGCACGCGACCGCAGTCGTGGCGCCAGACGCGTCGGTCGATGCATCCGCGAGCATCGGACCGTTCTGCGTCATCGAATCCGGCGCCGTGATCGGGCCGGGCGCGACGATCGGTCCGCATTGCGTGATCGGTACGGATTGCCAGGTCGGCGCGCAATCGCGCCTGATCGCGCGCGTGACCCTGGTCGCCCGCGTGACGCTCGGCGACCGCGTCCTGATCCACCCGGGTGTCGTCATCGGCGCCGATGGCTTTGGCCTTGCCTTCGAGAAGGATCACTGGATCAAGGTGCCGCAGCTGGGCGGTGTGCGCATCGGCAACGACTGCGAGATCGGCGCAAACACGACGATCGACCGTGGCGCGATCGAAGACACGGTGATCGAAGACGACGTGCGCCTGGACAACCAGATCCAGATCGCGCACAACGTGCGTATTGGCGCGCATACCGCGATGGCCGGCTGTTCGGCCGTCGCCGGCAGCGCCACGATCGGCCGCTACTGCCTGATCGGCGGCGGTGCTGGCATACTTGGCCACCTGAGCGTGGCCGATCGCGTGACCGTGACCGCCATGACCCTCGTCACGCACTCCATCCAGACGGCGGGCGAATACTCGTCGGGGACACCGGTCCAGGCCAACCGGGAATGGCGCCGCAATGCGGCGCGGTTCAAGCGCCTCGACGAGTTGACCCGGCGCGTGCACGCCCTCGAGAAGGACCCGAAATCATGA
>DASRTK010000080.1:0-2165 GCA_035655975.1 Rudaea sp.
GCGCAGTTCGCCGCGCTCGCCAGCAACGCGCAATTCGCCGCGCTGGTCAGCAACGCGCAGTTCGCCGCGCTGGTCAGCAACGCCGACTTCCGCGCACTGGCAAGCAACGCCGACTACCGCGCGCTGGCTTCGAGTGCGGACTTTGCCGCCCTCGTCAACAACGCAGCCTTCCGCGCGCTGGCCAGCAATGCCGACTTCCGCGCGCTCGCCTCCAACGCCCAGTTCGGCGCGCTGCTGACGAATGCCTCGTTTGCCGCGGCGGTCAACCAGCAATAGCGGCATCGCCGGAAATTGCTCCGAAGGCCAGGATGGCCGAGAGGGACCCTCGGAGGCCATGGATGGCCGAGAGAGGCCGCCATCCCCGGCGACGCCGGAAATTGCTCCTGCATTTCCGGCATACACGCCATCCATGGCGATAAATAAAAGTGGGAATCCCGGGCCGGCCATAAGCCGGCCCGATCTTTTTCCGCTATCGTAGGCGCGTCTCCGAAAAACAGGGGGAGATCGATGCGCTGGAGATTGATGCGCCTGAGTTTCCGCGCCGCAGCGTTGCTGCTGGCCGCTGCTTTTTCGATGCCGCTATTCGGCGAATCGCCGCTGCAGCAGCTCCAGACCGACAATCTCCAGCTGATCTGGTTTCATCCGGCCGAGGACTACCTCGCCCCGCACGCCGCGCGCAGCTTCGAAAACTCACTTGCCTTCCAGGAAAGCCTGTGGGGCTGGAAGCCGGACGGCAAGGTCACGGTGCTGCTCAAGGACTTCATCGACTACGGCAACGCCGGCGCGACCTCGGTGCCGCAGAACATGGTGCTGCTCGACATCGCACCGGTCCCGTACACACTCGAAACGTTCGTGGCGAACGAGCGCATCTTCTGGTTCATGAACCACGAACTCGTGCATGTGGCCAACCTCGATGAGTGGACCAAGGCCGACATGCGCTGGCGCCACATCCTCGGCGGCAAGATCGCGACCGATCCGAAGCATCCGGAAACGCTGCTGTACCGCTATCTCACGGTGCCGCGCTCGGTCGCGCCGCGCTGGTTCCTCGAAGGCATTGCGGTGTTCTTCGAGACCTGGATGGGCGGCGGCCGCGGCCGTGCCCAGGGCGCGTACGACGAGATGGTGTTCCGCGCGATGGTGCGCGACAACGCGCGTTTCTACAATCCGGAAAGCCTCGCCGCGGAGGGCACCAAGGTCGACTTCCAGGTCGGCGTCAACAATTACCTTTACGGCACGCGCTTCGTCTCCTACTGCGCGCTGAAGTATTCGCCGGAGAAGGTCGTCGAATGGGCCGCGCGCCACGAGGGCAGCGCGCGCTACTACGCCGACCAGTTCGAGCAGGTGTTCGGCAAGCCGATGGACGTCGTGTGGAACGAATGGATCGCCTGGGAGCACGACTTCCAGAAGGCCAACCTCGCCGAGGTCGCGAAGTTTCCGCTGTCGCAACACCGGCCGCTGTCGCAGCGCGGCCTGGGCTCGATGTCGCGCGCCTATTACGACCCGGAACGCAAGGCGATCATTGCCGGCTTCCGCTATCCCGGCGTTGCCGCTTACGTCGGCACGATGTCGATAGAGGACGGCAGCATCAATCCGCTGGTCGACGTGAAGGGACCGATGCTCTACCGCGTGACCGCGCTGGCCTACGACCCCGACACGAAGACCGCGTTCTACACGACCGACAACACCAGCGGCTACCGCGACGTGATTGCGCTCGACACGGTGACCGGCAAGACGCGCATGCTGATCGAGGACTCGCGCATCGGCGACCTCGTGTTCCGCCGCAGCGACCGTTCGCTGTGGGGAATCCGTCACCTCAACGGCATCGTCACGCTCGTGCGTATGCCGTATCCGTACACCGATTTCAACCAGGTCTATTCCTGGCCGTACGGCGAGATCGCATACGACCTCGACATCTCGCCGGACGGCAAGCTGCTGAGCTACTCGCACACGGCGGTCAATGGCGACCAGGCGCTTTACCTGTCGCCGCTGGAGTCGCTCGAGGCGGGCGACGGCAAGCCGACCGCGAGTTTCGATTTCGGCACCGCGGTGCCTGAAGGTTTCGTCTTTTCGCCAGACGGCCGCTCGCTCTACGGCAGTTCGTACTACACCGGAGTGTCGAACATTTACCGTTACGACCTGGCGACGCAGAAGATCGAAGCGCTGTC
>DASRTK010000081.1:0-23126 GCA_035655975.1 Rudaea sp.
ACCCAGCTCGAGCAGTTCACCGGCGTTCCGGTGCTTGCCAGCGTGCCGACCTACGCGAGCCTGCACGATCGCCGCGTTGCGCGCGCGCGCGACATCATGCTGTTGCTCCTTCTCATCGCAATTGTTGCCGCTTACGCGATCGCGCTGGCGCTCAAATGGACATCGATCACATGAACTCCGAAATGAAGAACAACGCGCCGAAATATTCGCGCGACGTTGCGGTTTTTTGCGGCGGACTGCTCGGCAACCGCGGGTCCGAGAGCCGCTCGATCGCCTACATGCAGGAAGCCAAGGCGCTGGCGCGCAAGGAACTGGATTCCCGGCGCCTGATCCACCGCGATGCCGGCGCGCGCAAGTCCGCCGACGCCTTCCGCGAAATACGCACGCGCCTGCTCGAACTCGGCGGCAATCAAAACTTCGTGACCCTGGTCGTTTCCGTCAGCCCTGGCTCGGGCGGCAGTTTCGTCGCGCGCAATCTCGCGGCGGCGTTCGCCTTCGACGAAGCCAAGACGGCGTTGTTGATCGACTGCAACCTGCGCTATCCGGTGCAGCACTCGGCATTGGGCGTCGAGGTTGCCCACGGCGGTCTGATCGACTACCTGGAGCAGCCGACCCAGAACGTGCAGGACATCCTGTACCGCACCGGCTTGCCGCGTGTGCGCCTGATTCCTGCCGGTCACGCGCGCGAATCGAGCGCCGAATATTTCTCGTCGTACCGCATGCACGTCCTCGTCGACTCGCTGCGCTCGCGCTATCCGGACCGCTACCTGTTCCTCGACGGACCCGCGCTCAAGGGATCGCCTGAAGCCCGCATATTGTCGGAACTGGCCGATTTCGTCGTCATCGTGGCGGGCTACGGACGCGATACCGCGGCCAGCGTCAATCAGACGGTAGCGAGCCTCGATCCCAAGAAGGTGGCGGGAGTCGTCTTCAATTATCCGCCCTAGGGATCCGTCGCAGATGCCGCCGAGACATCGACTAGCGCGTGCGACGGGTTGCCTGCTCGTGGCGCTCTGCTGCCCGGCCGCGGCGTATCAGCTGAACTATTCGCTGGACATGGCGCTCGGCTACAGCGACAACATCAACCAGAGCGCAACCGATCCGGTCGGGCAGGCGATGGCGATCCCGCGCCTCGACTTCGACTTCAAGGAGGAAGGCGCATCGCTCAGAATCAACGCCCTCGGCCAGGTCGAATACCGCGACTACCTGCAGGGCGATTTCGGCAACGAGGTGCGCGGACAGCTGTCCGGCGTGGGGACGTGGATTATCGTGCCGCACCGCCTGAATTTCGATTTCGAGGACTACGCGGCAGTCCAGCCCGTCGACATCCTCGCGCCGAGCGCTCCGAACAACCAGCAGCAGACCAACGTCTTCACGCTCGGTCCGACCTTCGATTTTCGCGTCTACCAGACGCTGAACGGGCAGGCCGACTTGCGCCTGACGAACAGCACGGCGTCGGAAACCAAGGATTTCAACTCCAATCGTGCGCTCGGCGCGCTGCGCCTGATCAAGGATCTCAACCCGCTCGACCAGCTCTCGGCCAACGTCGAATACAGCGACATCCACTTCACCGACGCCAGCGGCGGCCCGGACTACAGCCGCGTCGATGGGTTCGTGCGCTACCAGAGCAAGCTGTCGCAGCTCGATCTGGATCTTGCGGGCGGTTACTCGCGCGTGAGCTTCTCCGGCGCCGGCGACGACTCGGGATTCACCGGGCGAGCGCTGCTGACCTGGCGCGCAACGCCGAGCAACACGTTTTCGATCGGCGCCGTGCGCCAGTTCGCCGACGCATCGCAGGATCTGGTCGTCGATCCTGCGGCGCTGGTCGCGGCCGCGCAGGGCACCGGCATCGTCGTCGGTTCGTCGGCAATCACACCGGACGTTTATCTGGAAGAGCGCCTCTCGGCCGGCTACGGCTATCAGAGCGAGCGCTTTCGCGTGCGCGTCGACCCTTACTACAAGAAGCTTGACTATCTGCTCGATCCGGCGCTCAACCAGACTTCGCGCGGCGCCGTCGCCGGCATCAGCTACCGCATGCGGCCGCTGTGGACGCTCGCGTTCGATGCGACCGAAGAAACGCGCGACTACGACTCGATCGACCGGCGCGACGAGGACCTGCGTTACGACCTGAGCTTCACCGACCAGCTCGCGCGCCAGTGGAGCGTGCGCGCGGACCTGATTCGCAACCAGCGCAAGAGCACTGCGCTCGATCAGGGGTTTCGCGAAAACATCGCGTTCCTCACGCTAATCTTCAAACGCTGATGCAATCCATGTCCCGGCCGCTGCGTTTGCTGATTCTCACCGACACCGCGATCCTCGGGCAGGGCGGCAGCGAACGCTTCCTGCGCAACCTGCTGGCCAATCTGCCGGGCGATGACTTCTCGGCCGATGTCATCCAGTTCGTCTCACAACCGCCGGCGAGCCAATGCGTTGCGCGGCTCGAAGGCCGCGGCATTCGCCTGATCTATCGGCCGATCGAGGCGCTGTATGCGCCACGCGGCATCGCCGCTTACGGATTCGTGCGCCAGCAGGTGCAGCGCGGCAACTACGACATCGTGCAATCCCACCATGAGAAGTCGGATCTGATCAACGCCTTGCTGCCGCGCGTGCGCGGCCTGCGCCGGATATCGAACCGTCGCGACCTCGGCTTCCAGAAGAGCAGCCGGGTCCACGCCGTCATGCGCCGCGCGAATTCGCGCTTCGACCGCATCGTTGCGCCGAGCAAGGCCATTCTCGACGCGCTGGTCGCCGACGAGAATGCCGACGCTGCCCGTTGCCTGGCCATTCCGAATGGCGTGGATGTCGAGCGCTTCCTGCCCGCCTCGTCATCGCGACGCTCGCAGCTGCGGGCGGCGCTCGGCTTCGCGGACGGCGATTGCCTGATCGGCTGCGTCGCCAGCTTCACGCCGGTCAAACGTCACGCGATGCTGCTCGACGCGTTTGCGCAGTTGCACAGCGAAAGGCCGGAATGCCGCCTCGTGCTCGCCGGAGAGGGGCCGATGCGCGCCGATATCGAAACCCAGGCGCGGTCGCTCGGTGTCGCCAATGCCGTCCACTTCCTCGGCGCACGCGCCGACGTCGAGAACGTCCTGCCTGCCCTGGACATCTTCGTGCTGGCCTCGAGTACGGAAGGAATGTCGAATGCGATTCTCGAAGCGCAATCCTGCGGTGTGCCCGTCGTCGCGACCGATGTCGGGGGCAATCCGGAGGTCATCGAACACCAGGTGACCGGCCTGCTGGTGCCGGCAAGCCAGCCCCCGGCGCTCGCGCTTGCCCTGCGCGATCTGGTCGCGGCTCCCGGCCGGCGCGCCGCATTGGGCGCTGCCGCATCGCGCACGATCGCGCGCGACCATTCGCTGGCGGCAATGGCGGCAGCGTACGCAGGTCTCTACCGCGACCTCGCTTGCAGCGAGCCCCCCAATGCGCACTGATCTTCACGTGCTTCACGTCCGTTCGAGCGCCGGATTGTACGGTGCCGAATACGTCATCCTCGGCCTGGTTCCGGCGCTCGAGCGGCGGGGCATCGGCAGCACGCTGCTGTGCCTGGACAATCAATATCTCGAACAGCAGCCGTTGCATGCCAAGGCGTGTGCGCTCGGCCTGCCGGCGGTGCGCATTCCATGCCGTGGCCGCTTCGACCTGGCCACGATAAGCGCGCTGCGCAGCGCTCTGGCAAAGCAGCCCAACGCGCTGCTGCACGTGCACGACTACAAGAGCGCGCTGAATGCATGGATCGCCCGCGGGCGAGGCCGCACGCCGATCGTGGCTACCGGGCATGGACAGTTTTCCTCGACTGCGCGCCTGCATCTGTACCATCGCCTGGAGTTGTCGCTGATGCGACGCTTCGACCGCGTCTGCATGGTATCGGACGAAATGCGCCCGCTGCTCGTGGCTGCGGGAGTCCGCGACAATGCGATCCGGTTGATTGAAAACGGCATAGACACGGATCGATTTTCCCCCGACGTCGTGCCGTTTCCGCGCGCCGAGTTCGGCATTGCCGGCAATGCCGTCGTGTTCGGCAGCGCAATGCGCCTTACCGCGCAGAAGAACGTGCCGGGCCTGATCGACGCGTTCGCGCAGGTTGCGCGCGATATTCCCGCCGCCGTGCTCGTGATCGCGGGCGAAGGCGAACTGCGCGAGGCGGCCAACGCGCGCGCTGCTGCACTGGGTATCACAGAGCGCGTTCGCCTGATCGGTGCGCGCGAGGAAATGCCGCGCTTCTACGCAATGCTCGACGTCTTCGTGCTGCCGTCGCTGTACGAAGGACTGCCTCTGGCGTTGCTCGAAGCGATGTCCATGGCGCGAACGGTGGTCGCGACGCGAACCGGCCAAGTGGCCGACGTGCTCGAAGGTCTGCCAGCCGAGCTTGTGCCGGCTGGCGATCCGGTGGCGCTTGCCGAGGCCATGCGCAGGGCAATGTCGAATCCAAGCGATACGTCCCGGCTGCGCGAGCGCGTCGTTGGGCGTTATTCGCTTGCAACAATGGCCGACGCCTACGCCGGACTGTATCGCGAAGTATGGAGGGAGCGTGAACGCGCAGCTGCCTGAATACCGGACCTACGCCGGGAACACGCGCGTGATCGCGCCGCTGCGCATGGAGCCGAGTGCGCCGAACGCAGACGGAACCGCGAACGCGCGGCAGAACTGGCTGCTGTACCTGTTCCTGTTCCTTCTTCCACTGCAGAACTTGCAGACCGGCTACATGCCGAACCTCGGCGGTGGTTTCAACTTTCTGAACATCGGTTTCGGTCTGGCGCTGCTGGGCGCATGGCGCTGCGGCGGCAGCGTGGCGCGCTGGAGTTCCGTGCAGACGTGGGTGTTTGCGTATGTCGCCTATTCGTTCGCGTCGCTCGCGGTCGGATATACCAATGTGCACAGCGATACAGAGGACCACTTCGGCCTGCTCAAGGACTCGGTCCTCGCGATCATGCTGATGTTCCTCGCGCAGATGAGCGCCAGCGACTGGCGCACGATGCGGCGGATCATCCTGGTCACGCTGCTGCCGCTGCCGTACATCCTGCGCGTGACCTGGAACCAGCACGCCAGCGTCAGCAGCTGGCATTACAGCGACAGCCTGCGCATTTCCGGCACGTTCTCGCTGCTCGGCGCCAACGAAATGGCCGCGTTCTGCGTGACCATGGCCGTCCTGATGTTCGCGCTCCTGCTCGCAGCCCGGCTTTCGACCGCCTGGCGCGTGACCCTGGCGCTAGGCATCGCCTGCGTGACGATCGGTGTCATGTGGTCGTATTCGCGCACGGCTTATATCGCGCTGCTGCTCGGCGCGGTGTCGGTCGTGCTGCTCTGGCGCGGCCGCTGGAAGATGGTGCTGCCGCTGTTCGCCGCGGCACTGATCGCGCCGACCTTCATTCCCGCGTCGGTGATCGAGCGCTTCGACAGCACGACGATCGAGGAGGGCAAGCGCGACGAAAGCACCCAGATGCGCTTCGAATTCTGGCAGATCGCCTGGGACAACTTCACCCGGCATCCCTTCGTGGGCAGCGGCTACCACACGTTTCACCACGACGAGATCAATCCGCACAAGATGGACACGCACAACTTCTTCATGCGCGAGCTGACCGAGAAAGGCCTGATCGGCATCTTCATCACGATCGCGATGCTGCTGTCGATAGTCAAGGCGTGCTGGCGAACGATGACGGCTGCACCAGCTGGCAGTCTGGCGTACGCGCTCGGACTCGGCATGGTCGGCGCGTGGCTGGCGCTGATGCTCGGCAACTGTTTTGGCGACCGCTTCACCTACTATCCGGTGATCGGCTATTTCTGGGTCTACCTCGGATTGACGCTGAAGGCGCGCCAGATCATCGACGACGAGCGCAACGCAATCGTGGCCGAGCCGGCGCCACCGCCTCCAATCCGGCAGTACGCCCAGCCGAGGAACGCCACCCGTGGCTGACCCGGCGCTGCCAATCCTGATGTATCACGGCCTGCATTCCGGACCTGAAGATGCCGGCGTGTACGACGCCGTGTACAGCGTCGAACCACGCGACTTCGACGCTCAGCTCGACTGGCTGGCCGACAACGGCTATCGCACGTTGCGTCTGCGCGATCTCGACGCGCAGCAGTCCGATTCGGCGCGCCGCGCGATTATCACGTTCGATGACGGCGACATCTCGAACCTGCGCGTCGCGCTGCCGGCCCTGGTGAAACGCGGGATGGTTGCCGAAATTTTCGTTACCGCCGATTTCGTCGGCCAACCGGGCAGACTCGCGCCACAGGACCTGCGCACGCTCGCCGATGCCGGCATGAGCGTGCAGGCGCATGGCAAAAGCCACCGCTATCTGGATGAGCTCAGCCTGAGCGAAGTCGAGCAGGAACTGAGCGAGAGCAAATACCGGCTCGAAGCGTTTCTCGACGAGCCCGTCACCGCCTTGGCCTTGCCCGGAGGGCGGGGCGGCGAGCGCGAGCGCTTGCTCGCGCTCGGCATGGGTTATCTCGACGTGCTCGGTTCCGTTCCCGGCCGCAATCGACGCAGGTCGCGCGGACACTACCTGCAACGCCTGGCCGTCACGCGTGGGCTCGCGCTCGAAAATTTTGCCGGCATGGTTTCCGGACGTGGCGTCCTGCCAGTCGCAATGCAGGCGCGCTATCACGTCCTGGCATTGGCGAAACGACTGCTGGGCAACCAGCGCTACGAGCATTTCCGCACTCGGATGCTCGATCGATGAGCGCCTGGATATTCTGGTCGAGCCTGATCCTGGTCGCGTACACGTACGCGGGCTACGCCGTCCTCGTAGCGCTGCTGGCGCGCATGCGAGGGAGCGTCCCGCCCGGACTGGCGCACACGCCGCCGGTGACCGTCGTGATAACGGCATACAACGAGGCGCCGCGGATCGCCGCGCGCGTTCGCAATATTCTCGCGCAGGACTATCCGCCCGGCCGTCTCTTCGTCGTCGTCGTCAGCGACGGCAGCGATGACGGGACCGAACGCGCGGCCGCGATCGACGATCGTGTGCGCGTTCTCGCGTTGCCGGCCAACACCGGCAAGGCCGCCGCCCTGAATGCGGCGATGGCGGCGGTCCGGACGGAATTCGTCGCATTCACCGACGCGCGGCAATCGTTTGCGCCCGACGCGCTGCGTAGGTTGCTGGCGGCGTTTGCCGATCCGCGCGTCGGCGCGGTGACCGGCGAACTGAAGATCGTCGAGTCCACCGGCTCCCGCGCCGGCGACACCGGACTGTACTGGCGCATGGAACAGTCGTTGCGCGAGGGCGAAGCACTGCTCGGCTGGCTGCACGGCGTCAGCGGTGCGGTCTATGCGCTGCGCACGGAGCTGTTCCGTCCATTGCCGTCCGGAACGATACTCGACGACATGTGGCTTCCGTTGCACGTCGGCTTCGCCCGACGCCGCATCTGGATGGCGCGCGACGCGATCGCCCACGACATCGCCAGCGCGACCGGCGCGGAGGAGTACCGGCGCAAGCTGCGCACGCTTGCCGGCAACTGGCAACTGATCGCGCGCCTGCCGCGCCTGCTGAACCCGTGGCGCAATCCGCTGTTCTTCCCGTGGGTCTCGCACAAGCTGCTGCGCCTGATCGCACCGTGGGCGCTGATCGCGGCCTGGGCCGCGTCGGCGATGCACGACGGCGACTTTTACCGGCTTGCATTCTTTGTCCAGAGCGCCGCCTACATCGTCGCCGCGTTCGCGCTGCTGGCGCCGCGCCTCGCCTCGCGCATCCCGCTGCTGTCCGCCGCCGGCGGCTTCGTCATGCTCAATGCGGCCGCGCTTCTGTCGCTGCCGGCGTGCCTGGCGCTCGACTCCCGGCGGCTGTGGAAGAAACACTGATGGCCAAGCTGCTGCTCCTGACTTCCCGCCTGCCGTACCCGCCCCGCGAAGGCCACCAGCTGCGTGCCTGGCATATCCTGCGCGCGCTGGCCGGAGCGCACGAGATCAGCCTGCTCAGCTTCCTGCGCGACGACGACGAGCCGGACCGCTGCGGACCGTTGCGGGAAATGCTCGTGCATTTCGAGACCTTTTCGATTCCCGCGCAGCAGTCGGGCCGGCAGCTGGCCTATGCGGCGGCCCGGAGCGTGTTGGGTTCGAGTCCGTTCGTTGCGGAAAAGTATACATCGGCGCAAATGCGCCTGCGCGCATCGGCGCTGGCCAACGCGGTCGATCTCGTGCACGTCGACATGCTGCCGCTGATGAGTTTGATCGGAAAGCCCGACAAGCGCGTGCCGGTCGTGCTCAATGCGCACAATGTCGAGCACGCGCTGCTGCGCCAGCGCGCGGCGATCGAGCCGCATTGGCCGCAACGGCTGTTCCTGCGCAACCAGGTGCCGAAGGTTCAGGCCTACGAGCGCGACGCGTGCCGGCGCGCAAGCCACATCCTGGCCTGTTCGCAGGACGACGCGGATGCCCTGGCGGTGTTGGCGCCGGAAACGCCGGTTTCGGTCGTGCCCAACGGTGTCGACACCGAGCGCAACCGGCCTGCGGCGAGCGCCATCCCGGATCATCCGCCGCGGCTCGTATTCGTCGGGCAGATGGGCTGGTTCCCGAATCGCGACGGCGCGCAATGGTTCCTCGACGAGGTCTTCCCGCGCATTCTCGCGCAGCGGCCGGACGCCGAATTCGTTCTCGTCGGCAAGTCCGCGGGGCTGCGCGTGCCGGCTGCGCTGCGCGACCGCGTACGCTTGCCGGGTTTCGTCGAGAGCCTCGACAGCGCGCTTCACGCAGCCGACGTCTACGTCGTGCCGCTGCGCACCGGAAGCGGGACGAGACTGAAAGTTCTCGAAGCGATGGCGTTCGGCAAGGCGATCGTCACCACGCACATCGGAGCGCAGGGCATAGAGCTCGAACCGGGCGCGGAAGCGTTGTTCGCCGACAGCGCGGTTGATTTTGCCGCGGCGGTCCTGCGCCTGATCGCCAATCCACACGAGGCGGCGCGGCTGGGATCGGCGGCCCGGACGAAGGCGCAGCGGCTGTACGACTGGGACACGATTGGCCGGCAGGTCGTTACGACCTATGCGCGCCTTCTTCAGGATCAGCGCGATGCTTCGCGCGCGCGCCAGCGATAGAGCACTTCGCCGATCAGTTCGTGCAGCGCCGACTCGGTCTTGATCAGCGCCGAACTTTGCGGCAGGTAGTAGCCGACGCCGCCCGGCGGCACATAGCGGCGATCGCTGGCGTAAACGCAGGGCTCGAAGCCGGCGGTGCGAAACGCGATCAGTGCGCGCGGCAGGTGTATCGCCGAACTGACGAGCCAGATTCGCTCGGGCAACGCGGGGCTCAGCAGGCGCAGCTGCTGCGCATTCTCCCAGGTCGTCTGCGACCGGTCCTCGCGCCGGATCGAATCGGAGGGAACGCCGAGCAACTCCGCCATGCGCTGCAACGCGGCGCTCTCGCTCGTGGCGAACGGGCCGCCGCCGGCGAACACCAGCGTCGCGCCGGGTGAGCGGCGCCACAGTTCGATTCCGGCGAGACCGCGCCGGACGCTGTCGGATTCCAGGGAATTGAAATCGCCCGCGTCGCCCGGCTCGCGTTCGAAACCGGCGGCGAGTACGACGATCGTCGACGGCGCGGGCGGTGTGCAGGCGTCGGAGGCAGGAACGCGAGACTCGATTTGACGAACCAGCAGGTTCGCGCCGACCGGACACATCGACACGATGAGCAGGCACATGGCGATCCCCGCAATCCAGCGCAATGCGCGCGGGAAACGTCGCCAGCCAACGAGCATTCCCAGCGCGAGCAGGAGTCCGAAGGCCAGGGGGGAAAGGAACATGCGCGGCAGATTAGCCGCCGCCGGCTCCGGCGTGAAGTGTCAGGCCCGAATCGTCCGGCGCGTCATTGGCAGGTGCCTTTGGCCGACGAAAGGAAGTCGTTGCGAAACAACGTGTCTTCGCACACGCCCTGATACTGCGTGGCGCCGATGTCGTAACCGCCGTTTGCCGGCCGCGGCAGGTTACGCGAATCCTTGGCCAGCGTACCGACCGACGTCGCGGCCGCATTGATCAGCGGGCTGTTGGACGCGGGCAGCGAATCGAATGCAGACAGGCTTGCATTGGCGAGCTTGGGGTCGACGTTGCAGAGGTTGCCGGCGCCTTGCGGACAGGCATTGCCCTTGACCTGCCAGAGAAGATTGCCGGCATACGTAGCCGGCCACGTGCTGGCCGCGATGTTGTCCCAGTAGAAGAAACACGATTGCGGCTGCGGGCTCTGGTTGGCCTTCGTCCATGTGGGTTTGCCGATCAGTGCCGTATTTTCGATCGCGATCGCGGACGTGGAATCGCCGTTGATCGCGAGAATCAGGCAATCGCCTTCGCCGGTGATCGTGTCGTACTGCACGAGTGCCTTCAATCCGTGCTGGATCGACAACACGAGCGCGTTGCCGAGCGCGCGGCAAATGTCCCCGGCGCTGTCGCCTCCGGCCGAGTTGTCGCCGGACATGTGGCCGACGCCGCGAAAGTACGAGCAATTGCCGACGATCACCGAGTTCTCGACGGTCGGCGAGCCGGCGAGTTTGATCTGGTTGCCGGCGTTGCCTTCGGCGTGCGACTGCTGCACGGTGATCGTCGCCGTCGTATCCGCATAGAGCAGATCCAGGCCGTCCTGAGTGTTGTGGTGAAACCAGGAATTCTGGAACACCCAGTTCCCGCCCGTTGTCGTCGTGCCCAGGCCGTCGCCATAACCTCCTTCCTGCTGTCCCCAGCAGTCGAAGATCTTCCGGGCCGGGTATGTTTCCGAGCATCCGTTCCAGGCGATCTCGACGGACTGGAACAGCATGGTCCCCGAATCCGACGATCCGCCAGCTTCGGTCAGGTCGCCGTCCCAGCCGGCCCAGCCGTTGGCGACGATCTGGACCCGGTTCAAGGTCCAGTCGCGCAGGCGGCCGGCGAGGATTCCGCGATTGGCCATGCCGTGGATGTTGACGTCCTGAAGGAGGACATTGCTCGAATCCTTGGCCACTATGGCGCGCGACGCCCACGGTCCGAACGGTGGACTCGTGCGATTGCACGCATCCGGACTGCTGCCTCCCATGTAACTCTCGATGCACGGGCTGTGATCGGTTATCTCGAGGCAGGCAAGCACGACATTGCTGCTGCCGCGCATCGATATAACCTGTGCCGAATGCTCGCTGCCCCACAATTCGGGCGGCGACTTGCAGCCCAGGTCCCAGCCCATGCCGAGGATTCGCGTCGGCAACGCTGCCGTGCCGCCCGGAATGTTGGCCATGAAGCAGTCCCACGACCAATTCTGGTTGCAGGCCGGATAAGCTTTCGCGCCGGGCGCGTTCAAGCCCATTTCATAACTGCCGGCGCCGATCAGGAGCGTGTCGCCTCCGTTCAGCGCCAGCGCTGGATTGCCACCGTCGCCCTGCGGCGGCAGCGCATCGAACGGATGGTGCCAAGCGCAGTCCTGCGCGCTTCCGGAACCGGGGTATGCGGCATTATTCAGCCCATTGCACTGGCTTTTGGTTCCGCCATCGGCGCGCACATAATAGGTCGATGCGCTTGCCTGGCCGGAAATAAAAAGCAGCGCGCACAGAGTGAGTAAAATTTTCATACTGCTGTTGAAAGCGTAAATAAATTGCGAAGCGAACAAGAATTTCCCCACATATTTTTGCGATGTAGTCGCGTGACGGATTCCGGATCAAATCCGATGCGGACTCGGGATAAGCGGGAAATTGCCGGGGATATCAGGCCACTTGCGCACGCCAGCTGCGGCGCAATGCGTCACTCGTGACCAGGCGATGCTGCAGGATTCGTGCACTTTCCATTGCTCTTGCGGCGAGTAAAAATTGCAACACGAGCTTGCCAGAATTAAACACACCCGGCAATAAAAAATATGCACCGATTCAGGTTAATAAACAGGCGCGACCGAAGATCCCCAGGAAACGTGAATGAAGCGATTCGATGGAAAGCGTATTAACGTTGCAGTAGCGTTCGCTAATATCTCGGATACGAGATAAAAATCTTGTAGCGAAAGCGCAAGCGGAACGTGCGGGCCACGGATCCGGCGCTGCGAATCCGGCGGCGGACTACGAGGTGGGGGAGTTTCCTGGCGCAACGCCGCCGATCAGCGCAGCGCTGCGCAGCACCTTGTGGCCGTGGCGAATGCTCCGCCGCAGATAGCGGCGCGCCCAGGCACGATGCGGGCTCGCAAGCAACGCACGCCCCATCTGGTAATACGCATCGATCAGTGCGGCATTGAGTTCGTTTCGATACGCCGTCGCGAACGACGATCGGCGTAGCAGCGAGCGCACGATGAAGAGCCTGCGGCGGGCGGTCGAGGCCGGCGCGCGGCGCCGCGAGATCTGGTCGGGGCGTCCTGTGTCCCGGCGGAAGCCGTCGTACTCGAGGTACGCGCCCGGGCCCTGGGCGCACATCCGCGCAAAGAATTCCCAATCGTTGTAGTAGCGGAAGCGTTCGTTGAAGCATCCGGCCGCCGCGGCGCATTCGCGCCGGATCACCAGCCCGCTCAGATAGAACAAGTCGCCGTTGATGATTGCCGGAAAAAAGTCGCCGTGCAGCAGGCGCGCGCATCCGCCCCGGGTTGCAAGTTCGATGCTCGTGGATTGCAACGGCGCGCAATGGAATCTTGCGTGCGACCAGCCGGGAGAGTCTCCGGCGACGATGCGGTCCAGCGCCGGCTGCGCCGGCGTCGCCAACGTGCTGCCTTCGACGCTCACAAACGCCAAGGCGGGATAGGCCGCGAATACCTGTTCGATATTCGCCAGGGTTCCATCGAGCCAGTAGTCGTCGGAGTCGAGAAAACAGACGTGGCGGCCGCGCGCCCGCGCGAATCCCAGATTGCGTGCGGCGCTCGCATGCCGATGTGGCGACCTGATCAATTCGAAGCGTGCATCTCCGCCGTAGCGTTCGGCAAGCAAGTCCGCTGTGCCATCGGTCGAGCCGTCGTCGACGACGACGACCTGCACGCGCCGCAACGGGTCCTGGTCGAGCACCGACTGGATCGCGCGCACAACCAGGGCGTGCCGATTGTGCGTCGGGATCACGACGCTCAGGAAACAGGGAACAGCGGCGTTCGACATGCCAGGTTCGTCGGTTCAGTCACAGTGGGGTTTGATGAATACATCATTCGACGTTGCGCATGAATCGCAACGCAACGCCCGGCGGAACCCGCGGGCACCCTCCGAGGAGCAAGCCGATGAACCACGATGACTGAGCGGGCGCGAGTCGGCGTAGCGACGCACTACGTGCGCTATGCGCTGGGCAACGTGCTGGTCATGGTCGCCGGCTTCGTGTCGTTTCCGATCATGACGCGGCTGCTCGACACGGGCCAGTACGGCATTTTCGGCTACTACGATGCATGGCTGCTGATCCTTGCCGGATTGTTCAAGCTCGGTGCGCAGCACACGATCCTGCGCTTCTATCCGCACGCCGGCGGCGCTCCGGCGCTTGCGCGCTTCGGCTCCAACTTCATCCTGCTGCCATTCCTCGCCAGCACCGGCCTGTGGCTGCTGGCGATCATCGCCTATGCCGTCATCGTCTACATCGAGCCTCCGGAGGCGGCGCCGATCGGCTGGATCATGTTGTTGCTGCTGCTGCCGACCATCTGGATCAGCTACGCCGGTGCGTTCGCCTACGCCGAAGAACGATCCGACATTTCCGTGCGTATGAGCGTTGCCCAGCGCTGGTCGGAGACGCTGTCGATCCTCGTCGTCATCTACTTCATCGAGCGGAGCACGCTGGGTGCCTATTCCGCGCGCCTCCTCGTGGCTGTCGCGTTTGCCTGCGGTCTTGCCCTGTGGCTGCGCACGCAAGTGCCGATGCGACCGCGCGACTTCGATAAGTCGGCCTACGTCGAAGGCCTGCGCTACGGCTTGCCGCTCGTCGCGAACGAGATCGCCACAAATCTGCTCTCGTTCGCCGATCGCCTGATGCTGCGGCAGATGCTCGGAGACTTCGCTGCCGTCGGCGTGTACACGATAGGCTATGGCCTGGCCCTGAATCTCAACAACCTGTTCAACTTCGCCCTGTACAACGCCTACACGCAAGTCAGCATCCGCGAGTTCGAAACCAAGGGTCCGGAAGCGGTATTGCGCACCAAGCGCGCGGTACTGCATATCCTCGTCTATGTATGCGTCGGCATGGCCGTGGGCCTGATCTGTGTCGGACCGGACGTTCTGCTGCTGATGGCCGGCGCCGACAAGCACGCGTCCGTGCCGGTGTTCGTCCTGATCGGCGTCATCTACACGCTCGACGGGCTGTTCGGCATCTGCGGTGCCGGCCTGCTGTTGCACAAGCGCTCGAGGACGGTCCTCATGCTGACCTTGTCCTCTGTAGTGATCAACGTCGCGCTCAACCTCGTATGGATACCGCGCTTCGGCGTCATGGGCGCGGTGTACGCCACGGCAGTGGCTTTCCTGGCGCTCAATTTAGGCAGGTACCTGACTTGTCCGCGCGACTTGCGCGCTTTGCCTGATGCCAGGGCGACGGCGACCGCGCTCGCTCTTGGAGCGCTAGCGGTGCTCATCGCCCACTATTCGGCACTGGCCGGCGTCGAGTCTCACGCGCTGCGCTTCGCGCTGATGGTGCTGCTGATGCTCTTCGTGTTCGTGCTGCCTGCCTTCCTGATCGACCGTGCGTTGCGCGAGGCAGCCATGCGCTATCTGTTCGGGCGGCCGACAGCGTCCGACTGAGATCACGATGTCCGGATCGTTCTCCCGTCTCGTCATTTGCATGACAGCGGGGCTGGCGGCATGCATATCGCAACTTGCCGTGCCGGCATGCAGCGCCAGCGGCTGGACGACCGATGCTCGTCGAAAGCGGGGCGCTGACTGGGCTTCACCGGTGACGAACTGAGCGGCGCAGACCGCCTGAACACAGCGTGGCGCATCGCTTGCAGTGGATCGTGATCTGAATATTCGATTCCCGGGCCCGCAGCGCATATGCAACTAAGACACGCAATGAAAGTCCGCCGGCCAATTCTGGTCACCGGAGGCGCAGGCTACATCGGCAGCCACGTCGTGCTGCAACTCGTCGAGGCAGGCGAGAAGGTGATCGTCCTGGACGATCTGAGCACCGGAGTAGCCGAAGCCGTCGTCGGCGCCGAACTCGTCGTCGGCAACGTCGGCGATGCCACCGTCGTGACGCGACTGTTGCGCACGCGCCGCATCGACACCGTGATGCATTTTGCCGCGCGCACGATCGTGCCCGAATCCGTTGCCGATCCGCTGCGCTACTACGGCAACAACACCTGCGCCACGCGCAATCTGCTCGCCTGCTGCGCGGCGGCCGGCGTGCGCCAGATCGTATTTTCGTCGACAGCCGCGGTTTACGGCGTTCCTGCCGGCGGCCGCGCGGGCGAAGACAGTCCGACCCAGCCGGTGAATCCGTACGGCACGTCCAAGCTCATGAGCGAATGGATGCTGCGCGATCTGACCGCTGCGGGCGGCCCGCGCCACGTGGCCTTGCGCTATTTCAACGTTGCCGGCTGCGACCGCCAGGGAAGAGTCGGCCAATCGACTCCCAACTCGACGCTGCTGACCAAGGTCGCCTGCGAGGCTGCAGTCGGACGGCGGCCGCACGTCTATGTTTATGGCAGCGATTACGCCACGCCGGACGGCACCGGGGTCCGCGACTACATTCACGTCGACGACCTGGCTGCCGCGCACCTCAAAGCGCTCGCTTACCTGCGCGACGGCGGCGTCTCGACCACGCTGAACTGCGGTTACGGCCATGGCTACTCGGTGCGCGAGGTGCTCGCGGCGGTCGGCCGCGCCAACGGCGCCGCGGTGCCAGCACTCGAACGGCCGCGCCGCGCCGGCGATCCGCCGTCGTTGATCGCCGACGCCGCAAGGATACGGCAGGTTCTGGATTGGCAGCCGCGCTGCGACGACCTGGATCTGATCGCACAAACCTCGCTCTCATGGGAGCGCAAGTTGCTGGACCGGCCGAACCAAACGCGGCGCTATGCGCACGGTTAGCGTCGTCGTTCCGACGTACAACTGCGCGGGGCGCGTCATTCACGCGCTCGATTCGATCGCCGCGCAGTCGTATCCGCACGAGTGCATCGAGATAATCGTGGTCGACGATGGCTCGACCGACGATACGGCCGAGCGCGTGGAAACCTTCGCCAGGCAGTCGCCGGTGGAGACCCGCTACGTGGTTCAGCAGAACGCCGGACCCGCGGCCGCGCGCAATCACGGCCTGCGCCTCGCGCGCGGCGATGTGATCGCATTTCTGGACGCCGACGACTGGTGGCTGCCGACCAAGCTCGAACTTCAGGTCCCGTTGCTCAACGGCGCTGTCGGCCTGGTTTATTCCGATACCGCCTTCGTCGATGCGCGTGGCCGGCCGATCCAGAACTATGTTCGCCGCATCCGCGTGCAGCGCGGCAACATCCTGTTGCCGCTGTTCTGCGACTTCTTCCTGCTGACCTCGTCCGTCGTGCTGACGCACGCGGCTGTTGCCGAGGTTGGCCCGTTCGACGAGACCCTTGCCGTCGGCGAAGACTATGAATTCTTCCTGCGCGTCGCCCAGCGCTTCCACGCCGACTGCATCGCGGAGAAATTGCTCGTGCGATGCGTGCGTCCCGACAGCCTGAGCCGGCGTGACTACGCGCTCGATGCGCGCATCGATCTGGAAACCCTGACGCGGTTCCTGCGCGACAATCCGCAGTTCGCCGAAAACAACCGTGACGCAGTAAAGCGCCGCATCGCGAGCTACCGCTACGATTTTGCCTATCGCCTGCTGTCCGAAAATCGCCGGCGCGAAGCCATCGTCGAGTTGATGCGATCGCTGCAGGCGTCGGCGAGCGTCAATGCGGCACGCACCTTGGTTCGTGCATTGGTCCGGCACGGCGCCGACGTCCCGGGCTGACGGCGCCATGCCCGGGTACCTGCTGGCCGCAGCGATGGTGGCCCATGCTGCGGCGTCGCCAGCGCCTGCACCGTTAGCGCCGGCAACCTGGTACATCCGAGCCGATGGCGGCAGCGCCGAGCAATGCGACGGCCGTCACGATGCGCCGTACGCTGGCGGCAATGGCAAGCGCGACTGCGCATGGCGCCACCCGTTCGAAGCGCTGCCGCCCGGTGGGAAAGCGCGTATCGGCGGCGGCGATACGCTGGTAATCGGCGCGGGCAGCTACATGATGGGCAGGGGTGCGCCGGGCACTGAGTCACTCGAGAAATGCCGCAAGGACTGGCCCTGGGACTGCCATGCCGGAGCCGTTCCTGCAGGACCATCCGCGGACCGGGCGACGCGAATTCTTGGCGCCGGTTACGACAGCGGTTGCAGCAAGGCGCCGGAGTTGTGGGGGACGCAGCGCGCGAGCGAGGTCATCGATCTGGAAGGCAGTTCGAACGTCGAAATCGCCTGTCTGGAAATCACCGACCATTCCGGTTGTATAGAGTTCCACAATGCACAAAAGAGCGATCGCTGCGAACGCGACGCCGAACCGTACGGATCCTGGGCGCCGGCCGGCATCGCGGCCGCCGACTCGGCCAATGTCCGCCTTCGCGACCTCAACATCCACGGCCTGGCGCACGACGGTATCCGTGCCGGACGCCTGCGCGATTGGACGCTCGAGCGCGTGCGCATCGTCGGCAACGGCTGGGCCGGCTGGAACGGCGATGTCGGCGGCGACGGTTCGGCCAACAACGGACACATGGTATTCCGCGACGTCGAAATCGCCTGGAACGGCTGCCTCGAAGCGTATCCGTCCGGCAGGCATTCAGGCTGCTGGGGACAGGAAAACGGCGGCTACGGCGATGGACTGGGGACGGCAGCGACCGGCGGCGACTGGCTCTTCGACCACGTCAACGTGCACCACAACACGCAGGACGGTATCGATCTTCTGCATGCGCTGGCGGAAGCAACGATTGCCTTTCGCAACGTGCACGCGGAAGCCAACGCCGGCAACCAGCTCAAGGCGTCCGGCTCGGTCACGATCGAGGACTCGACGGTCGTCGGCAGTTGCGCGGAATTGTCGCGCGAAGGTGGACTCGGCAGCGACGACGCCTGTCGGGCGCGCGGCAACAGCATATCGCTGAGCCTTGCAGCCAATACGCGATCGCGCGTCAGCGACAACGTGATCGAGGGCGAGGGCGACTGCCTCGTCGCGATCGAATGCCAGGCGTCGGGCTGCCGCGGCGCTGCCGCGGTCGTGAGCGGCAATCGCATGAACGGAGCCCCGAACGGAAAACCTGGTGGCGCGCAGCGATCGCCGTGCTCGGTGTGGATAGATCCACAATTCCATGAAGCGGATCTGGCCTTCAGCCACAACCAGATCCAGGGCACCCGAAACGCAGGGTGCCCGGAAGGATTTACCCAATGCGACGACAACCGCGCGTCTCGGCGGGAAAAAACCGCGCACGCGCAGCGGTAGGGCGTAAACAAAATGCCGCGCGCCAGAGAACTCCCGCGGCGCCTGAGGGCGTCAGTGCGTTTCAGCTGCTGCAACAGCGGCTGAACCCATGCTGGCGGCGCGCGCTATTCGTACGTTGGCGCACAGAGGCACGCAGGCGCACAGCGTATCCCTGCATGCCAGTCTGCAAGAATCGTTTTTGGAGAAAGCTTTGAAGATGCAAATGGACCGGCGCCAAGTGGCGCTGTGGCGAGAGCGATGGCTGGGAGCGGCCCGCAAGGCGCGCCTGCGAGCACGCTTTGCTAGGAAGATCGGCGGCAGAGAGACCGGCGCATTGGTTCCAGCCGGAGCGTGGCATGAGCGACGGCAGAGGCCGGAACCGAAAGCCAGGCGCAATTTCCCACGCGTGGACGAAGGTGCGCCCGTAGTGCGCGCGCTGCGCCAACAACCGCGACGCTGGATGGTTTTCACCGGACTCGTCGACGGCGCGCTGCTCGCTATTGCCATGACCCTCGCCATGAATGTGCGCTACGCGAACGATGCGGCCGCCTATGCGGCATTTTCCCAGCATCTGCTCGAGCGCGCGGCACTGTTCGCTGGCGCGATCGTGCTGTGCATGTTCGCGCTCGGCCTGTATCAGGCGCAGGCGCGGGAAAAGCCGCTCGGCATCTTCCTGCGTCAGGTGCTCGGTGTCGTCGCCGGCATGATGCTCCTGATCGTCCTTTACTACGCGATACCGCAGGCTTACATCGGCCGTGGCGTGATGGCCCTGGCGATATTGTTCGGCCTGCCCTGGCTCGTGCTCTGGCGCGCACTCATCCTCAAGCTGATGGATGTGGAGATCCTGCAGCGCCGCGTGCTGATCTTCGGAGCCGGCCACGCAGCGGAATTCGTCGCCCAGCGCATGCTCCGGCGTTCGGACCGGCAGACCTTCACGGTGGTCGGTTTTGTCCCGGTTCCGGGCGAGGCCGTGAAGATTCCGGCAGACCAGCTCGTCGAGATCCACTCGCCGATACACGAATGGGCGGCACAAAGGCACGTCGACGAGATCGTCATCGTCCCGGACGATCGCCGCGGAACGTTGCCGATGGACGACCTGCTCGAGTGCAAGCAGCGCGGCATCGAGGTGAGCGACCTCGTGCGCTTCCTCGAGCGCGAATCCGGCAAGGTAAAGCTGACGGTCTCGCCGTCCTGGCTGGTCTTCTCGGACGGTTTCAACGTATCGCCGATGCGCCGGGCAACCAAGCGCATCTTCGACGTCATCAGCGCGGTGATCATACTCGCGGCGGGTTGGCCGCTGATGCTGCTGACCGCGCTGGCAATCCGGGTCGAGTCCGGCCGCGGGCAGCCGATCCTGTACTCGCAGGAACGCGTCGGCGAGCAGGGGCGCGTGTTCCGCCTGTTCAAGTTCCGCAGCATGCGCACCGATGCCGAACTCGGCGGCGTGGCTCGCTGGGCGAGCAAGAACGACGAGCGCGTCACCCGCGTCGGCCGGGTCATCCGCAAGCTGCGCCTGGACGAGCTGCCGCAGCTGTGGAACGTGCTGAACGGCACGATGAGCCTGATCGGTCCGCGGCCGGAACGGCCGCAATTCGTCGCCGAACTCAGCAAGAATATCCCATATTATACATTGCGTCATTGTGTAAAACCGGGACTCACCGGCTGGGCGCAGCTGCGCTACCCTTACGGATCGAGCGAGGAGGATGCCGCGGAAAAGTTGACGTTCGACCTGTTCTACGTAAAGAACCACAACTTCAGGTTCGACGCGCTGATCTTCCTCCAGACGGTGGAAGTGGTGCTGTTCGGGCGTGGTGCGCGGTAGGCCGCCGGCGATGACGGCGGCGGGCACACACGCGTCCGGGTAGCGCGCGCGGTTCCTCGCCGCGTGAGCGCGTCGCGGGTTGACGCACGATTGCAAGAAAACATATCAGGGGTTGCCAGCAGTGAGCACCAGGATTCTGACCGGCGAAACAAGTGAGGACGCAGCGCCTGCGGTCGCGCGGCCATGGATCGAGCGCAGGCGCGACCTTTCCAGGCGCGACTTCGCCATCGGCTATCTGCGTCCGCGCCGGCCGGTCGTGTTGACGGAGGCATTGGCCGGCTGGAGCGCGCTGAAAACCTTCACTCCGGAATTCTTTCGCAGCACGTTCGCCGATGCGCGCGTGCAGGTGCGCGGGCGCAGATGTAATCTCGGCGACGTCATCGACGCACAGCTGGCGTCCTCCAGCGACCGTCCGTCGCCGTATCCGTGCACGCTGTCGCAATGCGAGGCATTGCTGCGGGATCTCACGCCGCGCCCGGACTGCAGCATGCCGAGCCGGCATGCCAATCCGCTGCTGCCGCGAAGCATCTTCGAACTGGTCAACCATCTCGAGATATTTTTCGGTGGCCCGAGCGGCGCGTTTCCGTACCTGCACTACGACATGCTGCGCATGCACGCATGGATCGCCCAGGTTCACGGCGAGAAGGAGTTCACGCTGTACGAGCGCGGGCAGGAGCACCTGCTTTACGTCAACGACAAGTTGCCGTGGCTGTCGATCGTGCAGGACCCGCGTGATCACGATCGCTATCCGCTGCTGCGCCAGGCGCGTTCGCACAAGGTCGTACTGCGCCCCGGCGACCTGCTGTTCATACCCTGCGGCACGTGGCACACGGCACGCTGTCTCGGCATGAACATTACGGTTGCATTCGATCAACTCGAAGGCAGCAACTGGCGCGAGTTCGTCGGCGACGTCGTGACCGAGCAGCGCCGCCTTGGCAGCCCCTCGCGCGCACTGGCACTCGGCACTTACCTGCGTCTGCTCGGACCGATCCTTGGTTTCGCAGAACTGCTCGGCGCGCATCGCCGTCCGGCATGGGGAGGACGCTGATCATGGCCGGGATCTGCGCTCAGAAGCCTGCGACGAACGACCTGCTGCTGGCTTTCGCGGCTTACGCGCGCTGCACGCCGCAGGCGCCAGCGGTAAGGATGAACGGCAGCACCGTGTCGTATGCAGGGCTGGCTGCAGCGACGGCATCGTTTGCCGGCGGCCTGGAGGCTTTCGGAATCGGTGCCGGTGACGTTGTCGGACTGACCGGCGAACGCAGCGCCGAGACGCTTGCCCTGATTCTGGCGATTGTCGCCAGCGGCGCCGCGTATCTTCCGCTCGACACCGAGCAGGGCCAGGCAAGGCTCGTGGCGATGATCGAGCAGGCGCGGCCGCGCCTGCTGATCTCGGATCCGGCGTCGCGCGCGCGTCTGCCCGCGGACTTTGCCTGGTGCGACCGCGGCACGCTGGTCTCGCCCGGCACCCATCTGCACCTGCGCGATTCCGGCGACCTGGCGTACGTGCTGTTCACGTCGGGCTCGACCGGGGAGCCAAAAGGCGTCGCGATGCGTACGGCGCCAGTAACCGCGTTGATCGACTGGCACCGTCTGCATCCGAGGCTGGGGCAAGCGGCGCGCACGCTGCAATTCGCGGCGGCGGGGTTCGATGTTTCGTTCCAGGAAATATTTTCGACCTTGGCGACGGGTGGTTGCCTGGTTTTGCCGACGGATGCCGAACGGCGCGACCCGTGGGCGCTGCTCGATCTGCTGCGCCGCGAGCGCGTGGAACGCGTGTTTCTTCCGTACGTCGCGTTGCAGGCGCTGGCCGAAGCCGCGATCGCCAGCGGCGACCGCGCGCCGGACACGCTTCACGACGTGATCACCGCGGGCGAACAACTGCGCATCACGCCGGCGCTGCGTGCGTTTTTCTTCGCGCTGCCGGACTGCGTGCTGCACAACCACTACGGTCCGACCGAAACTCACGTCGTCACGGCACACGAGTTGCGCGGCGAAACCGCTTCCTGGCCCGAACTGCCGCCGATCGGACTGCCGCTGCCGCACGTGCAAGTGCGGCTGGCCAGGAAGCTGGGCGCGGCGCGCGACGCCGACGACGAAGGTGAACTGCTGCTCGGTGGTGACTGCCTCGCGGCCGGCTACGTCGGCCGTCCGGACCTGACGGCGCGGAGTTTTGTCGAGATCGACGGCGATCGCTGGTATCGCACCGGCGACTGCGTGCGCTGCAACGCGTCCGGCGAACTGGAGTATGTCGGCCGGCTCGACCAGCAGATCAAAATCGCCGGGCATCGCGTCGAGCCAGCGGAGATCGAAGCAGTGCTGTGCCGTCACTCGCGGATTGCGCAGGCGGCCATCGTGGCGAAACAGGGCGCGGTCACGCGTCTGGTTGCGCACGTCGTGCCGCGCGAGTTGAGCGCGCACGAACCGACCCTGGCGAAATTGCTTGCCGCGCACTGCGCGGCAGCTCTGCCGAAATACATGACGCCGCAGAGTTTCGTCTTTCACTCCCTGCTGCCGACCACGCCAAGCGGCAAGGTCGACCGGCGGGCACTGGCGCGCAGCAGCGCCGGTGCGGGCGTCGGCGAGTGGCTCGACGGCGTGCCGCTCGAGAAGCAGTTGTCGGACATGTGGCTGCGCCTGCTCGGCGTCGACGCGATCGACACGAGCGCGAACCTGTTCGACCAGGGCGCGCGCTCGCTGACGGTCGTGCATGCCCTCACCGAACTGCGGCGCCAGGGATATTTCATGACCGTCGCCCAGGTTTACGAGCATCCGAGCATTGGCGCCCAGGCCGCACTCCTCGATTCGGCCGGCGCCGCGCCGCGCATAGCCGCTTTCGACCAGCAGCGCGAAGCCGGCCAGCGCGAGGCGTTCACGCGGTTCGCCGCGTTGCGCGGTCACGGGTGAGCATGCGATGAACGGCGTCGCGATCATCGGCATGGAAGGTCGTTTTCCGGGAGCGGAATCGATCGACGCATATTGGCGCAATCTGCTGTCCGCGCGGGAGAGCATCACGCG
>DASRTK010000082.1:0-6163 GCA_035655975.1 Rudaea sp.
CGCGAAGGGCGACCTGTCGCGCAAGATCACGGTCGACGTGCGCGGCGAAATCCTGCAGTTGAAGGAAACCATCAACACGATGGTCGACCAGCTCAACGGCTTCGCGGCGGAAGTCACGCGCGTGGCGCGCGAGGTCGGCACGGAGGGCAAGCTCGGCGGACAGGCAATCGTGCCCGGCGTCGCCGGCACATGGAAGGACCTGACCGACTCGGTCAACTCGCTCGCATCGAACCTGACCTCGCAGGTGCGCAACATCGCCGAGGTGACGACCGCGGTGGCGAAGGGCGACCTGTCGCGCAAGATCACGGTCGACGTGCGCGGCGAAATCTTGCAGCTCAAGGAAACCATCAACACGATGGTCGACCAGCTCAACGGCTTCGCCGCGGAAGTCACGCGCGTTGCGCGCGAAGTCGGCACCGAGGGCAAGCTCGGCGGCCAGGCGCAGGTGCCCGGCGTTGCCGGCACGTGGAAGGACCTGACCGACAACGTCAACTCGATGGCGTCGAACCTGACCGCGCAGGTGCGCAACATCGCGCAGGTGACGACCGCCGTCGCGCGCGGCGACCTGTCGCGCAAGATCGGCGTCGACGTCAAGGGCGAGATCCTCGAGCTCAAGGACACGATCAACACGATGGTCGACCAGCTCAACGGTTTCGCCGCGGAAGTCACGCGCGTGGCGCGCGAGGTCGGCACCGAAGGCAAGCTCGGCGGCCAGGCGCAGGTGCCCGGTGTCGCCGGCACGTGGAAGGACTTGACCGACAACGTCAACTCGATGGCGTCGAACCTGACGACGCAGGTGCGCAACATCGCCGAAGTCGCGACCTCGGTCGCGCGCGGCGACCTGTCGCGCAAGATCGCGGTCGGCGCGCAGGGCGAAATCCTGCAGCTGAAGGAAACGCTGAACACGATGGTCGACCAGCTCAACGGCTTCGCCGCCGAAGTCACGCGCGTGGCGCGCGAGGTCGGCACCGAAGGCAAGCTCGGCGGCCAGGCGCAGGTGCCCGGCGTCGCCGGCACGTGGAAGGACCTGACCGACAACGTCAACTCGATGGCGTCGAACCTGACGACACAGGTGCGCGGCATCGCCAAGGTCGTGACCGCGGTCGCGACCGGCGACTTGAAGAAGAAGCTCACGGTCGAAGCGAAAGGCGAAATCGCCGAACTCGCCGACACGATCAACAGCATGACCGAGACGCTGGCGATCTTCGCCGACCAGGTGACGACCGTGGCGCGCGAGGTCGGCGTCGAGGGCCGCCTCGGCGGACAGGCCAACGTGCCTGGCACGGCCGGCATCTGGGAAAACCTGACCGCGAACGTCAACCAGCTCGCGGCGAACCTGACGACGCAGGTACGCGCGATCGCGGAAGTTGCCACCGCCGTGACCCAGGGCGACCTGACGCGCTCGATTCAGGTCGACGTCCGCGGCGAAGTCGCCGACCTCAAGGACAACATCAACGCGATGATCGGCACGCTGCGCGCGACGACGGAATCCAATCGCGAGCAGGACTGGCTGAAGACGAACCTGGCCAAGTTCAGCGGCATGATGCAGGGACAGCGCGACCTGATCACGCTCGGCCGCATGTTGCTGTCGGAACTCGCGCCGCTGATCAACGCGCAACAGGGACTGATGTACGTCGTCGATCCCGACGAGTTCGGCAAGACGCGCAAGCTGCGCAAGCTGATCGGCTACGCCGACGCCAGCGATGCCGGAGTCGGCCACACGCTCGACATCGGCGAAGGGCTGATCGGGCAGTGCGCCGCGCTCGGCCAGACGATCGTTATCGAAAACGTGTCGCCGGGCCTCGGCCAGATCCGCTCCGGCCTGATCAGCGCCGATCCGCGCAACATCATCGTTTTCCCGGTGCTGTTCGAAAAGCAGGTCAAGGCCGTCATCGAGCTCGCCTCGCTGACCGAGGTCACGACCTCGCAGCGTTCGTTCCTCGAGCAGCTGTCGGGCAGTATCGGCATCGTGCTGAACACGATCGAGGCTTCGATGCGCACCGAAAGCCTGCTGTCGCAGTCGCAGCAGCTGGCCGGCGAACTGCAGTCGCAGCAGCGCGAGCTGCAGCAAACCAACGAAGACATCGCGCTCAAGGCGGCGCTGCTCGCCGAGCAGAAGGCCGAAGTCGAGCACAAGAACCAGCAGATCGAATACGCGCGCCGCGCGCTCGAGGAAAAGGCCGCGGAACTGGCGCTGACATCGCGCTACAAGTCCGAGTTCCTCGCGAACATGTCGCACGAACTGCGCACGCCGCTGAACAGCATCCTGATCCTCGGCCAGCAGCTGGCGGAGAATCCGGCCAGGACATTGACGGAGAAGGAAGTCGAATTCGCAAAGACGATCCATGCGGCCGGCACCGACCTGCTGCACCTGATCAGCGACATCCTCGATCTTTCCAAGATCGAATCCGGAACCGTCACGATCGATCGCGAGGAGATCACGTTCAATCACCTGCGCGAGAATATCGAGCGCGCGTTCCGGCACGAAGCCGACCGGCGCAACCTGGAGTTCGTAGTCGACTTTCCGGATTCGCTCGGCAATTCGTTCAACACCGACCCGAAGCGCCTGCTGCAGATTCTCAAGAATCTGCTGTCGAACGCGTTCAAGTTCACCGAGTCGGGCAGCGTGCGGCTGGCGGCCAGGGTCGCCAGCAAAGGCTGGACTCCCGGACATCCCGTGCTCGACGACGCGCCGATCGTCATGGCGCTCGACGTCAGCGACACCGGCATCGGCATCTCGGCGGACAAGCAGCGCATCGTCTTCGAGGCATTCCAGCAGGCCGACGCCGGCACGTCGCGCAAATACGGCGGCACCGGACTGGGACTGGCGATCAGCCGCGAACTCGCGGGGTTGCTCGGCGGCGAGCTGAAGCTGCAAAGCGCGGTAGGAGCCGGCAGCACGTTCACGTTCTACCTGCCGTTCAACTACGTGCCGGCGTCGGAAAGCATCGAACCGCTTGCGTCACGCGCCCTTCGCGCACGCGGCGAGGAACGGCCGGGCACGATCGTGGACAGCGTCGCCGACGATCGTGAGTTGCTGGACACGGAACGTCCCACCTTGCTGATCGTCGAGGACGATGCGCGCTATGCGATGGTGTTGCGCGACCTTGCGCGGGCCCATGGTTTCCAGGTGATCGTGGCGCAACACGGCGCCGACGCGGTGCGCATGGCGCAGCAGTACTCGCCGAGCGCGATCTCGCTCGACGTGTTCCTGCCCGACATGCTCGGCTGGGCCGTGCTCGCGCGCCTGAAGCACAACATGAATACGCGGCACATTCCGGTGCAGATCGTCACCGTCGACGAGGAGCGTCACAGCAGCCTCGAACGCGGCGCGTTCGCTTTCCTGGCCAAGCCGGCGACGACCGAGTCGATCGGCGATGCGCTCGAGCGCATCCGCGTGTACACGCTGTCGCGGACCAAGCGCTTGCTCGTGGTCGAAGACGACTCGCGCGAACGCTCGAGCATCGAGCAGCTGATTCATGGCGAAGACGTCGAAATCGACAGCGCCGAGACTGGCGGCGATGCCCTGGCCAAACTCGCCGAAACGCGCTATGACTGCATCGTGCTCGACCTGCGCCTGCCCGACATGAGCGGCTTCGAACTGCTCGAGCGCATCCAGATCCAGCAGGGGCTGTCCGACGTGCCGATCATCGTGTTCACCGGCCGTGAACTGAGCTCCGACGAGGATCGCCAGCTGCGCCGCGCGGCCAAGAGCGTGATCGTCAAGGGCGTCGAATCGCCCGAGCGCCTGCTCGACGAAACGGCCCTGTTCCTGCATCGAAACGTGGCGAACATGCCGGCGACGCAGCAGACCATCGTGCGGCGCCTGCACGAGTCCGACGACGTGCTGCGGCGCAAGCGCGTCCTCGTCGTCGACGACGACGTGCGCAACATCTTCGCGATGTCGAGCATCCTGGAACGGCATGGCATGGAAGTCATGACCGCAGGGACCGGCCAGGAAGCGGTGGAAAAAGTCGCTGCCGACCAGGACATCGACCTGGTCATGATGGACATCATGATGCCGGGCATGGACGGCTACGATACGATGCGCGCGATTCGCGCACGGCCGGAATCACGCAACCTGCCGATCGTCGCGCTGACGGCCAAGGCGATGAAGGGCGATCGTGAGAAATGCCTGGAGGCGGGAGCATCCGACTACCTGGCCAAACCCGTGGTGACGGACCAACTGCTGGGAGTGCTCAGGCAATGGCTGCATCGGTGATTCCAGAAGGCCTGGCGCTGCAACCCGCATTGGCCGAACCGGTCAACATCCTGCTGGTCGACGACCAGCCGTCGCGGTTGCTGACCTACCGCACGATCCTGGGTGACCTGAATGAAAACCTGATCGACGCGAGTTCCGGCACCGAAGCATTGAAGCTGCTGATGGTGCACGACTTCGCATTGATCCTGCTCGACGTCAACATGCCTGGCCTGGACGGGTTCGAGACCGCGAACCTGATTCACCAGCACCCGCGCTTCGAGAAGACGCCGATCATCTTCATCACGGCGATCAATCTTTCCGACCTCGACCGCATGCGCGGCTACCGGCTCGGTGCGTTCGACTACGTGATGGTGCCGATCATCCCGGAAATCCTGCGCAGCAAAGTCATCTCGCTTGCCGAGCTGTACCGCAAGCGGCGCGAACTCGAAGCGGTCAATCGCCACCTGGCGTCGGCAAACGCCGCGCTGGTCGCGGAGAAATCGCGCGAACTGGGCCTGCTCAACGAATCGCTGCGCCGGGCAAACACCGAACTCGAGGCGCGTAACGCGCAACTGCAGACCGAGATCGGCGAGCGCCTGCGCATCGAGGCGCGCCTGATCGACCAGGACCAGCGCAAGGACCAGTTCCTCGCCATGCTCGCGCACGAGCTGCGCAATCCGCTGGCCTCGCTCGTCAATGCCGTCAACGCGTTCACGCTGGCTGCGCCCGAGGACCATCCTATGCATGGCGCGATGTCGCGCCAGCTGTCGCTGCTCGTGCGCCTGATCGACGACCTGCTCGACGTCGCCCGCATCGGCCGCGGCCAGCTGACTATCCGGCAGCAGCCGACCACGCTCAATGCGATCATCGACTCGGCGATCGAGACGATCTCGCCGATGCTGAACACCGGACCGCACGTGCTCAACGTCCAGCGCTCGATCATCGACATTCCGTTGCGCGCCGACCCGACGCGCATCTCCCAGGTGTTCGCCAACCTGATCAGCAATGCCGTGAAGTATTCCGATCCCGGTTCGGTCATCGACGTGCTGGTAGGGGCCGGCACCGATCAGGTCGATGTCGCTGTCGTCGATCACGGCATCGGCCTTGCCCCGGAACAGCGCGAATGGATTTTCGAATTGTTCGCGCAGGTCGACACGACGCTCGAGCGCACGCGCGGCGGACTCGGCATCGGCCTGACGCTCGCGCGCCATATCGTCGAGCTGCACGCGGGCCAGCTGGTCGTGCAGAGCGACGGCCTCGGTCGCGGCAGCCGCTTCACCGTGCGACTGCCGCGGCCAGTTGAAAAATTGGTCGTCCCGCAGCAGGCGCCGGCCGTTACGCGCGGGACGCAGCAGCCTTGCCGCGCGCTCGTCGTCGACGACAACGCCGACGCGGCCGACAGCCTCGCCATGATCCTGCAATTGCTCGGGCACCAGACCCGGTGCGTGAGCGATCCGTACAAGGTCGTCGACGCCGCCGAAGCTTTTCTGCCTCAAGTCGTGTTCCTCGACATCGGCATGCCCGGCCTGAGCGGATACGACGTAGCCAAGCTGTTGCGCGAGAATGCGTCCTCGCGGAAGACGACACTCGTCGCGCTGACCGGCTGGGGCCAGCCGGAAGACCGACGCCGCACCGAGGAGGCCGGCTTTGATCATCACATCGTAAAGCCTGCGGATCTCGACATGCTGCGAAATATCTGCGAGGTGGTCGCCCAGGGCGATACGCGTGCCCTGGCCGAGCCGGCAGGCGATGCCCACATGGCCGATACGGACGACGGCAAATAGCGACAAGGCGCAAAGAACTGGTTGCGGCAAGACGCAAGAACGCCACAACGCAAACAATCCGTGTGCAGGAACTCGATTGATCGCCGGTCAAGCTGGCGACGCATCCGGCGCTTATTTCTTCCCCTCCTCCCATCGAATGATGGGGAGAGGGGAGGGTGAGGGGCCTGCCTGTCCGATT
>DASRTK010000083.1:0-7247 GCA_035655975.1 Rudaea sp.
TGGACAGCTTGAAGGTGGCGGCCGTCGCGCGCATGAACTCGCGCTCGTCGATACCGATCAGGTGATGGAAGGTGCGCAGCGGCGGCACGGTGGATTCGCCTACGCCGATCGTGCCGATCTGCTCGGACTCCACCAGCGTGACGTCGAGCAGGTCGGAGAACTGCTGCGCCAGCAGCGCAGCCGCCGCCCAGCCGGCGGTCCCGCCGCCGGCGATCACGACCTTGCGGATTGGACCGTTGCTCATCGTTTCAATTTCTCCGTCAGCATCGCCCGCAGTTGCCTGGACAGGGTTTCGTCGATCGGCGCGAGCGCGCCGCGCGCCGCTTCCGGCAGATGTGCGCCGGCCTGCCCGGCCGGGCCGAACACGTACCAGTCGAATACCGCGCGCCATGCCTGTTTTTCGTGTTCGGGGCGGTCGCGTATCGTCCACAGCGCGTGATAGAGCGTGTGCATCGGCGTCGGAATCCAGGCCGGCATGCTTCCCCACCAGTAGTTCACCAGCACGCCGAACGGGTCCAGCGCTTCGACGCGATGCCACCACATGCTCGGGATGAAGATCGCGTCGCCCGGTTCCAGCACGACGTCGCGCGCGTGCGCAAGTGCGTCGCGGAAGCGCGGGAATCGCTCGAAATCGGGATGGGCGAAGTCGACCACGCTCACAGCCTGTCCGCCCGGCGTCGGTTCCAGCGGCCCCGGATAGAGGTTGCCGATCTGCTCCGGCGGGAACAGGGTGAAGCGGCGGCGGCCGACGCAGCAGCAGGCGATGTTGTTCGGCGCGTCGTAGTGCGCCGATGCGACCGTGCGGTTGCCGATCCAGATTGCCGGCGGCGCGTCGATGCCGTGGCGAGTGAAATCGAGATCGTTGCCGGCGCGAAAGCCCGGCAGGCAGCCATCGACCGGTACCGAGGCGACGTAGTAAGTCGGCGGCCGCGTCTCGCCGCTGCGCGCCGCGATCTCCTCGAGCAGCTGGCCGAGGTCGCCATGTCGCGCCTCGCAGTTCAGTTCGGTGAAACCGGCGTTGTAGAACGGTCGCCCGGCAACGTCAGGGCCGCCATACGAATACGGCACCGACTTGCCGTTGTAGTGGGCGCGCAAGCAGTCGATCGCCGCGCGCGTGGAGCTCAAGCCGGCCTGCACCAGCGGCCAGTCGCGCGCGATGCCCTTGAGCAGGGTCGGTTGCGCCGCCGCGAGCATTTCAGCGAGCGGCAGCGCGTCGGGTCGGCAGCCTTCCAGCACGCGCACGCTCGCGGTGGTCGCCGTGGACATGCTGTCCACGCTCAGGCCGCGTGATCCGTCGCGGCGTCCTGCAGGCGCAGGCGGCGCTGCTTCTCCGCGATCAGCCGGCGCATGTTGTGCAGCGAGGACAGCATCAGGTACGCGCCTTCGAGGTAGCCGGCGTGGTGCAACCGGTGCACAGACGTGGCGTCGAGCGCTGCCAGCCGCTCGCGGTCGATGCCGTGCAGGCCGGTCAGGTTGGCGCCGTGCTGGTCGTCGAACTTCAGTTCGACGGTCATCGGATGAATCAAGCCCAACGAATCGAACGCAGCGAACATCGCGCCGGCGGCTTCCGCGCCATCGCGAATGCCGCGCAGCACGGTGATGACGTGTTCGAGGTAGGCGCTGTGCCCGCCCTGCGGCAGGAACACGGCTTCGCCTTCGCCGCGACCGATGCGCGGGTGTTCCATGTCGACGTGAATGACCGGTTCGTCGCGCAGCTCGCCATCGACCCGGGTTTCCTGGAAGCCGATCAGGAACGGGCCCTTGGCGATCGCACCAGGCAGGTAGTTTGCGTTCCAGCGGCCGTCCTGCACGAACAGGTTCTCGCGCTGCGCGAAGCCCAGCAAGGCGACCGACTGCCACGCATCGCTGTCGCGATCCCGGCGCAGGAAGATCGGGTACTCGCGCTGCAGCTCGGCGTATTCGGTAGGAAACGCGGGGACCATGCCGACGTCGTCGCCGAATTCGCTGCCGAAGCGGGTGACGACGCGTAGACCTTTATGCATCACATTGTTCAAAACTGCGTATCGGGCCATGGTGTTTCCAGCAATTGACCAGGTCCGTCGAACGTTCCACAAACCTGTCGCGTCCGCAAGCGGCAATGCGACATTCGCGGCGAGGAGGAATAACGGGGAAACTCTGCGCGACGCAGAGTTTCCCCCGAGGCAAAGGACACGCGACGTTCAGAACTTGTAGTGTGCCCCAATCAGGTAGCGCGGACTCTGGTCGAGCAGCTTGTCGATCATCAGCGTGGTGCGGTTGCTCCAGCGGATGTCCTCGCCGGTCGCGTTGATCGTCTCGAAGGAGAACGACCAGCGGTCGGTGAGCGCGTAGTTCACGCTCACGTCCAGCTGATGGTACGGCTCGACGTAGTACGGGTTGGTATTGGACCCCTCTTGGTTCGCCGCGATCAGGTACTTGTCGCGCCAGTTCCAGGCCAGGCGCACGGACCAGCCGTATTTCTCGTACATCAGCACCGCATTGGCGGTGTCGGAAAGGCCGGTCAGCGCGAACTGGTTCACGCCGGGCTGCGCATAATTGTTGACGCTCACGTCGCCCAGGACTTTGGTGTAGTTGGCCTGGAGGCCGAACCCGCTCTCGCCGAAAAAGTACTGCCAACCGAGTTCGAATCCGTGCAGGTTGGCCTTGTGCTGGTTGATCGGAGTGTTGACGTTGAACGAGTACAGCGGGTCGTCGGGATTGCCGACCAGGTCGTACGCGGTCGCCATCTGCTGCCATTGCGCGTCGCTGCCGTTGAACTTCGACAGTCCCCCGGTCGCGGCCGCGTTGCGCAGCATCGCCAGTCCGGTGAACAGAGCGACGTTGTTGGCCGAGCAGCGGGCGGGGTCGTTGCCAGCGGCGCTGACCTGCGTGATGCAGGCCTGGCTTCGCAGGAAGTCCAGTACCTTCTGCGCGTCCGGGCCAGAAGTCGGGTCGCGCAGTCCGTACAGGCTTTCCTGCACCACGGTGTTGCCGACGAAGTTGTCGACCCGCTTGCCCCACAAGGTCAGCGATGCGTAACTGGATTTGGCGAAATACCACTCAAACGCCAGATCGATGTTGTTGGATTCCAGCGGCTTCAGCGCCGGGTTCTGCGAATCGCCGGAACCACGCATGGACTCGGCCACCAGCACCGAGCCGGTCGGGGCCTTTGGCGTTGGCCCCGCATAGAGATTGCCCATTGGGGCCCGGGCGATGGTCTTGCTGATTGAGGCGCGTCCCTTCATCTCGTCATTGAAATCGAGGCTGAAGTCCAGGTTCGGCAAAAAGTAGTTGTAGCTCGATTTCTCGCTGAACGGCTGGACTGCGGACGATTGGGTGATGGTGAAGTCGTTGTCGTCCTGCCAGACGACCGCCTGCGGGATACTGATCTCCGACGTGGAGTTGACGTCGGTCTTCTCGTAGCGCCCGCCGGCAACCAGGCTGGCCGTTTTGCCGGCCAGTTCGCCTTGCCACTCGTATTGCAGATAGGCGGCCTTGGTTTTTTCCTCGATTTCGTTGTTGCTGGCCAGATTGTGGTTGTAGGTGAGCGGTACGCCGTAGGCCTGGGCGGCCCACGCCGCGAGTGCCGAGGCGTTGCCCCACCACGCACCGGGCGGGATGCCCTTCGTGCTGTAGTCGTTGAACAGGCTGGAGATGCTGATTGGGTTCAGCAATGCGACCATGCCCGGCTCGTTGCCGACGTTGGCCACACCCCAGTCGCCCAGTGCGGCGTAACTGTCATTGCTGTTCTGCCGGGTCAGGCTATTCTTGACCGAATCGACACCGAACTTGAAGCGGCTATTGTCGAAATCCCATTCGCCGTCGAGGCGCCCCTGCTTGACTTCGCTCGTCTGGCTCGTCATCCAGATGCGCCGGACCTGAGAGCCCAGTTGCCCCGCCGGGAAATTCGGGTTGACCGTGCCGCCCGTGTTGGTGTTGGCATCGCTCAAGTTCGGATACCAGGTACGCGTGGCGATCGGCAGGCCGGTGTTGAAGAAGAATTCCTGCGACCAGTTGCCGCCGCAGTAGGGCCCGGTGCAGTTGCGCGGCGGCGCGTCCGCATTGGTGCCGGCCAGAGAGAAGAAAGTCGCGCTGCCGCCGGTGACCGGGTCGTTTGGCAGGCTCTTGTTCTCCGAATCGTGCGCGTCGAACTTCAGTTTGAAGCGGTCGTTGACGTCCCACGCGGCATTGAAGCCCAGCGAACCAAGCTTGTACTTCTGGTTGTTGAACTGCTGTTCGTAGCCGAAGTCCTTGCTGCCAGTCACTTCACGCAGGTAGACCGGCACCGCGATCGGAGTGCTGGTGTCGAAGTTGATTGCGGTGAAGCCGCCGCCCTGGTTCAACCACATGGTCTGCTCGCCGCGGTTCTGCTCGATCTTGTTCGTCGAGTAGGTGTAGTCGAGCGTCAGGGTCAGGCTGTCCATCGGCCTGAACTGCATGACCGCCTGGCCGTTGACGCGTTCGCGCTCGAAGTCGGAGAACGCATATCGCAGGTCGTTGGGGATGGCGTAAAGCTGTCCCGACTTCGGCGCATTCGTGACCACGGTGCCGGAACCGAGTTGGGAAGGAATCCCCGAATCAGGCCAGGTGCGGATGTTCCACGCGTTTTCAGTGGACTCCACGTCGCCGCCGTGGCGCTTCTGGTAACTGCCGTTGATGCCGATGCCGAAGGTCTTGTCGGGGTTGGCGTAGCTGAAGATTCCGGTCACCTCGGGGGTGACGTCGGAGCCGAGGGTTTGCGACTCGTCCTTGAGCAGCTTGGCGCCGGCGCTGGCGACCAGTCCGTTGCGATCGAGCGGGCGTGCAGTCTGGATGTCGATGGTGGCGCCAATGCCGCCCGACGGCGCGTTGGCACGGCCGGTCTTGTACACCTCGACGCCGCTGATCGCATCCGCGGACAGTTGCGCGAAGTTGAACGCGCGCGTGCCGGAACCGACGCCGCCGGTGATCTGGTCGCCGTTGGAGAAGCCCTCGGCGCCCGGGATCTGACGACCGTTGAGCGTCACCATGTTGAACTCCGGGCCGAATCCGCGCACGGTAACCTGTGCGCCTTCACCGTCGCGGCGCTCGATCGAGATGCCGGTAATGCGTTGCAACGCTTCGGCCAGGTTGGTATCCGGGAATTTGCCGATATCCTCGGCGCTGATCGCATCCACGATACCGGTCGCATCGCGCTTGATGTTCATCGAAGACTCAAGGCTGTTGCGAAGGCCGGTCACCTCTATCGTACCCATCGTCTGGGCGTCGTCTGCGCCCACCCGCGCGTCCTGAGCGAAAGCGGGATTCACCACCACCACGCCGCCGACGAACACGAATAGGGCTTTCGACTTCAGTTTCGCCAGCTTGTCGCTGTTGTTGTGTTTCATGTGTTTTTTTCCCCGGTCAGGTAACTACTTATCATTTCGCCCCTTGCGGGGCCCCTTGGGCACATGGCACCCACCCCCCTGCTCTCGAACCCAGCCAGCGTGAGAGCGGGTGGTTCGGTGGACTGTTTTGTTAGCGCTAACATTCAACGCGTGGCAGAAAGTAATCGTTTCTGGGATTCGTGTCACCATGCGACGCAGCAAATCGGCTGCAGGCGGCCGAGCAGCGAGTTCTGCTTTCCGGTATCAATTTCCACAATGGCACTCATGCCGGCGCGCAGGATCGGGTCCGCGCCCGGATCATCGATCGCCACGCGCAGCGGAATGCGCTGCACGATCTTCACCCAGTTGACAGTCGCGTCCTGGGCCGGCAGCAGCGAGGACTCCGAACCCGAGGCCGGACTGATCGAGGCAATCTGCGCGTTTCACTTTTTTGCCCGGATGGGCATCGACTTCGATCGTCGCGGCTGGCCGGCGCCGACGTGGGTCAGGTCGGTTTCCTTGAAATTCGCGTCGATCCACAATGTCTTCGTCGCTACCGGCGGTATCGCCGCCGGGCCGGTCGCGAGGAAGTCGCCCGGCGGCAGCGTGATCTTGCCGATTCCGCCGTCGATCGGCGCGCGCACGGTGGCATGCTGGCGCGGCTGGCGGCAGCGAACCCGGCTCGGTCATACCTGAACCGAATCGTGGCGCGAACGGCTATTTTGCGGAACAGCCCGCCTGCCGTTCAGCTGTCTCTCCACATCGGGTGCGTAAAACAGGACAAGCCGCCCGACTGGAGGAAATCTCGCAGGTGAAACGCCAAGGCAAGCTACTGCTCGGCATCGCAGGCGCAATTGTTGTGCTTGTCTTCATTGCGGTTGTCGTCGTCGCCACGTTCGACTGGAACCGCGCGAAGCCGTGGGTTGTCGCGACGGTGTCGCAGGCGATCGGACGATCACTGGCGGTCGATGGCAACCTCGGCCTGGAGTGGCGCCGCGATTCCGAACTCGATGGCTGGCGCAGCTGGGTGCCGACGCCGCACGTCACCGCGGAAAAAGTCAGTGTCGGTAATATCCAGTGGGGCAAGGCGCATGAACTCGGGACGGCGCAGCGCGTCGAGTTCGATCTGGCGATCCTGCCGCTGCTGACGCACCGCGTGTTCATCGACCGGATGCGATTCGTCGCGCCGAACGCAAATCTCGAGCGGCTCGGTGACGGCCGCGACAACTGGACGTTCACCGACGACGGCACGCCGTCGCTGTGGACGTTCGACATCGGGCGCATCGCGCTGGACGAAGGCAAGTTCACGTTTGTCGATCACGGCAAGGCGATCGATGTCAGCGGCAAGGTCGAGGCGCTCGGCCAGTCGATCGCGTTCGACGATCTGGTGACGCAGCAGATCCGCCAGTCGCGCGAGGAAATTGCGCAGCAGATTGGCGCGAAGGGAAGCCAGCGGCTCGAACAACGCGTCGCCAAGCGCGTCGAGGAGCGCAAGCAGAACGGCAAGGCGCCGCAGAGCTATGCATTTTCGTGGGCTGCCGAGGGCACCTATGCGAAGGAACCGTTCAAGGGGACGGGCAAGGTCGGTGGCGTGTTCTTTCTGAGAAACCAGGATCAGCCGTTCCCGATGCAGGCGGATGTCCGCATCGGCGCCACACGGATCGCTTTCGTTGGTACGCTTGTCGAGCCGCTCGACCTGGATTCGCTCGACCTGCACTTGTGGGTGTCCGGCAGCAACCTGTCGGAGCTTTACACCATCGCGAGCATCACGATGCCGAATTCGCCGAAATACGCGATGGAAGGCCGTCTGGTCGGCAGCTTCAAGAGAGGCGAAAAGAAACTGCGCTACCAGAACTTCACCGCGCGCATCGGCGGCAGCGACCTCGGTGGCGACCTCGAATACCAGAGCCGGACGCCGCGGCC
>DASRTK010000084.1:0-3029 GCA_035655975.1 Rudaea sp.
GCTCCGGAATGGTCGAGTAGCGGCATTTCGTCGCGGCAGGGTCCGCACCATGTCGCCCAGAAGTTGACGAGCACGAGCCGGCCATCCCACTCGCCGAGGCGGCGCGGCTGGCCCTCGAGGTCGGCCAGTGCCGGATCGGCACGCATGTCGCCCTTGCGCAGCACCGAAACACCAGGTGGCGCCGGCATTTCCGGGGCTTGGCGATAAAAGCCACCAGCGAGCAAGCCCAGAACCGCGCCGAGAATCGCGACGGCGACGACAATCAGATTGGAGCGATCGAACATGCGTCTATTTTAAGCCATGTATCCGCTCTCCGAAGCTTTTAGCTGGAATGACGAGCAAAAAGTAGCAACATCGCACCTCTCTGAACGAGGAGCGTCCTGAAGAGTCGATGGGGAACTTACTTCGTTGCCGCCGCAACACGCGCGAGAAATTTCGCCGTGTCCTCGAATCCGGCCAGCTGCAACGCCGGCTTTTCGCCGCCGTTGGCGCCGTAAAACAGCGTGTCGGGTGGCCCGACAATGTGATAGCGGCGCATCAGTGCCTGATCGTCGTCGTCGTTCTTGGTGACGTCGGCCTGCAGCAGGACGAAGCCGGACAGTGCCGCGCGCACTTCGGGTTTTGAAAAAGTAAACTTTTCCATTTCCTTGCACGACACGCACCAGTCCGCGTAGAAGTCGAGCATGACGGGCTTGCCGGCCGCCTTGGCCGCCGCGAGTTCGCGATCGACATCGGCGTTCGTCTTGATGCGCTTGAACGGCAACGTCGCCGCATCACCTGCTGCCACGCCGGTACCTGCGCTTAACCCATGCAGTGGTTGCAGCAGATCGTTCGATCCGGCTGCCGCGCCGACCAGTTCGGCGGCACCGCCAATCAGCAGGACCACGCCGAGCGCCTTCCACAGCCGCCGCCAGCCCGAAGCGCCTTCCGGCAGCGGTTCGAGCGCGCCGAGATAGATCGCGCAAGCCACGGCGAGCGCGCCGCTCATCAGCATGATCCAGACGCCATCGAGAATGCGCGACAGCATCCAGATCGCAAGGCCGAGGAAGGTCACGCCGAACACGGCCTTGACCGCGTCCATCCATGCGCCGGCGCGCGGCAGCAGTTTGCCGGCGCTCGCGCCGAACACGATCAGTGGCGCGCCCATGCCCAGCGCAAGCGCGAACAGTGCCGCGCCGCCGAACACCGGATCGTGCGTTTCCGCAATATAGATGACGGCCGCCGCGAGCGGCGGCGTTACGCATGGGCCGACGATCAGCGCCGACAGGGCGCCCATGACCGCGACCCCGGTCAGCGAGCCGCCCGACTGCGTGTTGCTGACGTTCGCGATTTTCGATTGCCACGAGCTCGGCAGCTGCAGCTCGTAGAAACCGAACATCGACAGCGCCAGCAACACGAACAGGCCGGCAAAACTCCACAGCACCCACGGCGTCTGGAATGCGGCCTGCAGGTTCTTGCCGGCGAGGCCGGCGATCACGCCGGCAATCGTAAAGATCGCCGCATTGGCCAGGATATACACGACCGAAAGCACGATCGCGCGCCGGGTCGATATGTTGTCGCCGGCGCCGGCGATGATGCCGGACAGGATCGGGATCATCGGAAACACGCACGGCGTGAACGCCAAGCCGAGGCCGAAGACGAAGAACCAGAACAGCCCGGCGAGGTGCGAACCGTGCAGCGCGCGCTGCACCTGGCCGGCCTCGCCGCCGAAATCGCCGGCCGCTGGCGCAGCTGCCTCGGCCGGGCTGCTCGCGCCAGCGGAAGAAGCAGTTGCGCCAGCGGCCGGCAGGTCGACGCGCACCTGGCGCGTCATGACCGGATAGCACACGCTGTTTTCCTTGCAGCCCTGGAAGCTGCTCTCGACATTCACGCTGCGCGCCGCCGCATCGCTGCGCGAAACCGGCAACGGCACCTCGACCTGGTTGAAGTAGACGGTCGTCGCGCCGAAATTTTCATCGGTATGCTGTTCGCCGGCCGGCCAGCGCGGCGCGCCGAGCTTGCCGCCGGCGCTGTCGGCGAGACGGAAACTCGTCTTGTCGCGATAGAGGTAATAGCCCTTCGGCATCGTGAATCGCGCGAGCACTTCGTTCGCGCCCGTTGCGATTGCCTCGTAGACGAACGCCTGCTCGGGGGGCAGCGGCTGGTTGTCACCGAGGATTCCGGCGCCCGGCGCCGGTGCCGTCAGTGCTGCACTCAGCGACGTGGGAGCCGCGCCGGCGCCGGCCGCCGCGGCAGGCAGGTCGATGTTCAACACGACTTTCTGCGGCGGGAAGCAGATCTTCGGATCGACCTGGTGGCAGCCCTGATAGCGCAACTCCAGCGCTACCTTGGTGGCCGATGCCGGCGCGGTTACGTGCTGCGTCGCGCTCAGGCCGTGGTGGTACACCTCGACGTCGCCGAGGAATTCGTCGTGCTTCTTTTCACCGGCCGGCAATTCGAGAGCGCCGAGCGTGACGCTCGCGTCGACGCTCTTGGTCTTCATGCGCTCGCGGTACAGGTAGTAGTCGTCGGCGATCTTGAAGTCGAGCTTGATCGTGCCGCGGTCGACGGCATGCGCCTCGACCTTGAACGCCTCCTCGACGGGCAGCAGGTTGTCCTCGTCGGCGGCGTGGAGGGGGCCGGCGGCGAGGAACGCAAGCAACGAGAACGTATAGCAAAGCAGTCGATTCATGAGCGGGATTGTCGCAGGTTGTGTTGGGCAGGCGCAGTGCACGGATCGCGCGTCCGCCTTCCGGACCGGCATTCGTGCCATGCGCTTGCATCAGCTGGCGTTTCCGGCGCCCGGGTCGAGGTCGAACCACATTCCCCGACGGATTGCGACCGCATCGACGCCGCGGAGTTCGGACGCACGCGACACTGAGTGCGCCAAAGGCGGCAAAATGTTCACCGGCGACCGCCGGCGGCCGCCCGGCCTTCCACCTTCAGAACTCGAAGCCGTTGTTGAACAGAAAGTCCTCGGTTGCACGACGCTCGACGGCACCGATATCGCAGGCCGGTCCTTGAGGCCGGGCGATGCCGCGCTGGTCCGA
>DASRTK010000085.1:0-10919 GCA_035655975.1 Rudaea sp.
TCTCAGCGAGCGCGAGGCCCGGCTGATAGAGCAGCTCGAAGCGGCCAACACCGAACTGACACGCGCGCATCGGCAACTGGCCGAATCGCGCGACGCATTGCTCGTCACGCACAATCGCCTGCGCCAGGAATTGCTCGAAGCCGAAAAATACGTTCGCTCGTGCCTGCCTGCCCCGTTCGAGAAGCCGTTCGTCGTGGACTGGCTGTTCGTGCCGACCACGGAACTCGGCGGCGACTCGTTCGGCTACCACTGGCTCGACGACGACCACTTCGCGCTCTACCTGCTCGACGTGTGCGGCCATGGCGTCGGCGCGGCGCTGCTGTCGGTTGCCGCGAACCAGACGTTGCGCTCGCAGGCGCTGCTGCGAACCGATTTCCACGATCCCGAAGCCGTGCTCAATGCGATGAATCGGGTGTATCAGATGGAACGGCACAACGACATGTACTTCACGATCTGGTACGGCGTGTACCACGCGCCGACCAGAAAAATGAAATACGCCTCGGCCGGCCATCCTGCGCCGATTCTCGTCTGCGGTCCGCGCGACGGCCGCGGCGAAGTTCAGCTCCTCAACGCCAAGGGACCGATCCTGGGCATGCTGCCGATCACGCGCTATGTGGCGCAGACGTTCGTGATCCCGCACGAGTCGCGCCTGTTCGTCTTCAGTGACGGCACCTGCGAAATCGGCCGGCCCGACGGCAGCATGCTCGACCAGAAGGGTTTCGAAGAGATCCTCTCCCGCCCCGTGCCCGCTGGCTCCTCCGAACTCGAGCGATTGCTCGCCTTGGTCCGGGAAATGCACGGCGAGGAAACGCTCGAAGATGATTTCTCGATCATGAAGCTCGAGTTCTGACAGCATCCGGGCTGCACCTGGCGATCTCTGCCATTCCCTGCGAGAGCGCGTTGCGCCATCACGGCGAGATGTGTGCGCTGCCCTGCCCTCTCCGGCTGCCCGATGCTGGGCATCTTTCCTAGCTGCACGCCCGATTAACGGCGTTTCGCAGGCGCTTGCGGTAAAAGCGATTCACGGAGTAGTGTTCTGGCACGTTCGCGGACAGGCCGAGGAGAAACTGGTATGGATTGGCAGAAAGGTCGCGAGAGCGACAACGTCGTCGAAGACGACGGCAGTGGTGGCGGCGGCCTCGTCGGCGGCGGGATGCGCTTCGGCGGGTTTCATCTCGGCATCGGCGGCATCATCCTGGTTGTCATTGTCGGGCTGATGTTCCCGAGCCTGCGCCCGATCCTGTTCGGGCTGTTCCTCGGCGGGGACACCAGCAGCGAGGTGCAGCAGAGCACTCCAGCGCCGACACGCGCGGCGAACGCGGCCGATCCGCAGGTGAAATTCGTGCGCCACATTCTCGGCAGCACCGAGGACGTTTGGGGCGCGGCGTTCCAGGCCAGCGGTCAGCAATACGAGCAGCCCAAGCTCGAGCTGTTCCACGGCGCGGTGCAGTCGGCGTGCGGGCGCGCATCCGAATCGATGGGTCCGTTCTACTGCCCGAACGATCACCGCGTGTATCTGGACCTGGACTTCTTCCACGAGATGGACACGCGCTTTCACGCCCAAGGCGATTTCGCGCGCGCTTACGTGATCGCGCACGAGGTCGGTCATCACGTGCAAAACCAGCTCGGCATCATGCAGCGCGTCGGCGGCCGGCCCTCGGAAGGCGCCAGCGGCACATCGGTGCGTCTTGAGCTACAGGCAGATTGCTTCGCCGGCGTATGGGGTAACCGCTCGCAAGCGCAGTTGGACTGGCTGAAGGCCGGCGATGTCGAAGCAGCGTTGAATGCCGCATCCTCGGTCGGCGACGACACGTTGCAAAAACAGTCGCGCGGTTATGCCGTGCCGGATTCGTTCACGCACGGCACGTCAGCGCAGCGCTCGCGCTGGTTCAAGACCGGCTTCGCCTCGGGCGACATCAAGAGCTGCGATACGTTCGGCGCAGCGACGCTGTAACGAGTTTGCGTCGTTTGACTCCCTCTCCCCGCAGGCACGGGGAGAGGGTTGCGGTGAGGGGGGCGTGATACAGGGGCGCAGATCAGACGGCGCAAGATTGCAGTTTGCTTCGTGCAAGTACTGCCGCGCCTGCAATCGGACAGGCTTGCCCCTCACCCTACCCTCTCCCCATCATTCGATGGGGAGAGGGAAGAAACGCCTGCCGATGGTCGTCGTCGGAGAACATCCGCTAGTCGAACCCGTTCTTGAAAAGTTCGTCGTAAACCGACGTGATGCCTTGTGGGAGCACGAAACTCGCGCCGTTCGGGACGATGACGCGATCCGGAGCCACGTCACCGTTCGCGCCACGCGCGAAGACAAGGATTCGCGCTGGAACGCCGTTCTCTCCGCCTTCGCTTACATACAGCACTTCGGTGCTGTCGTCGTAGGAAATGGCGTGGACGTTCCCAAGCAGCGTGTTAGCGCCGCTGATGCTGCGCAGCGGGGCTGTATTGCCACTTGCGCTGCCGGCAAACGCACTGATCCGGTAGACATAGGGATATTGCGACGAGTCCTGCGACAGCACCAGGATTTCGTCGTGCGTCTTGTCGTAGGAGATTCCAAACGCGGCGATACCGAGCAGCGTCTGCGGGCCTTCAAGAGTGCGCGAAGGCGCGGTGTTGCCGGTGACACCGCGTGAAAAGAACAGAACCACGCCGAAATAGCCTCCCGCCCCAGTGCCGTAGTCGGGGACGGCGATCTCGTCACCGGCCGGGCGAAGAACGATGCCGCCGGGATTGTTCAATCGTGTACGGCTGCCTGCGGTCGTGATGCTCAATGGCAGTGTGCGCTGCGGGTACGCCGAACTACCCGATGCAGAGCGCAAATATATTTCGACGCCGTTGCTCGTCACGGCGATCAGTTCTTCGTGCGCGACGCTTATCGCGATCTGGATCGGCTGTCCGAGCTGTGACGGATTCAGCGTGCGTAACGCGGCCGCGTTGCCGCTCGCGGCCGACGGATAAACGCGAATCGCCTGGCCATAGAAATCCGCTGCGTAGATGACGTTCTCGAGCGGCTCGAATGTCATGCTCGCGGCACTGTGCAGCACATCCCCGCCGCCGTTGAGGTTGGTGTAGAACGTACCGCTCGGCGCAGCCGCCCCTTCCGCGGTGTCGTCGTACCGCAACACGGGTCCGACGCCATTGGTTTCGCGAAAGTCGCCAATCAGCAAATCCGCGTGAGCAGCCTGAGCGCACAGTACAATCGCAGCCATCGCGCAGGTAATTCTTGATGCAGACATGACAAACTTTTCCCCGACGACCCGAAGTGGGTCTTCACGCATATGTACGCAACCCAGTGCGCATACCCATCACGGCATGCCGGGTCGCCGCAGGCTGATCACCGCGACGGCGGCCACCGGTTCATTGCTGGGTCGAGTATTCGCTGTCTCGCAGCATGCGGCCATCCGTTTATTGTTCTTTTCCTTGTTTGGTTCGCTGGCTGCCTGCACGTCGCAAGCGCCGAAGCGACCGGCCTATTCGCCGCTGATCCTGATTTCGATCGACGGCTACCGCGCCGACTATCTGGCGGGCGGCAAAAGCCCTGCCCTGGCAGCACTGGCCGCCAGCGGCGTGCGCGCGGAGGCGTTGCGCCCGGCGTTTCCGACGCTGACGTTTCCCAATCACTACACAATCGTTACGGGCCTGTATCCGGACCACCACGGGATCGTCAACAATCGCATGGTCGACCCGGCGATCGCGATCCCGTTCGTATACAAAGACGCATCGACGATCGACAACCCGGCCTGGTGGGGTGGCGAACCGCTGTGGGTCAGCGTCGAGAAGCAGGGCCTGCATGCCGCGACCGTCTTCTGGCCAGGCTCGGACGTGGCGATCGACGGCGTGCGCCCGGAACATTGGTTGCATTTCGACATCACGCTGAGTTCCGAGGCGCGCGTTGCCCAGGCGCTGGAATGGCTCGATCTTCCGGAGCCGCAACGTCCGGCCTTCGTCACGATCTACTTCGATGAAGTCGATCGCACCAGCCACACATTCGGGCCCGGCTCCGCACAAGCCGATGCCGCTCTTTGGCAGGTGGATGTCGCACTCGCGCACCTTCTCGAAGGCTTGAAGCAGCGCGGCTTGGCCGATACGGCGAACCTCGTTGTCCTCTCAGACCATGGACAGGCGCTGGCCGGCGCCGACAAGGTCGAAGTGCTCGACCGGACCATCGACCTGAAGGATGTCGACGTGATTGCCACGGGAGTACTCGCCGGGTTGGCTGCCAAGCCGGGACACGAGGCCGAAGTCGAACGCGCACTGCTTGCGCCGCACGACCATATGACATGCTGGAAGAAGTCAGCGGTCCCCGCGCGCCTGCACTACGGGAGCAACCCGCGCATCCCGCCGCTACTGTGCCTGGCCAACGATGGCTGGTTCATCAATACGCAGAAGTTCATGGACGACCCGAACCATCACGTCTCGCTCGGCGAGCACGGCTATGACAACGACGATCCGGCCATGGGCGCGCTGTTCGTCGCGCACGGACCCGCGTTCAAGCGCAGTCTCGTCGTGCCAAAATTCGACAACGTGGATGTTTATCCATTGCTAGCGGCGATACTGGGCATCAAGCCGGCGCCGAACGACGGCGACTTCAATGTCGTCAAACCGATGCTGGCGAAACCGTAAACCGCAAGCCTCCGCCACCCAGGCCTTTCGGCCGGCACATCTGCGCTCAGCGCTTGCGCTTTATCCGCGCGCGCCCTTCACCTTGCCTGTCACGCAGCCGCGCTGCGACTGCTGTCGCCTCCGTGGCTATCTCGCGCAACTGCTCGAGGCGGCCGGATGCCAACAAGCCGGCAATTTCTGCCTGTGCGTTCTGCCATAGCGGCAGCGCCTTGACGACCGCTGCCCTGCCCTTCGGGGTGAGCCGCACTTCGGTAACACGCTGATCGCTGCCCGGCGCCAGCGTCACCAGGCGATCGCGCTCGAGCGGTGCGAGATTGCGCGCCATCGTCGTGCGCTCGAGATCGAGTTCCTCGGCCAGAACACTGATCGCGACCGGCTCGTTGCGCTCGACCGCTCGCAGCAGCGAGAACTGGGTGATCTTTATGCCAGACGGTGCCAGCGCTTCGTCATAGACCTGGCTGACCGCGCGCGCGGCACGGCGCAGGTTCACGCAAACGCAGGATGATTGCCATTTCATAAATGGGTGTATATACTCCTTTATCGCAGTATGCAAGCAGCAAGAGAGGCTGCCGATGAGATTCCCACTCGCCAAGCGCCTGCAGGGCCGCGTGCACTACGCCTGGATCGTCGCTGCGCTGACATTCCTGACCCTGCTCGTCGTCGCCGGCATCCGCGCCACGCCGAGCGTGCTGATCGTCCCGCTCGAGCATGCGTTCGGCTGGGGCCGCGACCAGATCACTCTTGCCGTCTCGATCGGCCTGTTCCTGTTCGGCATGATGGGTCCGTTCGCCGCGGCGGCGATGCAGCGCTTCGGCGTGCGCCGCACGATGATCGTAGCGCTGGTTCTGCTCGCGTCGGCAATGGGTGGCAGCGCATTCGTGCGCACACCGCTGCAACTCGCGCTGACCTGGGGCGTGCTCGCCGGACTCGGCACCGGCACGATGGCGATGGTGCTCGGCGTCACTATCGTCACGCGCTGGTTCGATGCGCGCCGCGGCAGCGTGCTCGGACTGCTGATGGCGAGCACGGCGACCGGGCAACTGCTGTTCCTGCCGCTGCTGGCCTGGGTCGTTTCACGCCAGGACTGGCGCGTCGTCGTCTGGATCGTCGGCGGTGCCGCGTTGTTGCTTATTCCACTTGTATTCTTCTTCATGCCCGAGCGCCCGGTCGATGTCGGCCTGCACCGCTATGGCGCGACTGCGCCAGATCCGGTTGCCGCGACAAGAGCCAATCCGATCGCCGCCGCGTTCGGCGCGCTTGCCGAGGCTGCGCGCACGCGCACGTTCTGGCTGCTGTTCCTGACGTTCTTCGTCTGCGGCCTGAGCACGAACGGCCTGATCGGCACGCACCTGATCGCATTCTGCGCCGACAACGGCATCCCGGAAGTCCAGGCCGCCGGCATGCTCGCGGCGATGGGCGTGTTCGACATCATCGGCACGACGTTCTCGGGCTGGCTCTCGGACCGTTACGACAACCGCCGGCTTCTGTTCATCTACTATGGACTGCGCGGACTGTCGCTGCTCTACCTGCCGTATTCGGACTTCAGCTTCTACGGCCTGGGCCTGTTCACGATGTTCTACGGCCTCGACTGGATAGCGACCGTGCCACCAACCGTGCGTCTGACGACGGCGCAGTTCGGCGCCGAGCGCGGCCCGATCGTGTACGGCTGGATCGGCGCGGGGCACCAGATGGGCGCGGCGGTCGCGGCGTTCGGTGCTGGCGTATTGCGCGTGCAGACCAACCATTATGTCGAGGCGTTCGTGCTCGCCGGAATGGCGTGCCTCGTCTCGGCGGTCATGGCGTTATGGATCCGGCGCGGACCGGCGCCGCGTCTGCAACCGGCGATCGCCTAGCAGACGAAACTGAAGCAAATCCTTCTCCCCTTCACGGAGCTCGCAATGCCTCTCATCACACTGACCGTTCAAAAACCCAAGACGACTGAATTCAAATCGGGCGTGCTCGCCGCCGTGCACGGCGCGCTCGTCGCGTCCGGCGTGCCGCTCGCCGATCGCTTCCAGCGCGTGCTCGAACTCGACGCGGCCGATTTCCGCTTCGACCCGAGTTACCCGGATCTGGCCTCACCGCGCAATGCGGACTTCGCTCTGATCGAAATCCTTTTCTCCGAAGGCCGCAGTGTCAAGGTCAAGAAGAAGATCGTCGCGGACATTCTCGCTGCGCTGACCGCCGAACCACTGAAGCTCGTCGCCGACAACGTCATGATCGTGTTCAAGGAAACGCGCTGGGAGAACTGGGTGTTCGGCGGCGGGCGGTTCATCCACACGTAGGGTGGGCCTTGGCCCACCGTCTTCTTTTGGCGTTGAAGCGAAGAGCGGCGAGCCGAGGCCCGCCCTGGCACCTGGGTCGCCGCCCTTCTTTTGGCGTAAAAGCGCAGAGCGGTGGGCCAAGGCCCACCCTACTGGCAGCGTGTTTCGACGGCGCCGATGTCTACATTCTGTCCGGTCTTGCGCGGGAATCCGTTGCCACGCTGATCCCACTTGAGCGGAATCACGTTGCTTCCCGCATTGACCGCCGGACTGCCGCAGCCGAGAGCGTGCGTCGGATTTGGACCGCCATTGTCGGCGAGTGGCAGCAGCAGCGGATCGAGTCCGGCCAGCGCGACGGTCGTTGCATCGGGCGTGTACGTGCCCGTCGCCCCAACGTCGACCTTGCCCTGAATGAGGCTGTGGTTCGCGACAACGACTGGCGAGGCGGGCGCTGGCACGGGATCGTGAGTGAATCCGAAACCGATTTCATCGAAACCGTCCTGCCCAGTGTTGCCAGCAACAATCGTGCTCTCGAGCGTAAGGCGCGGGGGAACCGAGGCGTCGTTCTCGCGCTGCAACCAGATTCCCCCGGTGCCGCCCAACCCGCGGTTTCCGGTAATCGTACTGTTGTAGACCGACAACGACATGGTATTGGGTGCTTCGCTGAGAATGCTCACGCCGCCACTGCCAACGTCCGATCCGCTAGCTTCGTTGCCGGAGACGGTCGTGTTCGTCAGCGTCGCGTTGGCGTCCTCGATCCAGATCCCGCCGCCACGCGCCCTGTCGCTGGCGTCGATCCGGTTGTTGATCACGCTGCTCGAACTGATGCTGACGAGGCCACCGACCAAGCGCAGTCCCGCGCCCCAGCCGGAATCGGAGGCGATCGAGTTGTTGCTGATGGTGCAGCGGTCGATAGTCGTCGTCGCACCATCCAGGAACGGGGGGTTGCTGATATTGATCCCGCCTCCGCGATCATTGATGTAGCCGCTGACGCTGTTTCCAGTGAACTGGCTGGCAACGATCGTCGTCGTCCCTACGCCATATGCCGACAGGCCGCCACCGTTAGCGTAGGCGCCGCTGGTGCTGTTGTTCGTGAATGCGCTATCGCTCACTGATACGGTCGTCAAAACCGGATAGTTGCCTAATACGTAGATGCCACCGCCGTACGAGCCCGGACCGCTGGTGTGGTTTCCGCTGATCGTGCTGCGAACGACCCGCAGGTCGCTGAGAAAGGCGGCCACGCCGCCGCCACACGCAAGATTGCCGCGCGTGCCATTGCCGCTTACCACGCTGTCGACGAGAGCCAGGCTGCCGTAGAGTGCTGCGACGCCACCGCCGACGCCGGCACCGTAGTGATAGTCCGGATTATCGACGAACGTGCGATTGCCGGTAACGGTACTGTTTTCGAGCCGCAGCGCGGCATGCTGCACACGAACGGCGCCGCCTTGATCGACGAGGTTGCAGCCGCCGCTGAGCTTGAGGTTGCTTAGCGTCAAATCTGCGCTCGCGTCGATCAGGCGAAAGGCATTGGTCGCCGTGGGCGCGCAGGCATTGCTGCCCGTGTCATCGCGCGCGATGGCGCGCTGGCCGCCGATTCCCTGCAAAGTCAGCGCCTCGGTGACTGCCGGCAACGCCGCAGACAACATGATGTCTGCGGTGATCTTGATCGTGTCGGCGCCGGCGCTTGCGTTGGCGCTGTTTATCGCCTGTATCAGATCGGCTTCGCTGGATGCGCTGTACGTTGCGGCATTCGCGACACCAGCGAGAATTCCCAACGTGAGTGCGCTGGCCAGACCTGTGCGCCGCAAGCGGCGCTGCTGTCTGGCGGCGACGGTCGTAGCTGGCGGATTTCGTGGACGTTCGGACATGGGCAATACCTCCGGCTTCAGCGCTCGTGCGCGGGATGCACACGTGGCTCATCCATGCATGAAGGAATCCGCATCGCCGGTTACAGGTGCTTTCGTCAGTCGCCGCGACTGTCGCGCTTCACTACCGGCAAAGCGACCGCAACCACCAACTGAAGCCGCGCGACCGCGACAGCGCGTTTGTCGTCGGCCGCCGGTCCTCCAGTACCCGGCGATTGCCGTCGCGAGGCTTGCCTTTCGGGAATACATCGGGTGCATAATGGCCGCGACAGCGATCGGAGCCTGCGGGGGGAGCCGCGCGCGATGAGCCACTTTCACACGACGCGCTGGAGCATCGTGCTTCAGGCCAAAGGAAATGGCCAAGATGCACGCGCCGCGCTGGAGTCGCTGTGCCGGGCGTACCGGGCGCCCGTGCTAGCCTTCATCCGCGGTCGCGGCTATCGCAACGATGTCGCCGAGGACCTGACCCAGGCCTTCTTCGCCCTTTTTCTCGAACGTGAAGACTACGCCGCCGCGGATCCTGCGCGTGGAAGGTTCCGCGCCTACCTGCTGACAGCCATCCGGCATTTCCTGGCCAACCACACCGAAGCAGCCAATACGGCGAAGCGCGGCGGCGGGGTTTCCTTCGAGTCGATCGACAACGTCGCGGACGACAACGCCTCGCATCCCGCCACGGACGAAACGCCGGAAGCGGCATTCGACCAGGCCTGGGCGCTGGTCATCCTCGACGCGGCAATGCGCCGCCTTAGAAACGAAGCGCAGTTCGCGGAAAAACAGGAACTGTTCGACCAGCTGCGTCATTTCCTCATAGAGGCGCCCGATGACGAGGATTACGCTCGCGTGGCGGCAAGACTGGACATGCGGCGCAACACGATCGCCGTATCGGTCCACCGGCTGCGGCGGCGCCTGAGCGAACTGGTGCAGGAAGAGGTTGCCCAGACAGCCGCGGATCGCGCGGGCCTCGAGATCGAACTGCGCGAGCTTCGGCACGCATTCGGCCCGGCGATGTGATCGCGAGGAGGCCTCCGCACGCAGGTCAGCATTTTCTCCACCCCGAAACGCGCACGTAATCGGTAGTGCCGGATCCTGCACTACGACTCGAACAAGCTCGCAGAACAGGCCTGGTCATGCCAAACGAGAACTCCCGGCAGCACTTCGCAAACACGCACTGGTCGATGGTCATGCAGGCGGACACGCCGCGGGCCACGAATGCGCGTGACGCACTCATCCAGCTGTGTCTGCGCTTCTGGTATCCGATCTACGCTTATGTGCGTCAGTGCGGGCACTCACCGGCGGTTGCCAACGACATCACCCAGAGCTTCCTGCAGCACCTGTTCCGGCATTTTCGCGAACAGGGAACGACACACGCACAGGGACAATTTCGCCAGTACCTGCTGGCTCGTCTGCACGAATTTCTTTCCAGCGACTGGCGCAGCGCAGTCACCGAGCCGGTCGCCGAACTGGCCGATCCGCCGCAGGATCTCGAATCGCGCAACCAGCGCGACAATGCCGCTGCGCGATCGCCGGAGCAAGCGTATCAGCAGAGTTTCGCACTGGAGCTGTTGGCGCGCGCGCTGGCGGGCCTGCGCGAGGAGGCGCGCGAGACCGGACACTTGGACATGTTCGAGGCGCTGGAGCCTTTCCTTGCCCAGGACCCATCCGGGGCGGAAACCACCGATCTGGCCCGACGCCTCAAGACCAAACCACTCGCCGTCGTCGTGGCGATGAAGCGTCTGCGACAACGGTTTCGCGAACTTATCGACGTGGAACTTGCCGACACGGTGGCATCGGCGGACGAACTGCTCGCCGAACAACAGTCGCTTTATGCGGTATTGAGGGAGGGCGGATGAATACGTCGAGCGACGCTACGCGCGTCGCGGTCGGCGCGCCCCTCGATATCCACTCCGCGGTGCCCCGCGGGGGCCGCGCGCGGCTGGCGAATTTGGCCTTCGGCAGCCTGAATCGGCGCGAAGAAACTGCGCTGACGACGTCGGGCATGGATCCAGGTCGGCACCTGGCGTTCGTGACATCCGACACGCTCGACCTCGACCTTTCCGACGAAACCCAGCGCCGCTTCGGCGACTACGAACTGCTCGAACTCGTCGGCGAAGGCGGCATGGGCGTCGTTTATCGCGCGCGCCAGCTGAGCCTGGACCGCGAAGTCGCG
>DASRTK010000086.1:0-3858 GCA_035655975.1 Rudaea sp.
GGCACCGCGCTCGCCGTCAGCAAGGCAAGCGTGCGCGTGCAACGCGCGGTATTGGCGGCGCGCACGAGCCGGCCGAACAACGGCAACCGCAGCAGGAAGGCGTGCCAGGCCATGCGTGCGCGCTGCGTGCGCACGGCGATACGCCCGCCGATCGCGGCGGCGACCAGCACGAGCAGAAACAGCACGCCCCAGGCGCGGGCGAACGCGCTCAGCGCGATCAGCGCGCGCGTCGGCCAGGGCAGTACCTGGTGCATCTGCGTGAACACGCCAACGATCTGCGGCACGACGTAGGCGAGCAAGCCGGCGACGACGCCGAGCGCCACCAGCGTCAGCAACAGCGGATACGCCAGCGCCGCCCAGATCTTCTGGTTCAGCGCGTCGCGCGCCTCGCTGTAGTCGGCCAGGCGAGCGAGCACCTGGTCCAGGCGCCCCGACTGCTCACCGGCCGCGATCGAGGCGCGATAGATTTCCGGAAAACTTTCCGGCGCGTCGGCGAGCGCGGACGCCAGGCTCGAGCCCTCCATGACGCGCGCGCGCAGATTGACGACGAGCGCGCGCGCGCGCGTGTCGTCGTTCTGCTCCGATAGCGCGCCGAGCGCTTCTTCGACCGGCAGCCCGGCGCGCAGCAACGTCGCGAGTTGGCGCGTCAGCAGCGCGAGTTGCGCGCTGCTCAGCCCGCGCTGGAACAGCGAAGTTCTCTCCCCGCCCTGCTCGAGCGGCGAAACTTCGAGCGGATTGAGTCCGCGTTCGCGCAACGCGCCGCGCACCGCTCGCGCCGTATCGCCTTGCAAGACGCCGCGCTGCGTCTTGCCGGCGTTGTCGAGAGCTTGATAGGCGAATGCGGGCATAGAAGCAATTTTTAACGCGGATCACGCGGATGAACGCGGATAAGAGCGGATGAAAAAAAGCTCTTCATTGTCAATCTGTCTCTGCTCTATCCGCGTTCATCCGCGACATCGGCGTCCATCCGCGTTTAAAAAATGCTCTTGCTTCTGTTCGCGTGCCACGCGTGAAGTCCTCAGCGCCCCGCCAGTTTGCTGTGGCGGATACCGTAGGCGAAATAGACCAGTGTGCCCAGCGCGACCCAGCCGAGGAACACCATCCAGGTGAGGAACGCAAGTTCGGTCAACAGCCAGATCGAGAAGAGAATACCGATCACCGGCACGACCGGCACCCACGGCGTGCGGAACGCGCGCGGCAGTTCGGGCTTGCGCACACGCAGCAGCAGCACTGCCGAGCAGATCACGATGAACGCCGAGAGTACGCCGATGTTGACGAGCTTGGCGACTTCGCCGAGCGGAAACAGGCCGGCGACCAGGGCCGTGAACACACCGAGCGCGATCGTCGGTCGATGCGGCGTGCCGTAGCGCGGATGCACTTTGGCAAACCAGCCGGGCAGCAGTCCGTCGCGCGCCAGCGCGAACCAGATGCGCGCTGCGCCGAGCATGAACGCGAAGATCACGCTAAGAATGCTGGCAATCGCCGTGGCCGAAATCGCCGCGCCGATCCACTTCATGCCGAGCGACTGGAATGCCTGCGCGACCGGCGCATCGGTGCCGAGTTGGGTGTACGGCACCATGCCGGTCAGCACCAGCGTGATCGTGATGTACAGCGCCATCGAAATGCCGAGCGACAGCAGGATCGCGCGCGGCAGGTCGCGCTGTGGGTTCTTCGCCTCCTCGGCGGCCGTGGTCAGCGTGTCGTAGCCGAACACGGCGAAGAACACGACGGCCGCGGCGGTCACGACGCCGGGCCAGCCGAAGTGGCCGACGCCTTGCGCATCGACGATGCGTTCCGGAACGAACGGATGCCAGTTCGCCGGATTGACATAAAACACGCCGACGCATATCACGAGCACGACCGCGACGACCTTGATCGCCACGATCAGCGTATTGGCGCGCGCGCCCCATTCAGTGCGCATCGTCAGCAACACCGCGACCGCCATCGCCACGACTGCGGCAATGAGATTGAAGTAGCGGCCGGGCCCGGAATCGGGCGCGCCACGCAGCGCTTCGGGCAGGTGAATGCCGACCGCGTCGAGCAGATTCAGCACGTAGCCCGACCAGCCGCTCGCAACGGCCGCAACGATCAGCGCATATTCGAGCAGAAGGTCCCAGCCGATCAGCCAGGCAACCCCCTCGCCGAGCACGGCATAGCCGTAAGTGTAGGCGCTGCCGGTGACCGGAATGAGTCCGGCGAATTCGGCATAGCACAGTGCGGCCGCCGCGCTGGCGATGCCGGCGAGAACGAACGACAGCGCCACGGCCGGTCCGGCATTGGCCGCGGCCTGCTGGCCGGCGAGCACGAAGATGCCGACACCAATGATCCCGCCCAGGCCGATCGCGGTCAGCTGCCACAGGCCGAGCACACGGCGGAAATCGCGGCGCTGGCCGACTTCGGCCTGCAGCTGCTCGATACTCTTGTGGCGCGTCAGTTGCTGGATAAGACTCATTGTGTCCCCAGGGAAATTTGTTTGGGACGTCATTCCCGCGAACGCGGGAATCCATTTTGATCCTGTTTTCTGCAGCGCAAAAACAAGATGGATTCCCGCTTCCGCGGGAATGACGGCTCTATGGTGGTGCGATCATACCGGACCGCGTGGCTAGGACATCAACCTCGCGCGCCTGCAGCGACACCTGCTTCTTGTCGCCACCGATCCACTGCGTGCCGACCTCGCGGAAACCAAAACGCTGGTGGAAAGCCGCCGAGACAGGGTTTGGCGGCTCGACGTCGAATTCGGCAGTCAGGCGCGCGGCATTCGTCGCCGCCGCGAACATGAGGATGTCCTCGTACAGTTGCGCGCCGAAGCCGAGTCCGCGCGCGCTGGCGTCGACGACAATCCGATCGATGTAGAGGAAGCGCGCGTAATGCTGCGCAAACCAACGATAGTTCGGGCTGTCGTAATCAGCGCCCTGACGAAATGCGAGCAGGAACGCAGCGACCTTCTGTTCATGCTCGACGACCCGGTGGTACGCGGCCTGCGCGTGCAGGAGGCGCAGGCGCACGGCGTCGAGCGGACTGAGGAAATGCACCGACTCGGCATTCAGCGCGAGGATTGCCGGAAAGTCGTCGGGCGTTGCGTTGCGGATCATGGTTCGCGCGCAGCGCGAGTCATTCTTCGCGCGTCACGCGCAGCACTTCGTCGACCGAGGTGATGCCGGCAACGCACTTGTGCCAGCCATCCTCGAGAATGCCGGGTCCGAGCGCGCGCGCATGCCGTTCGAGATCGACCTCGGCCGCATTCGCATGGATCAGCCGGCGCATTTCCTCGTCGACCGCGACATATTCATAGACACCGGTGCGCCCGCGGTAGCCGGCATGACGTCCCGGCGCGTTCGACGACGGACGGTACAGCGTGGCCTGCGTGTCGGCCGGCTTGCCGAACGCGGCGAGTTCGCGCGCTGTGGCCGGATAGGCTTCGCGCGTCGCCGGATCGAGCACGCGCACGAGACGTTGCGCGAGCACGCCGATCAGCGACGACGACAACAGGAAAGGTTCGACGCCCATGTCGCGCAAGCGCGTGACCGCGCCGACGGCCGAATTCGTGTGCAGTGTCGACAGCACGAGGTGTCCGGTCAACGACGCCTGCACCGCGATCTGCGCGGTTTCGAGGTCGCGGATTTCGCCGACCATGACGACATCCGGATCCTGGCGCAGGATCGCGCGCAGGCCGCGCGCGAACGTCATCTCGACCTTCGTGTTGACCTGGGTCTGGCCGACGCCGTCGATGTAGTACTCGATCGGATCCTCGACCGTCATGATGTTGCTGCTGCGATCGTTCAGGCGCAACAGCGATGCGTACAGCGTCGTGGTCTTGCCCGAACCGGTCGGACCGGTGACCAGAAGGATGCCGTGCGG
>DASRTK010000087.1:0-2249 GCA_035655975.1 Rudaea sp.
GCGCAGCTTCGGAGCGTTTCGACGCGCGCTCGGGGCAGATTGCTGCGCGCCTCGGCGCCAGGAAGCTCGGCTACAACATCACCGTCGTGCCGCCGGGCAAGCGCGCGTTCCCGTTCCACAACCATCGCGTCAATGAAGAAATGTTCTTCATCCTCGAGGGCAGCGGCAGCGTGCGTATCGGTGCGGAAACGTTGCCGATACGCAGCGGCGACGTGATTGCCTGTCCGCCGGGCGGACCGGAAACGGCACACCAGATCATCAACACCGGCACGACCGAACTGAAGTACCTCGCCGTGAGCACGCAGGAAATGCCGGAGATCTGCGACTATCCGGACTCCGGAAAATTCCTCGTCACCGAGCGCCAGCGCAACGCCGACGGCAGCGTGTCCGGCTTCCGCCACATCGGCCGGCCTGAATCGGCCATCGACTACTGGGACGGCGAATGATGTTCTCGCGCGTACTGATCGCGAACCGCGGCGAAATCGCCTGCCGCATCATTCGCACCTGCCGGCGCCTCGGCATCCAGACGATCGCCGTGTACTCGGAGGCCGATGCGACCGCACAGCACGTGCGCCTCGCCGATGTCGCCTATCCGATCGGCGGGCCGCGTCCCGCCGACTCCTATCTTCGCGGCGACGCGATCCTCGAAGTCGCGCGGCTGGCCGGCGCGCAGGCGATTCATCCCGGCTACGGATTCCTGTCCGAGAACGCCGACTTTGCCGAGTCGGTCGAGCGCGCCGGCATCGCGTTCATCGGCCCGTCGGCGGATTCGATGCGCAAGATGGGATCGAAGGCCGGCGCGAAGGATCTGATGGCGAGCCATGGCGTTCCGGTCGTGCCTGGCTACACCGGCGAGGACCAGGACCCCGCCCTGCTCGCGCGCGAAGCGCAGCGCATCGGTTTTCCGTTGATGATCAAGGCGGCGCACGGCGGCGGCGGCAAGGGCATGCGCATCGTGCGCGCCGCGACCGAATTTGCCGCGAATCTCGAGTCGTGCCAGCGCGAGGCGAAGAATGCGTTCGGACGCGATCGAGTCCTGCTCGAACGCTACATCGAAACGCCGCGCCACATCGAATTCCAGATCTTCGGCGACCGCCACGGCAATGTCATCCATCTCAACGAGCGCGAGTGCTCGGCACAGCGCCGCTACCAGAAGGTGCTCGAGGAAACGCCATCGCCGTTCCTGACGCCCGACTCGCGCACGCGCATGGGCGAGGCTGCGATCGCCGCCGGGCGCGCGCTCGACTACGTGAACGCCGGCACGGTCGAATTCATCGTAGGAGCAGGCGGCGATTTCTATTTCATGGAAATCAACACGCGCCTGCAGGTCGAACATCCGGTCACCGAAATGGTGCTGCACCTCGATCTCGTCGAGTTGCAGTTGCGCGTCGCCAGCGGCGAAGCCCTGCCCGGCTCGCTGATTCGCAACAAGTCCGTGCCGGCCGACGGTCATGCGATCGAACTGCGGCTGTATGCCGAGGATCCGCAGCAGGGCTTCCTGCCGGGTTCGGGCAAACTGCAGCGGCTTCGCCTTCCCGCACAAAGTCCACATGTGCGCATCGACGCCGGCGTGGTCGAAGGCGACACGGTGACGATCTTCTACGATCCGATGATCGCCAAGATGATCGTCTGGGATCGCACGCGCGCCGATGCGCTGCAGCGCATGCGCGAGGCGCTTGCCCAGTGCGAAGTCGTCGGACCGAAATCGAACATCGATTTTCTCGAACGCCTCGTGCGCCATCCGGCCGTGATCGAGGGCCGCATCGATACCGGCTACCTGGATCGGCACCTCGACGAATTCCTGCCGGCTGCCGACGCGCAAGCCGATGCGCAGACGCTGTTCGCTGCCGCAACTGCAGTGCTTGTGGACGAAGAATCCCGGGCTGCCGCCGAAGCGGCAAACGCTTCGGATCCGCACTCGCCCTGGGCGCGCGCCGATGGCTGGCGCCTCGGCCACCTCGGCAAGCGCATCGTCTGTTTCATGAATTCGGGGCAGCGCATCGAAGTCGACGCGTTCGGCGCGCGCGGCGATTATCGTCTGTCCAGCGGCGAGGCGAACTGCGTCGTTGCCGGTGCGCAGGCGCGCGACGGCATGCTCAGCGCGAGTTTCGACGGCGTCGCAAGGCGCTATCGAGCGCGCGTCGCCGCAGCCGAGGTGCTCCTGCATGATGGCGAGCGGCGCGTTCGTCTCGAGCGTACCGGCGCTTTCGCTTTCGCGGTATCGGCACGGCAGACGGCCGACCGGGTTG
>DASRTK010000088.1:0-5733 GCA_035655975.1 Rudaea sp.
ACGGTCATCGCCAGGATCGGCCCGCCGAGCTCCCGCGCGGCGAGCAATGCGGATTGCAGCGGCGTCTTGCCTTCCTCCTTCATGTGCCGGTCGACATTCTCGACGACGATGATCGCGTCGTCGACGACGAGCCCGATCGCGAGCACGAGCGCGAGCAAGGTCAGCAGGTTCATCGAATAGCCGAGCGCGAGCATCACGAAGAACGTGCCGATCAGCGACAGCGGCATGGCGATGACCGGAATGATCACGGCGCGGAAACTGCCGAGGAACAGGAAGATCACGAGCGTGACGATCAGCAGCGCCTCGATCAGCGTCTTGACGACCTCCTGGATCGACGAGGTGATGAATGTGGTGCCGTCGTAGACGATCTCGCCGGACAATCCGGCCGGCAGTTGCGACTGGATGCCCGGCATCGCCTCGCGCACGCGCTTGGCGACGTCGAGGACGTTCGCGTCGGGCGCGACCTTGATGCCGATGAACACGGCGAGCTTGCCGCTGAAGGAAACATTGGAATCGTACTCTTCGGCGCCGAGCACGACATTGGCTACGTCTTCGAGGCGGACGATCGCGCCGTCCTTCTGCTTGATCGACAGCTTCTTGAATTCCTCGACCGAATGCAGGTCGGTGCCCGCGGTCAGGTCGACGCTGACCATCTGGCCCTTGGTCGTGCCGACGGCGGCGAGATAGTTGTTCGCGGACATCGCCTGGAAGACGTCGCTGGCCGTGACGTTGTGGGCGGCGAGGCGCGCGGGGTCGAGCCACGCGCGCAACGCGAACTGGCGTCCGCCGAGTATTTCGGCCGTCTGCACGCCCTGGATCGAGTCGAGCTTGGGCTTGACGACGCGGGCCAGGTAGTCGGTGATGCTGTTGGCCGGCAGAGTGTCGCTGCGGTAGCCCATGTACATCGCATCGATCGTCTCGCCGACCAGCACGTTCAACACCGGCTGCTGTGCCTGCGGCGGCAGCTGGTTGCGCACGGAGCTCACCTGCGTCTGGATCTGCGTCAGCGCCTTGTTGGCGTCGTAGTTCAGGCGCAGCGTCGCGGTGATCGTCGACACGCCGCTGACGCTCGTCGACGACAGGTAGTCGATGCCCTGCGCCTGCGAGATCGCCTGTTCGAGCGGCTGCGTGATGAAGCCGGCGATCGTCTGCGCATCGGCGCCGTAGTACGCCGTAGAGACCGTGACGACCGCGTTCTCGGTCTTCGGATATTGGCGAACCGAAAGGTCACTGAGTGCACGCAAGCCGAGCACGAGGATCAGAGCGCTGACGACGATCGCGAGGACGGGCTTGTTGATGAAGGTGTCGGTGAAGTTCATGGCAGTTGTCCAGCGAATTCCTTATGTGCCGTCATTCCCGCGCAAGCGGGAATCCATTTTGCTCTTGGTACCGAGAAGAAGATCAAGATGGATTCCCGCTTGCGCGGGAATGACGCCAGGTTTCGTGTCGTCGGATGCATTTCGCCTAGTGCTCCTGCGGCGCCGGGCTCACGCTGTTCGCCGGCTGCACGCTGTTGTCGATCTTGATCGGCGAGCCGCTCTTGAGCTTGATCTGCCCGCTGGTCACGATCTCGGCGCCTTCGTCGATGCCTTTGGTAATCGCGACCTGGTCGCCGCGCGTCGCGCCCGTCGTCACGAATACCTGCTGCACGACCAGCGTGTCCGGCGGCAGCTGCGGTTGGCCCTTGCTCGCGTCCGGCTTGGCATCGGCACCCTTGGCATCCTTGTCCTTGCCGGCGTCTTTCGCCGCAGGCTGCGTCTTGTCGTCGCTGCCCTTGAGGGCCGCCTGCGCCTTGTCGAAGTCGCTCTTCTTCTTGACGATGAAGACGGTCTCGCCGTACGGGTTGTACACAATTGCAGTTTGCGGCAACGTCAGGTAGCGCTGCTGCTCGCCGACCTCGACGCTGGCGTTCGTGAACATCCCGGGCGTCAGCACGCGGTCGGGATTCGGCACTTTGGCCTCGACCTGCACGTTGCGCGTATCGCTGTCGACCTTCGGGCTGATCGCGCTCAGCGTGCCTTCGAAACTCTTGTTGGCGAATGCGTCGAGCGTCAGCGTGACCTTCTGGCCGACGTGCAACTCGCCGAGATTCTTTTGCGGCAGGTGAAAGTCGACGAATACCGGGTCGAGCTGTTGCAACGTGACGACCATCTTGCCCGAATCGAGGAACGCGCCGGGATTGATCGTGACGATGCCGGCGCGGCCGGCGAACGGCGCGCGCAGCTGCTTCTTCGCCACGTTGACCTGTTGCTGCTGCACGGCGGCCTGCTTGGCCTTGAGGTCGGCGGCGGCGGTGTCGTAGTCGGCCTGGCTGATCGCCTTGACGGCCAGCTGCTGTTTCGCGCGGCCGAACGTCACCTCGGCCAGCGCGGCTGCGGCTTCGAGCTGGTGCAGCTGGGCGACGTCCTCGCTGTCGCGCAACTGCAGCAGCACCTGGCCTTCCTTGACTTCGTCGCCGGACTGCACGTTGACCTTCGTGACGAGGCCGGCGATATCGAGCGCCAGATCGGCCCCGCGCGCCGCGCGCAGCGAGCCGATCGCGGTCAGCGCCGGCTGCCATTCCGAATACACAGACTTGAAAGTGCTGACCGTCGCTGGCGGCGGCGGCTTCATGCCCGAGATCATCTTGTAGATCGTCAACGCCTTGATGCCGGCGATGACGACGATCAGCAGCAGCACGAGGCCGATCATGATGAACATGCGCTTCTTCGTGCTGGGCTTCTTCTTGTTCTCGACACGCGCTTGCATGCGCCGTTCTCCGTGGTTTAGGCGATCAATCCTCGATCGCTGGGGTCAAAAGGCGGCTTCCTGGCTCCGCAAAATATTATTGCGACCGATCCATGATCGCCGTGAAAGCGGAGTTCCTTCCGCTGGTCGAAGTAAGACTCTTATTCGGGGGGTGGCGCGGCGATCGCGACTTTGCGCGCATCGTCCTCGCGCCAGCCGCCGCCGAGCGCGGCGTACAGCGCGGCGGTATCGGCGAGCCGCGCGGCGCGCGCCTGGATCAGGCCGATGCGCGCCTGCTGGAATTGCCGGGTCGCATCGAGCACCTGCAGATAGCTGGCCGCTCCATTGCGATACTGGAAGCGCACGAGTTCGAGGCTGGCTCCCGCGGAATTTTCGGCTGCAGCCTGGGCCTGCAGGCTGTCCGCATCGAGCTCGAGCGCGCGCAGGCTGTCGGCGACATTCTGGAACGCGGTCAACACGGTGCTCTGGTAATCGGCAGCCGCCTTGTCGAGTCCGGCCTCCGCCGCGCGCTCCTGCGCGCGCAGTGTCCCACCGTGGAACAGCGGCGCCAGCAGGTTTCCGCCGACGCCCCAGGCTTTCGTGCCGCCGCCGAAGAGATCGCCCGTGTTCAGTGCGATCGAGCCGAGGTTTCCCGTCAGCGTGATCTGTGGAAACAGGTTCGCGGTCGCGATACCGACGTCGGCCGTCGCGCTGTGCAATTGCGCTTCGGCGGCGCGCACGTCCGGGCGCTGGCGCGTCAGCGCCGACGGCAGGCTGACCGGAATGTCGTGCGGCAACGTCAGCGCATCGAGGTCGACCGCGGACAGTTCCGCAGTCGAAGGAAATTGGCCGAGATACACCGCGAGCTGCGTCTGTGTCGCCGCGAGCCCCTGGCGCAGCGGCGGCAGGTTCGCCTGCACCGTGGCGACCTGGGTGCGCAGAACCAGCACGTCGGACATCGATTTCGCGCCGATCTCGTTCTGCTTCTCGACCAGGTCGAGTTCCGTCTTGTAGTCAGCGATGATTTGTTCGGTCGCGCGGATCTGCTCGCGCAGCGAAGCCTCGCGGAAGCTCGCGGTTGCCACGTTCGCCGCGAGGCTCAGGTACGTGCCCTCGAGCTGGAACAGCTGCGCATCGGCCAGCGCGGACTGCGCCTCTACGGTGCGCCGCACACCGCCAAAAAGGTCCAGCGTGTAGCCGACGTTGACGCCGACGTTGTAGAGCGTGAACGTCGACGCACCGGTAGCGGCGCCGCTGGTCGGAGCGCCATTGAATTGGTTGACGTTGCCGCGCGTGGCGCCGGCCTTTGCGTCGACACTGGGGAAAAGAGCGCCGCGTGCCGCGTTGGCGTTTTCCTGAGCCTGGCGCAAGGCGGCCTGAGCCGACGCAACGCTGGGACTGTGCGCGAGCGCCTGCCCGACGCGACGGTTCAGTTCGTCGCTGGCGAATTGCGTCCACCACTGCTCGGGGACGTCGGCGCCTTCGAGAAATCGCTGCGCATCGCCCGTGGGAACGCTCGCCGATGCGGTTGCCGGCGGCAGCGCGTCCTTGCGGTACGCATCGACTGCCGGTGGCTCCGGCGAATGGAAATTCGGACCGACGGCGCAACCGGCAAGCGCGATCAGGCCGAACACGATAAGGGTCCCCAATGTCAGCGATCGGCGATGCGCCGAGACCTGGTATATCGTCATGACGATATCTGTCTCCGTCGGGATGTCGAAAAGCAGGCGATGTGCGCGCTATCTACAGCTATGACGTATCAGCGCGCGAGATTTCGACAATGGTTGGCAAATATTCCTGCGGTCTGTTTCTGTACCTATTAGTTTAATAATAGCCCGCTGACGCGAACGGATCAACAGGTTTTGTTACCTGCGCGCTGCACGGAGTTCCCGATTTCGCGATTCAGCGGGGTGCAAGTGTCGAACGTAATGTTTCTTGACGTCGCTGTGCGCACGGACGAATGCGCCGCTCAATGCACGTGCGCGGATGCAGTCGGAGGCTCGCGCGTTCCTCAAGCGCAAACCCTTCGACTCCGGCTCTTCGCGCAGGGCGAACGGCTACTGAAATACCGTTCGCGCTGACTGTGGCTCGCGCTGAGCGCAGTCGAAGGCAAAGCTTTCGACTGCATTGCTTTGTGTCTACGGCTCAGCCGACGGCTACTGAAATACCGTTCGCGTTGAGCGTAGCTCACGCAGCGAGCGCAGTCGAAACGTCTGCCGCGCGGGAAGAGTGGTCGCTCCAGGCCGGAACCTGGAAAAAGTATTGTTGTATATATTGCGCGATCAGCCAGCGTGTACGAGCGGCTCGCCGGCCACGATCCGCCCGATGACCGAGGCTTGGGCGAAACCTGCCTGGCGGAACAGTTCGATCGCGTGGTCTGCAGCATCTTTCGCGCAAGCGATGAGCAGCCCGCCGGATGTCTGTGGGTCGCTTAGCAAGGCTTTGGCCGCGCCTTCGAGATTCGGCGCAAGACGAACGTCGCTGCCGTACGACGTCCAGTTGCGCGCCGATGCGCCCGTGACGACGCCGGCTTCGGCCAGGGCAAGCACATTGTCGAGCAGAGGCACGTCGCTCATGCGCAGCTGCGCGCCGACTCCGGACCCGCGACACATTTCGAGCAAATGGCCGAGCAGGCCGAACCCGGTGACATCGGTCATGGCGTGCACGCCCGGCAGTTTCGCCAGATCCGGCCCGACCCGGTTCAACTTGACCGTCGTGTCGATCATCGCGCTATAGCCGGCCTCGTCGAGGCGCCCGCTCTTCAGCGCTGCCGACAGGATACCCACGCCGAGCGGCTTGCCGAGTATCAGCAGGTCACCGGCGAGCGCGCCGCAGTTGCGCTTTACGTTCTTCGGGTCGACGACGCCGATCGCGGCCAAGCCGTAGATCGGTTCGACGGAATCGATGCTGTGTCCGCCGGCAATCGGAATGCCGGCTTCGGCACAGATGCTTTCGCCGCCGCGCAGGATTTCGCGGATCACGTCCGGCGGCAGCACCTTGATCGGC
>DASRTK010000089.1:0-4223 GCA_035655975.1 Rudaea sp.
TGGGCCTTGTCGACCGGCCTGCGCCGGCGTGCGATTGTCGCGCAGCGGAGCCGAATCTAAAGCTGCACAGTTCCGATGCAAAATTCCATTGCTGCCGGCCGGCGGCTCGCCATTCGTGTCGTCTGCGCACAACTTGGCGTCACAGTGCTGGTCGCCGCGGGATTTTCCTTTGCGGACTGGCGCTCGGGACTGGCGGCGCTTTGCGGGGGCGGCGTAGTGGCGGCGGCGACGAGCGTGCTGGCGCTGCGGATGTTTGCGGCGGGGCCCTCGGCGGCGGGTGTGGTTTTTGCCCGGATGATCGTCGGCAACATGCTCAAGTGGGGCGTGATCGCGATCGGCCTGTATTTGACGATGGTCAAGGCGGGCCTGCCGGGTTTGCCGGTAATGTGCGGGGTTATCGCCGCGCTGGTGCCGCAACTTCTGGGCCTGCACGAGAGCTGGGGTCGTCACGACTGAACCGCGCTACGGGCGCGGCATGAAATTGGACGTTGGATTGCGCAACTGGATTCCTTAGGCACATGGCGACTGAAGGCACCCACGACACCAGCAGCTACATCCTGCACCACTTGACCAACCTCAAGCTGGATCTGCACACGATGCGCATCGACCCGGAAGCCAGCGGCTTCTGGGTGCTGCACCTGGATTCGTTCCTGTTCTCGGTCGTGCTCGCGCTGATCTTCGTCATCATGTTCCGCATCGCGGCACGCAAGGCGACCAGCGGCGTGCCCGGCAAATGGCAGAACTTCATCGAACTGTGCGTGCAGTCGGTCGACTCGCAGGTCAAGGATGCCTACCACCACGGAGCCCGATTCGTGGCGCCGACCGCGCTGCTCGTGGGTTTCTGGGTGTTCCTGATGAATTTCATGGACATGCTGCCGGTCGACCTGCTGCCGGCGCTGGCGCATCTTGTCGGTGTCGAACATCTGCGCACGGTACCGTCTACGGACCCGAACGTCGCGATCGGCATGTCGCTGACGGTATTCCTGATTGCATTCGGCTACAGCTTCGCGGCCAAGGGCGCCAAGGGCGTCGGCGCGGAATTCCTGTTCCATCCGTTCGGCAAGTGGATGCTGCCGGTCAACTTCCTGCTCAAGTGCGTCGAAGAACTGGCCAAGCCGATCAGCCTGGGCCTGCGATTGTTCGGAAACATGTACGCAGGCGAGATGATCTTCATCCTGCTCGCGAGCTTCACGCTCGGCCTCGGCGCGCCGGAAGCGGCGACCACGACCACTATCGGGGCGCTGGTCGTAGCGGCTGCGCTGATGGTATTGACCGTGTTCCTGTTCGCGCGCGGCAAGGCGCTGTGGGCGCTGGTCCTGCTGCTCGGCATTCCGCTGGCCGGCTTCGTCGGACTGCCGGGAGCGCTGGCCGGCGGCTACGCGCAGATCGCGCTGTCGACGGCCTGGACACTTTTCCACATTTTGATTATTTCGCTGCAGGCGTACATCTTCATGACGCTGACCGTCGTCTACATGTCGATGGCAGCCGATCATCATTGATCACGCACCACTGAAGCACGCATCAACCAAGTTTTCATTCACTCGACGCATTACGGAGACACACATGGATATCAGCGCACTCGCATCTGTTGAAGGCATGACCGCTATCGCGGCCGGCTTGATGCTCGGCCTCGGCGGCATCGGCGCCGCGATCGGCATGGGCCTCATGGGCGGCAAGTTCCTCGAAGGCGCCTCGCGCCAGCCCGAACTCGTTCCGATGCTGCAGGGCAAGATGTTCCTGCTGGTCGGCCTGATCGACGCGATTCCGATCATCGGCGTCGGCATCGCGATGTACCTGACGTTCGTCGATCCGTTCGCCGCCAAGGTTGTCGCGAACGCATCCGCCGCCGCCCACTAAGGTTGTTTCACGTTCGCCGCAAAGGTTTAGCCCGTGAACATTAACGCAACGCTGTTCGCCCAGATGATCACCTTCGGGATCCTCATCTGGGTCACGATGAAGTTCATCTGGCCGCCGCTGGCCCAGGCCATGGACGAGCGCGCCCAGCGCATCGCCGAGGGCCTGGCTGCCGCCGATCGCGCCAAGGCCGAACTGCAGGACGCCAACGCGCGCGTCGACGACGAGATCAAGAAGGCGCGCGTACAGGCCAGCGAGATCATCGACAAGGCGCAGCAGCAGGCCAACCAGATCCTGGACAAGGCCAAGGCTGACGCATTGCTCGAAGGCGCGCGTCAGAAGGCGATCGCGCAGACCGAGATAGAAGGCATGGTCGGCAAGGCGCGCGAAACGCTGCGCAGCCAGGTCGCCGCGCTCGCCGTGCAGGGTGCGCAGAAGATCATCCAGCGTGAAATCAATCCGGACGCGCACAAGGTCCTGCTCGACCAGCTGGTGACAGAGATCTAGGCGATGAGCGAAACCCTGACCCTCGCGCGCCCGTACGCGCGCGCCGCATTCGAATCGGCGCGCAAGGCCGACGCGCTCGCCGCGTGGTCGCAGAAGCTCGGCTTCTCGGCGCAGCTGATCGCTGATGCGCGCGTCGGCGCGCTGGTTGGCAATCCGCGTATCGGCAATGCCGAACTGACCGGGCTGCTGCTGCCACCGGAAGAAACGGTCGATTCGGCGTTCGCCGGATTTCTCGCCCTGCTGGTCGAGAACCGCCGTGCGCCGCTGCTGCCGGATATTGCGGCGCTGTTCGAAGAGCTGCGTCGCGAGGCCGAACGCGTGCTGAAGGTCACGCTGCGCTCGGCCACGCCGGTTTCGGACGAACAAGTCGCAGCAATGAAGGCGGCGCTCAAGAAGCGCTTCGGCCGCGACATCGAACTCGATCAGCGCATCGACCCGAGCGTGATCGGCGGCGCCGTCATCGATGCCGGCGACATGGTCATCGATGGGTCGGTGCGCGGCAGGCTGGAGAGGCTGGAGAACGCACTGACACACTGAAAGGCTTTTAGCCGTCATTCCCGCGAACGCGGGGTTTTCAACAGCGGAGCTGGTCATCCATTCTGATTTTTGCGTCCGATCCCACGGTCCAAAGAAGATCAACATGGATTCCCGCTTTCGCGGGAATGACGACCAGAGAAGAGGAACGTGAGGTTTTAGGAATGCGGGTTGTGCGCGAGCGCTTTTGCTCCCTCACCCCTCACTCCTAACCCCTTACGCATGCAAATCGAAGCGCGCCCTCACCGGCGCACGCAGAGGAAGATCCTGATGGCTACCACACTGAATCCGTCCGAAATCAGCGAACTGATCAAGAACCGCATCGAGAAGGTCAAGCTCGGCGCGGAGTCGCGCAACGAAGGCACGATCGTCTCGGTGTCCGACGGCATCGTCCGCATTCACGGGCTGGCCGACGCCATGGCCGGCGAAATGATCGAGCTGCCGGGCAACGCGTTTGCGCTGGCGCTGAACCTCGAGCGCGACTCGGTCGGCGCGGTGGTGCTCGGCGACTACGAGCACCTGCGCGAGGGCGACACGGTCAAGACGACCAGCCGCATTCTCGAAGTCCCGACCGGCAGCGAACTGCTCGGCCGCGTCGTCAATGCGCTCGGTGAGCCGATCGACGGCAAGGGTCCGCTGAACGCCAAGCACAGTTCGCCGATCGAGAAGGTCGCGCCGGGCGTGATCTGGCGCAAGTCCGTCGCCCAGCCCGTGCAGACTGGCTACAAGTCGGTCGACGCGATGATTCCGCTCGGCCGCGGCCAGCGCGAGCTGATCATCGGCGACCGCCAGACCGGCAAGACCGCGCTGGCGATCGACACGATCATCAACCAGAAGGACAGCGGCATCAAATGCATCTATGTCGCCATCGGCCAGAAGCAGTCGTCGATCGCGACCGTCGTGCGCAAGCTCGAGGAGAACAACGCCCTGGCGCACACGATCATCGTCGCCGCGTCGGCGTCCGAGTCGGCGGCGATGCAGTACATCGCGCCGTACTCCGGTTGCGCGATGGGCGAGTACTTCCGCGACAAAGGGGAAGACGCGCTGATCATCTATGACGACCTGACCAAGCAGGCCTGGGCGTATCGCCAGATTTCACTGCTGCTGCGCCGCCCGCCGGGCCGCGAAGCCTACCCGGGCGACGTGTTCTATCTGCACTCGCGCCTGCTCGAGCGCGCCGCGCGCGTCAACGAGGAATACGTCGAGAAGTTCACCAAGGGCGAGGTCAAGGGCAGGACCGGTTCGCTCACCGCGCTCCCCGTCATCGAGACCCAGGCCGGCGACGTGACCGCCTTCGTGCCCACCAACGTGATCTCGATCACCGACGG
>DASRTK010000090.1:0-11373 GCA_035655975.1 Rudaea sp.
CGCAATTTCCCGCCGATTATCGCGGCGACATTTTCGCGGCCCAGCACGGCTCCTGGAACCGCTCCACGCGCGCTGGCTACGAAGTGATCCGCGTGCCGCTGCACCAGAGCGGACAAGCGAGCGGCGAGTACGAGGATTTTCTCACCGGGTTCGTGCTCGATAGCGGCGAGGTATGGGGCCGTCCGGTTGGCGTGACGGTCGCGTCGGACGGTTCGCTGCTGGTCAGCGACGATGCGTCGAACTCGATCTGGCGGGTCAGCTACGCCGGCGCGACGAGTGCACCGACAGGGAACTGACCGTACGCTTGCCGGCGGTCCGGCCTCAGCGTGTAAACTGCGCGCATGATCGCTGCCATGCCGGGAATCCTCTTCGCGTCATGACTCCGCCTGACGAATCGGGTCACGCCGTCGTCGAACAGTGGTGGGTCGCCTCGCTCGGCAACCTGCTGGTCTGGGCGCGCCTGCGCGTGCTCGACTCCGGCACGGCCGAAGTGTTCAGTGCCGAGGGAGAAACGCTGCGCTACGACGACGAGGATTTCGCGCATCAGGCGCTGCTCGACGCGGAATTCCGCGCGTTCGACGGACTCGATGAAGACGACGCCGCGCTGCTCGGCTTCGACCTTTCTTCGGTGCAGCCACCCGAAGCCGAGAACGACGACGATCTGCTGCCGTTGATGACCGAAAAACTTTTCAGCCGGATGTAGGAGCGCAGCGCCTGCCCATGAATCTGGACCTCACCGGCAAACACGCGCTCGTCTGCGGCGGCTCGCAGGGCATCGGCCGCGCGGCGGCGATCGAACTGGCGCAACTCGGCGCGCACGTCACGCTGCTTGCGCGCTCGCGTGAGCCACTCGAAGCGACGCTGCTCGAGTTGCCGAAGATTCGTGCGGCGCAATCGCACGCGTATGTTGCCGTCGACATGAACGATCATGCGGCGCTGCGCGCCAAGGTCGAGGATCTGGCCGCGACCAAGCCGGTGCAGATCTTCGTCAACAACACCGGCGGGCCGCCGAGCGGACCGGCACATAGCGCGTCGCTCGACGATTTCCGCATCGCCTTCAATCAGCATCTGATCGCCGCGCAGATCGTCCTTCAGGCCGTATTGCCCGGCATGCGCAGCGCGGGCTATGGCCGCGTGATCAACGTGATCTCGACGTCAGTCAAGGAGCCGATCAAGAACCTCGGCGTCTCGAACACGATCCGCGGCGCGACGGCGAGCTGGGCGAAAACGCTTGCCGGTGAACTGGGACCGTCGGGGATAACCGTCAACAACGTGTTGCCCGGGTACACGAAGACGCAGCGTCTGGAGCAGATTCTAGGCGACCGCGCGAAGGCGACCGGCAAGGACGAAAGTGAGATAGCGAAGGCGATGCTGGCGACTGTTCCGGCCGGCCGCTTCGCCGAGGCCAGCGAGATCGGCGCCGTGATCGCGTTCCTGGCCTCGCCCGCTGCCGGCTACGTCAACGGCATCAACGTGCCGGTCGACGGCGGCCGCATGCAGTCGCTCTGAGATGCGCGCGCACTCGCTCAATCCGGAGCGACGCGAGCCCCGATACGCGTAGCCTTATCCCTCGCGTTCCTAGACGAGATTCGCGGCCAAGAATGGGAAACCGTAGACCCCTATAACGAATGGATCGCCTTCGACATACAGTCCGAGTATCACCATCGAAGATCAAGGGACCGCACCCAGACATTCGCACTTAGCCAACGCGACGGCGCCGCCCAGCCGATGCTTCGCTCCTCGATGAAACAAACGTGCGGGCATGCTCGATGAACGCGCGAAGCTTGGGTGAGACCTGCTTTCGGTCCGGGAAATACAGGAACACGCCGAGCGTCGACGCCGCGTATTTGCCAAGCACTTCATCGAGCCGGCCCGCATTCATGTGTTCCCGTGCAATCGGCTCTGGCACCTGCGCCAGCGCCGTGCCCGCGAGCACGGCATCCAGCATGCTCGGATAGTCGTGCACGATCAGTGGGCCTGACACCACGAGATCGAGCGGATTGCCGTCTTGTTGAAGGCGCCAATTCGCCAGCGCTCCGCTGGAACGGCGCATCCGTACACACGCATGGGACGCAAGATCGCTCGGTGTTCGCGGTCGCCCGCGGCGCGCCAGATAACTCGGACTGCCGACCACAATCAGGCGAAGGGGCGGTGTGAGCCGAACCGCCACCATGTCCGATGCGATGAATTCGCCCATCCGAATGCCTGCATCGAAGCCCTCCTTGGCGAGATCGACCAGTTCCGCGCTCGCCGCGATCTCGACCGAGACGTCGGGATAGGACTCGCAAAATGACGCGAGAAGTGGCCGCAACACGACTGGAACGACTGCGCGCGGAACGGCGAGACGAAGCAGACCTGACGGTTTCGTCGCGAGATCGCTCGCCGCCGTGCTCGCGGCAATGATTTCCTGAAAAGCGGGCTGTGCCCGTTCGAGGAAACGTTGACCTGCTTCGGTCAGGCCGACACTGCGCGTCGTGCGGGCGAACAAGGCAATGCCCGTGCGAGCTTCCAATGCCCGAACCGCCTGGCTCACCGCAGATGGCGTCACGCCCAAATCCGTCGCCGCGGCGCGAAAGCTGCGCCTTTCGGCGACTCGCAGGAACGCTTCGACTCCATCGAGCGCACCACGCCGGATTGTGTATGCCTGCTTCATGGTTCGTAAAGATTAAGCCGGTTTATCGAACAAGACCAGCGGCGTAGGGTACGCGCTAGTTCCACTAGAAAGGACTTAGTCATGGCCCGTCCCAAGATTCTTGTTACCGGCGCTACCGGAAGAACCGGCAGCGCGGTGGTCTCAGAACTGCTGAAGGCCGGTTACCCTGTCCGCGCCATGGTTCGTCGCGAAGATGCGCGCGCCGCCGCGTTGCGCGCACGCGGTGTAGAAATCGCGGTGGCTGACATGACTGATCCCGAACGCGTCGCGGCTGCGATGCACGGCGTGCAACGGGCGTATTGGTTGCCACCATACGATCCCGCCCTGCTAACCGGCGTGGCTGTGTTCGCTGCGGCCGCGCGCGCAGCGCGACTGGAATCGATCGTCTGTCTTACGCAATGGCTCGCGAGCCCGGCGCACCCAGCATTCCTCACGCGCCTGCATTGGCTCGCCGATCGCATTTTTTCCACGCTGCCGGATGTCTCGGTCACGTTCGTGAATCCAGGGTTCTTCGCCGATACCCCGTATCTTGGGGCCATCGGCATGGCCGCGCATCTCGGGCTGATGCCGTGGATATTCGGCGACACCCTTACGGCACCGCCATCGGTCGACGACATCGCGCGCGTCGCGGTCGCAGCGCTGATAGACCCGCAGCGCCACGCCGGCAGCACGTATCGACCGACCGGACCGGAGTTGATTTCCGGCGGCGACATGGCTGCCATCCTCTCGCGGGTATTTGGTCGAACGGTCCGACTCGTGCCCACGCCGCTCTGGGTATACCTGAAAGCGGCGTATCGCTATGGAGAGTCGCTGGCGCTGCTGAGTTGCATGGAACACTACGCCGAGGAAAGTCGGCGCGGTGCGTTCGCGATCGGCGCGCCGAACGACGATGTAGCGCGCGTCACGGGGCGTCCGGCCGAGTCGTTCGAAACCGTCGCGCGGCGGCTGGCGGCGCTGCCCGTCAATCAGCGCAGCCCTTCGCGCAGCCTGCGCGAGTTCGCCGATTTCCTCTCGGTCCCGTTCGTTCGCATGCCCTACACGCAACGGTATTTGCGCGGTCTGCAGATCGTTGCGCCGCGAGTGCCGCAATACGTTGGCGAATCCGAGGTGTGGCGCCGCGAGCATGGCATCACGAAAACCTCAGCAAAGACGAGCCTGGTCGGCAGCCACGATGACATTGCGGTGGCCTGATTAAAGCAATTGCGTGCCAAGGCCGGCAGTTCGGCCAACACGCTCTTTCGGATTCCCACCCTTACGATAATCCAAACAGGAGCTCTATATGACTGAACAATCCCACACCCAAACTCAAGCGTCGGCCCCGATGATCACAGGCGTCTTTGCGCTACTCACAGCAAAGCCTGGCGTGGCGCGCGAGCAGATCATGGCCTTCATGCCCGCCGAGATTCGCGCCACGGTTAAACTCTATCTAGAGGGAAAAATTCGCGAATGGTACGCGCGAGCAGACGGCAAAGGCGCCGTTTTCCTCCTGAACGCCAAGGACGAGGCCGAAGCGGAATCCATCATGGAGTCATTGCCGCTTGCGAAGGAAGACCTGTTGGATCATTCGTACATGTCGGTCAGTCCACTGAAGCCATTGGGCTTGCTGCTCGGAAGCCAGTGAGCAGTAGCCTCGCGTCAGGTATCGTCGGGTATTCCAAATCAAAGTAAGTCGAACGTGAATCGGTGGGCCACCGGCTTCATGGCAGCACTTTTTTCTCAGCCCTCGCTGGCTAAGGCCCAGCGAAAACCTAGGCCATTGCTGCCGCCCGGCGGACCCGTGCTTGAAGGCCTTCGGATGCTTTATTTGCAACACTCCTCCTGCTCAAGCAGTTGGTGTGTTGCATCCACCGGTTGAATCCGCAGCCGATAGCTGCCTCCTGAGGTCGCCGCAGGCAGCGCCGGGCAGCCGGCTGCACCGAGCGCTCCCAAAAGTCCCGCCGAGTCGTTAAGCTCGTCGCATGGACGAATCGCTGGCCAAACTTTTGAACTACGTCGACGGGCGTCTGTGCACGCCGCGGGACGGGCGCTTCCTCGACGTGCACGAACCGGCTACCGGACATCGCTTCGCGCTTTGCCCCGACTCGACTGGGGATGACGTCGACGCTGCCGTCCGCGCGGCGACTGGTGCTTGCCCGGCCTGGTCGGCGTTGGCTGCCGCCGAGCGCGCGGTCGTACTGAACCGGCTCGCCGATGGCATCGAAGCGCGGCTCGACGAATTTGCCGCGGCCGAATCGCGCGACAGCGGCAAACCTGTCGCGCTTGCCCGCAGCCTCGACATTCCGCGCGCGATCGCGAACCTGCGCTTCTTCGCCGCGGCGATCACGCAGTTCGCCAGCGAAGCGCATGCGATGGGCGCCGATTCGCGCGGAGGCGAGGCGATCAACTACACGTTGCGCCAGCCGCTCGGCGTGGTCGGCTGCATTTCGCCATGGAATCTTCCGCTGTACCTGTTCACCTGGAAGATCGCGCCGGCACTCGCCGCAGGGAACACGGTCGTCGCCAAGCCGTCGGAAGTCACGCCCCTGACCGCATCGATGTTCGGCGAAGTCTGCATCGATGCCGGCCTTGCTCCCGGCGTGCTGAATATCGTGCACGGCACCGGCCCTGGCGCTGGCCAGGCCCTGATCGAACATCCCCAGGTCAAGGCGATTTCGTTCACCGGCAGCACGCGCACCGGCGCGGCGATTGCGGCGAGTGCGGCCCCGAAGTTCAAGAAGCTCTCGCTCGAAATGGGCGGGAAGAATCCGACGCTCGTGTTCGCCGACTGGGACGCGAGCGAGGCGAATCTCGCCACACTGGTGCGCTCGGCCTTCGCCAACCAAGGCCAGATATGCCTGTGCGGTTCGCGCATTCTCGTGCAACGTTCGATCTATGCGCAGTTCCGTGACCGCTTCGTCGAAAAAGTTCGCGCGCTGCGCGTCGGCGATCCCGATGATGCGGCTTCTGACCTCGGCGCCGTCGTTTCGCACGCGCATTACGACAAAGTCATGGGCCACATCGCATTGGCTCGCGAGGAAGGCGGCGCGATCCTGTGCGGCGGGCATGCCGTCGTCGTTCCGGGACGCTGCGCCCGCGGCTGGTTCATTGCACCTACCGTGGTCGAAGGCCTTGCGGCGAACTGCCGCACGAATCAGGAAGAAATCTTCGGTCCGGTCGCCACGTTGATTCCGTTCGACGATGACGACGAAGCGATCGCGCTGGCGAATGCGACGCAATACGGCCTCGCCGCGTCTGTATGGACGACGAACCTCAAGCGGGCGCATCGCGTCGGCGCGCGCCTGGAGTCCGGGATCGTCTGGATCAACTGCTGGATGCGGCGCGACCTGCGCACGCCATTCGGGGGAGTCAAACAATCCGGCGTCGGCCGCGAAGGCGGCGTCGAGGCGTTGCGCTTTTTCACCGAAGCCAAGAATGTGTGCATCGACTTGGGGTAGTGATGATAACTCGACGGGGTGGAAGAAAGACTGAACCACGAAGAATACGAAGGACACGAAGAAAGAATGAAGATCAAGTCTTCTGATTTTTCGCTCCTCATCCGCTCTTCTTCGTGTTCTTCGTGTCTTCGTGGTTAAATCTCTGGATCTTGATCTGATGCAACGGGACTTTTCTACGGCATGACGAAACTGACTCCGCTGATCGACAAGAACCGCGCCTGGTCCGAGCGCGTGCGCGCGCAGGACGAGCATTTCTTCGAGCAATTATCGCAACAGCAGGCGCCGAAATACCTGTGGATCGGCTGCTCGGATTCGCGCGTGCCGGCCAACCAGATCATCGACATGGCGCCAGGCGAGGTGTTCGTTCACCGCAACGTTGCCAATGTCGTCGTGCACGCCGATCTCAACTGCCTCAGCGCGATGCAGTTCGCCGTCGACGTGCTCGGCGTCGAGCACATCATGGTCGTCGGCCACTACGGTTGCGGCGGCGTGCGCGCGGCGCTGACCGGCGCGCGCCTGGGCCTCGTCGACAACTGGCTGCGCCACGTCAGCGACGTAGCGCAGAAACACCGGGACGAAATTTCCCGACAGCCGTCTGACGAAGCCCGCCTGACGCGCCTGTGCGAACTGAACGCGATCGAGCAGGCCGTCAATGTCTGCCAGACGACCGTCGTGCAGGATGCCTGGCAGCGTGGCCAGGCACTGAGCGTGCATGCATGGGTCTATGGATTGCATGATGGCCGAGTCCGCGACCTGGGACTGGAGATGGACGCGAATGCCGCGCTCGACGAACGTTACGCCCACGCACTTGCGCAGCTTGGCGGCTCTGTGCCATGACTGAAGCCACTGTGACAGCGCCGTCGATCGCTGCGACGATTCACTTGCCAACCCTAGGGGGCGAATGATGCAACAGGCCAATCCGTACCGAAGCCTCTTCAACGCGATGCTCGGCGCAGTGGCGACCGTCCTCTGCTGCGCCGCAGCCGTGGCCATGGACCGCGTGAAGACCACACCGTCGACTTCGGAACTGACGCCGGCACAATGGCGCGCGCAGCAACTCGCGGCGGCCGACAAGTCCGACGCGATCATGCGCGATGCGCAGAAGCAGCCCGGCCTGCTGGCGCAATACCTGCGCATGCAACTGGCCTACGATTCGAACCGCGATCGCGCGTTCCAGCTGATCTTCGGCCAGTACCTGAGCTGGTATCAGACCTACATCGGCGACTACAACGCCGCGCGGGCGAGCTTTTCGATCGCCCAGCCGGTACAGGACGACGATGCACCATCACCGTTGAACGGGGGTTATCAGTTGCGGCCCGCCGCCGACGTGATCCTGGAGATGGCCAAGGGTCGCCAGGCCGTATTCTTCAACGAGGCGCACAGTGCACCCATCACGCGCACGCTGACGATCCAGTTGCTGGCCAAGCTGCGCGAAGAAGGTTTCAACTACTTTGCCGCTGAAACGCTATATCTGTCGGACAAGGACCTCAACAAACGCGGCTATCCGATCGCCGAATCGGGTTTCTACACCAACGAACCGTTGTACGGCGAGATGGTCCGCACCGCACTTCGGCTCGGCTACACGGTTGTCGCCTACGACGCTGAAAATGCCGGCGTCGGCGATCCACGCGAGCGTGCCGGCGCCGAGAATCTGTACAACCAGGTGTTCAAGAAGGATCCGAAGGCGCGACTGGTCGTCGATGCGGGATTTGCGCATGTGCAGAAGAGCGGCAAGTATCTCGGCGGCAGCAGCATGGGCGAGTTCTTCCACAAGGTCTCCGGCATCGATCCGTTGACGATCGAACAGACGATGATGATCCAGCATGCCAAGACCGATCAGGATCATCCCTACTACCTCGCGATCAACCAGGCCCATCGCATGACCGGGCCGAGTGTGTTCGTGAGCGGCAACAAGGCCTGGACGCTCAAGCCCGGCGAATACGACATGAGCGTGGTTTTCCCGCCGCAGGAGACCGCCTCGAACGAGCGCCCGGATTGGCTGGCGCTCGGCGGCCTGCGCGCGCAATACGGTGTTGCCGGCGAAGTCTGCAACACGCACTTTCCGTGCCTGGTCGAAGCGCGCTACGCAAATGAAGGCATGGAGGGCATACCCGCCGATCGGGTCCTGCTCAACGTCGTTGCGCAAGGCGCCTCCGCGGAGAACCGCATCGTCGCGTTTCACGGAACGGTGACCGAACGCATGTACCTGCGGCCGGGGAAATATCACGTCACTGCAACTGATGCGCAGGGGCACGTCGTGACCACGCGCGACATCGACACGACGCTCGATACGCCGGCAAAACCGTGAGCGATATCGTTCACGCCGCGGGCGCGCCGAAACCGGTCGGCGCCTATCCGCACGCGCGCCGCGTCGGCAACCTGCTGTTTCTGTCCGGTGTCGGCCCGCGCGATCCGCACACCAACGCCGTCGTCGGCAATGTCCACGACGCCGAAGGCCGGTTGCTGAGTTACGACATCGATGCGCAATGCCGCGCCGTATTCGCCAACGTGCGCGCGATCCTGCACGCCAGCGGCGCGCGCTGGGAAGATCTGGTCGACGTGACCGTCTACCTGACCGACATGACGCGCGACTTCGCGACCTACAATCGCGTTTACGCCGAATATTTCACGACGGCGCAGCCGTGCCGCACGACACTCGGAATCACCGCGCTGCCGACGCCGATCGCGATCGAACTCAAGTGCGTCGCTGAGTTGCCGGGCTGAGGCCGGGGAATTCGGGAGGCGAAGTTGTCCGGGACGATCCGCGAGGTGTAGTTCCGGTCTGCCCGGCCCATAGACGGCGCAATTGCCGCGCCGAGCCCAGACCCGCCTGGGTCGCGGCGGCTTCGACACTCAATCCGGAATGCAACGCCTGCCGCGCGAGCAGATAGCGCAGGCGCGCGTGATAGTTGCGCACGGACATGCCGGTCGCGTCACGAAAACGCCGTGTCAATGTGCGCACGCTGACATGGGCGTGATCGGCCAACCGCTGCAGCGGCCAGTCTTCCTGCGCCGCGCGCGTCAGCGCGTCCTGCGCACGATGGACGCCGGCGTCGAGGTGATTGCGTCCTTCGAGCCACGGCGAGAATGCTGATTCATCCGCTGCGCGGCGCAGATACACGACCATGTGGCGCGCGACCTCGACCGACAGTTGCGGCGACGCCAATTCGGCGATCAGATGCAGCGCCAGGTCGATGCCGGCAGTGATTCCAGCGCTCGTGTAACAGCCACCGTCCTGCACGAACACGCGGCTGTCGATCACATCGGCGCTCGGTACTTCACGGCGCAGCTGCTCCAGTTCGCTGTGGTGCGACGTGCAACGCTTGCCGTCGAGCAAGCCGGCGCGCCCGGCGAACAATGCGCCGGCGCAAATGCAGGCCAGCCGCCGCGGCTGCCTGCCGACCTCGCGCAGCCAGCGCACGAGCGCGCGACCGGGCTGCGATGCCAGTGCCGCTTCATCGTCGGACGAACCACACACGATCAACAGCGCATCGCGCTCAAGCACCGCCGGCAGCGGCTCGATATTGCCGATGGTGACGCCGAGCGAGGTCGACGCGACCGGCTCTGCCGCCGCGACGCGCACATGAAACGGCGCGCCGCGAGCCGCCGCCACGCGGAACGCATCGGCCGGCCCGGCAAAATCGAGCAGGAGCAGATCAGGCGGCAGGACGAACCAGACGTTCATTCGCGCGAGCGTTCCTCGTCGCTGCGATCTTCACCGCCGGGCCCACGGTCATTCATTGCCCAATGCCTCCTCGACGCTGGCGATGCGCGCGAAGCGATCGCGCAGCACCAGTTCGGTGCGCTCGCGGATTTCGGCTGCGCTGAACTGCCGGCCGCTGCGCGGATCGGTCATCGGAAAGGTCAGTGTCGCATCGCCGACGAAGTCGACGTCGTAGCCGAGATCGGAGGCGACACGCGTCGTCGTCTCGCAGCACTGCTCGGTGCGAATGCCGGTGACGATGAGCTTGCGAATACCGCGCGTGCGCAACCAGCGGTCGAGCCCGGTATCGGTGAACGCATTGTGCACATGCTTGACGAACTCGACCGCGTGCGTCTGCGGCATCCAGTCGAGCGGCTTGACCAGGCCACTGCTGGCCGCGAACGCACCGTCGCCGTCCTCGTGCAGGACGCGCACGACCGGCCAGCCGCGCCGGGTCGCGCCGTCGATCAGACGCGTGATGTTCTCGCGAAACGCCGGCACGTCGTCTTCGCGCCAATAGGGCCGCGCCGGAAAGGATTGCTGAACGTCGATGCTCAGGACGGCGGTCGTCGAATGGGTCATGATGCTAATCCGTGGATTGAACGGGCCATCAGACTATGCTCAGAAAAGTCATTGTTCGAGCCACTTGTGGGACTAGTGTGGGACAATTCAGGCCACACAGTCAAACGCGCTACAATGGCCAGGGCACCCAACCAACCGACGACGGCAAGAACGACGATGCTTCCTGCGCCCATCGATTTCCACAAGTGGATAAATGAACACCGCCACCTGCTCAAGCCGCCGGTCGGCAACAAGTGCATAGTCGATGGCGATTTCATCATCATGATCGTCGGCGGCCCTAACGCGCGCACCGACTATCACTGGGACGAAGGTCCAGAATTCTTCCACCAGATCGAAGGCGAGATGGTGCTGAAGGTGCAGGAAGACGGCCAGGCACGCGACATTCCGATCCGCGCCGGTGAGATTTTCTATCTCCCGGCGCGCGTGCCGCACTCACCACAACGCATGCCGGACTCGATCGGCCTGGTCATCGAACGCAAGCGCTTGCCCGGCGAAATGGATGGCCTGCTCTGGTTCTGCGAGCGCGGCAATCACAAGCTATACGAGGAGTTCTTCGTCCTGCAGGACATCGAGCAGGATTTCCCCGCGGTCTTCGACCGCTTCTATCGCTCGGCCGAGGCGCGCACGTGCAAGGCTTGCGGACACCTGAATCCGGCGCCCGACAAGTACCGCTAAGGCCCGCATCGCCGTCGAGGCGGGCCGCGCGCGTGGCCTCCCGGCATGTACACTCGCGCTTCCGGCAGCGTAGGGGGCCTGGCGTGAGCACGAACCTGGAAGCGGTCGTCGAACCGGGGCGCCAAGCCGGACCAATCGTCCGCTGGCGGGCTTACTACACGATCGTCCTGCTGCTGTGCGCCGCTACATTCATTTCATATATCGATCGCACGAACATCTCGGTCGCCGCGATCGCGATGCAGGAGCAGTTCGGCTGGACGCAGACGACCAAGGGTTTCGTTCTCTCGTCGTTCTTCATCGGCTATCTACTGCTGCAGATCGTCGCC
>DASRTK010000091.1:0-11701 GCA_035655975.1 Rudaea sp.
GACGATGGCGTAGTCTTCGTCGTGCGCGACCTGGAAATCGAGTTCCTGTTGCCGGCGCGGCTCGACGACGAACTCGACGTGACCGTCGAGTCGGGCGAATGGCGTTCAGCTTCGATGACGTTTGTCCAACGTATAGTCCGCCGCGTCGATGGCGCGGTGGTTGCCGGTGCGCGCGTGCGCGCCGCCTGCATCGACGCGGTCACGTACAAGCCGTGCCGCATTCCGAATCACCTGTTCACGGAGAATTCCATGTCTGCAGAGAAACCAACGGCATGAATGGCGACCTCAATATTCCGATGCTGGTGCTCGGAGCGAGCCTGCCGGTCAAGCTCGTCCTGGGTCTGCTTGTCGTGTTCTCGTTCGCCTCGTGGGTCATCATCTTTCGCAAGAAGGCGATGCTCGACCGGGCCATGGGCGGCGCAGACGAGTTCGAGGAGCGTTTCTGGTCCGGCGCGGACCTGGCCGGCCTGTTCCGCGAGGTCACGGCGAACGGTGAGCAGATCACCGGGATCGAGAGCATCTTCGAGGCCGGATTCCGCGAATTCGCCCGCCTGCGCCAGCGCCGGCAGATGGATGCGCGAACGATGCTCGAAGGAGCGCAGCGCGGCATGCGCGTCGCGCAGACGCGCGAGATCGACCGGCTCGAGCAGAACCTCGAATTCCTCGCCAACGTCGGTTCGATCAGTCCGTACGTCGGCCTGTTCGGCACGGTCTGGGGAATCATGATTTCGTTCCAGGGCCTGGCCAGCGTCAAGGAAGCGACGATCGCAATGGTCGCGCCGGGCATCTCCGAGGCGCTGATCGCCACGGCGATGGGCCTGTTCGCGGCGATCCCGGCCGTCTGGGCCTACAACCGCTACTCGAACAAGCTCGAGCGCATCCAGACGCGCTACGAGAACTTCGTCGAGGAATTCTCGTCGATCCTGCAGCGCCAGGCGCATGTCGATGAAGGTTGACCCCGCGCGGTCCAATCGCGCGTTGGAGTATTGAGTCATGCAGTCCGGACGAACCCGCAAGCGCCGCAAGCTCAAGGCCGAGATCAACGTCGTGCCCTATATCGACGTCATGCTCGTGCTGCTGATCATCTTCATGGTGACGGCGCCGCTGCTCAATCTTGGCGTCGACATCCACCTGCCGCAGTCGAACGCGAAGGCCGTGCAGGCCGACAAGGAGCCGATCGTCATCAGCGTCGACCAGGCCGGCAAGCTGTACCTGACGCTTGGCGCGGCGCAGAAGGAAAGCATCGACGCGGACACGCTGGTCAAGAAAGTTTCAGCATTCGTGCGCCAGAATCCGCAGGTGCCGGTGCTGATCGCCGGAGACTTGCGCGCGAGCTACGGCCAGGTTTACGAGATCCTGCCGGCGCTGCAGGCGGCGGGTGTGGCGAAAGTCGGATTGATGAGCCAGCCGATGCAGGGTCCGAATAATCAGGGCCCCGCAAAATAGGCAATGGAAAGTATTGGCGACAAGACGAGGGCGTTCATCTATGCGCTGCTTGTGCACCTGGCCTGCATCGCCGTGATGTTCATCGGCCTGTTGTGGACGAAAGCCGCAGCACCGATCAGCGTGCCCGGGCCGATCATCGAGGCCGAACTCATCGGTCCGTCGGCCGCGCCGAAGCCCGTGGCCGCGCGGCCGAAACCGGCGCCGCCGAAGCCGGTCGAGAAGCCGCCGGAGAAACCGCCCGAGCCGCCGCCGCCGCAACCGGCCGAGCCGCCGAAACCCGACACGATCGAGCGCGAGAAGATCGCCGAGATCGCGCTGCTGAAAGCCGAGCAGGAGAAGAAGGCGGAAGAGGAAAAGCGCAAGCGCGAGCAGACCCTGCTCGAGGACCAGCAGCGCGAACGCCTCAAGCAGATCGAAGACATCAAGCGCCAGCGCGAGGCGGCCGAGAAGAAGCGCAAGCTCGAACAGGAAAAACTCGCGCAGTTGCAGGACCTGAGCAAGCAGAAACCCGAGAAGGCGCCGCCGCAGAAAGCGCCACCGCAGAAGGCGCAACCGGCGGTGCCCGAGGCCGAGCAGGCGAAGACGGGAACCAACGGCAATGACACGGGTCTGCTTGCCGAGTACAGCGCGGCGATCATCAATGTCGTAAAGTTGAACTGGAACCGGCCGGATAACGCGCAACCCGGCCTGCGCTGCACGTTGAAGGTCATCCAGTTGCCCGGCGGCGATGTGATGAGCGCGCACGCGGTAGCGCCGTGCAACGCCGACCAGGTTACGCGCGCTTCGATCGAGGAAGCGGTGACCAAGGCACAGCCGCTGCCGTACAAGGGCTACGAAAAAGTCTTCGCGCGCGAATTGACCCTAATCTTCTTCTACGATGGAAACTAGAATCATGCGAACACGGTTGCTTTCCTGGCTCGGATTCCTGCTGCTGATCCCGATTGGCGGGGAGGCATTCGCCGAGAGCCTGACGCTGGAGATCCCCAACGGCAACGCCTCGGCGATCCCGGTCGCGGTCGTGCCGTTCAAGTTCGAAGGCACGACGCAGCCGCCCGATACCGACGTGGCCGACGTGATTCGCGGCGACCTGAACCGGTCCGGCCAGTTCCGCGCGCTTGCGAAAGGCGACATCGTCGAATTCCCGGCGCGCGGCGAGGACATCAAGTATCCGACCTGGCGCATGCTCAAGCAGGACTACATCGTCGTCGGGCGCGAAGTCGAAGGCGCCGGCGGCGACGTGCGCGTCGAATTCCAGTTGTATACCGTCGGCACCCAGCAGCAGTTGCTCGCGCTGGCGATCAGCGGCCAGCGCAGCGACCTGCGCGGCGTCGCCCACCAGGTTGCCGACCTGATCTACGAGAAGATCACCGGCGTGCGCGGTGCGTTCTGGACACGCATCGCCTACGTGACTTCCAAGGGCAGCGGCGACGGCGTGTCGTTCGACCTCATGGTTGCCGACTCCGACGGCTTCAACCCGCAGAACGTCGTGCATTCGCGCCAGCCGCTGATGTCGCCGGCCTGGTCGCCGGATGGGCGCAAGCTCGCCTACACGTCGTTCGAGCGCGGCAACTCGTCGATCTACATCCAGGAGATCGCGACCGGTTCGCGCGAAGTCGTTTCCGCCGCCAAGGGCATCAACAGTGCGGCGGCTTTCTCGCCCGATGGAACGCGGCTGGCGCTGGCGCTTTCCAATGGCATCAATCCGGACATCTACGTGATGGACCTGGGCAGCCGCCACAGCACGCAGATCACCAAGCATTTCGCGATCGACACCGAGCCGGTCTGGACGCCCGATGGCCAGAACCTGATCTTCACGTCCGACCGCTCGGGCAAGGCGCAGATCTACCAGGCGCCCGCCTCGGGCGGCGACGCGACGCGGATCACGTTCCAGGGCGAGTCGAACGCGCGTGCTTCCGTCAGCTACGACGGCAAGAAAATTGCTGTGGCGCAAGGTAACGGAAATGTGTATCGTATTGCGGTTCTGGATCGCGCAACGGGCGAGGCCAAGCCGGTTTCGGTAGGCAATCTCGACGAATCGCCGAGCTTTGCGCCCAATGCGAGCATGATCCTTTACGCTGCAACGGAAGGACCGCGCGGCGTACTCTACGCGGTGTCGGCAAATGGACTGGTGCGTCAGCGCCTGGTTCTGGCCGATGGCGATGTGCGCGAACCGGCGTGGTCGCCGTACCGTCAGCGTGGACAATAATTCGGCTGGCAGGAAGCTGCCAAAAAAAATCGCTTCTCCCCTTTGGCAACGATCGAGGCAAACAATATGAAACTCCCGATTCGCGTACTCCTGACCGCTGCTGTCGCCAGCGCCACCCTGGTCGCCTGTGCCAGCAAGACCAAGCCGGTACCGCCGCCGGAGCCGGTAGCCCATGAAAACGTCGAGACCACGACGGCCAAGACCACCGGCAAGTACACGGTCGAAGACCTCGACAAAGACTCCTGCCTGCGTCAGCGCGTCGTGTACTTCGATTTCGACCAGACCAACATCAAGCCGCAGTTCCAGGCCGCGATCAGCTGCCATGCCGCGTACCTGCGCCAGTTCCCGGGCGCGCGCGTCACGCTGCAGGGCAACGCCGACGAGCGCGGCACGCGTGAGTACAACCTCGGCCTCGGCGAGCGTCGCAGCAACGCCGTGTCGGGCGCGCTCGGCGCCGCCGGTGCCTCGACCGCCCAGCTCAATGTCGTGAGCTACGGCGAAGAGCGCCCGGTGTGCAAGGACCACAGCGAGGATTGCTGGCAGAAGAATCGCCGCGTCGAAGTCGTGTACACGTCCAAGCAGTAATTTGACCGCAATGCGTCCACGCGATGCGCCAAGGCGCATCGCGTAGGCTCGCGAGCGTGACACAGGATGTCGTCGATCGCACTGCGCACCACGGACGGATTGACCAAGGCCTCACGAATGTCAGTGCACGCGATTTTTTCCAAGCAGATTTTGTCCAAACCGATCAGGTTCATTTGCGCGGCTGCCGTGTTGGCCGCCGTCGTTTTCAGCGTTCCGGCCCAGGCCCAGCGCATGAGCCTGGCCGAACGCGTAACCAAACTCGAACAGGACCAGGCCGGCCAGAACGGCGCCCAGGCCAACATCGATCTGGTCAACCAGATCAACGCGCTGCAGTCACAGGTGCAGACGCTGCAAGGGCAAATCGAGGAGTTGCGCCATCAGGTTGACGAGACCAAGTCGCGCAACAAGGAACAGTACATCGACCTGGACTCGCGCCTGGCGCGGCTCGAAGGTCGCGGAGGTCCGGCCCCGGCAGCTGCCGGGGCAGCGGCCGGCAATAATGGCCAGCTGCAGGACATCACGCTCGGCGCCACGCAGGCGCCCCCGCCGCCAGCGGCACCACCGCCCGGCGCTGCGGTGCCGCCACGCGCTCCCGGTGGAGCTCCGCCGCCGAACTGGACTCCTTCAGGTGCGCCACCTGCGGCGGCGGTAGCCGATGCTGCACCGCCGGCCAGCGCCGGCGACGAGAAAGCCGACTACGACCAGGCATTCAGCGCGCTCAAGGACGGCCGTTATGCCGAGTCGGCGCGCCGCTTCCAGGCGTTCATCGGCCAATATCCGAACAGCGAGCTGACGCCGAATTCGTATTACTGGCTCGGCGAATCGTATTACGTGACGCAGAACTACCCGATCTCGCTCGACACGTTCCAGAAGCTGCTGGCGCAGTATCCGAACAGCCAGAAGGCGCCGGATGCACTGCTCAAGGTCGGCTACTGCGAATACGAGATGAAGAAGTGGGACCAGGCCGAGGCGACGTTGAACCAGGTCGTGCAGAAGTATCCGGACACGACCGTCGCGCGCCTGGCGCAAGGCCGTCTGCGCGCGCTGAAGCTCGAAGCCCGTCACTGACAACAGTGGACGGGGCGCGCATGCCCGGCAGCACAATTCCGCTCGAACAGCCCGCGCGCAAAGCGGAACGGCTGCGCATCACGGAGATATTCCACTCGCTGCAGGGCGAGGCGCGCGACGTCGGCCGGCCGACCGTGTTCGTGCGGCTGACCGGCTGTCCGCTGCGCTGCGTCTGGTGCGACACCGAATACGCGTTCCAAGGCGGCGCCTGGCGCACGATTCCGGACATTGTGGAAGAAGTGGCAAAGTATCAAACGCGCCATGTCTGCGTGACCGGCGGCGAGCCGCTCGCGCAGAAACGCTGCCTGTCGCTGCTGCGCCAGCTGTGTGATGCCGGCTACGCGGTCTCGCTCGAAACCGCCGGCGCGCACGACATCAGCGGCGTCGACGCGCGTGTCGCCAGGGTCGTGGACCTCAAGGCGCCCGGTTCGGGTGAATCGGCGCGCAATTTGTGGAGCAACCTCGCGGCTCTGGCGTCGCACGATCAGATCAAAATCGTGCTGGCCGATCGCGTCGACTACGACTGGGCTCGCAGCGTGATCGCCGAACATGCGCTGGACCAGCGCTGCGACATCCTCCTGTCGCCGGTGCACGGCAAGCTCGCGCCGCGCGAACTGGCCGAATGGATTCTCGCCGATCGCTTGCCGGTGCGGATGCAGATTCAGCTGCACAAGATCCTGTGGGGCGAGGAGCCGGGGCATTGAGCGCCCGGCGTGCGGTGGTTCTCGTATCGGGCGGCATGGATTCGGCCGTGACGCTGGCGATGGCTCGCGCGCAGGGATTCGCCTGTCATGCGCTCAGTGTCGCCTATGGCCAGCGCCACGCCTCCGAACTCGACGCCGCCGCGCGCGTCGCGCGCACGCTCGGCGCGGTCGAACACAAAATCGTGACGGTGGACTTGCGCAGCATCGGCGGTTCGGCGCTGACGGTCGATTCGATCGCCGTGCCGGAACAAGGCGGCGCCGGCATTCCTGCGACATACGTGCCGGCTCGCAACACGATCATGTTGTCGATCGCGCTCGGCTGGGCCGAAGTGCTCGGCGCCAGCGACATCTTCTGTGGCGTCAACGCGGTCGACTATTCAGGTTATCCGGATTGTCGCCCTGAATTCATCGACGCGTTCGCGCGCCTGGCCAACCTCGCCACGAAGGCCGGTGTCGAGGGCGCGGCGATGCGCGTTCATGCACCGCTGATCCGTTTGAGCAAGGGCGAGATCGTGCGCGAGGGAGTGCGCCTCGGTGTCGATTTTTCCGCGACCGTTTCGTGCTACCAGGCTGACGCCGAAGGTCGCGCATGCAAGCGATGCGATGCGTGCCGGTTGCGTGCGCAAGGATTTGCCGACGCGCAGGTTGCAGATCCGACGCGCTATGCGTAGACCATTCCGCTTGCCGGTGCCTTCGGCAGCGAATAAACTGCGCGGCCCGTTGCAAAGAGCCATCTCACCCTTGCCCTCTCCCGCAAGGCGGGCCCTCACCCCTTGCCCACTCCCGCAAGCGGGAGAGGGGGAGTGATCGTCGCGCTTGCGCGCGACAGCGGTACTGGATAGAAGCGGGGAGTGATCGTCGCGCCGTGCGCGACAGCGGTATACGATTGGAGCGGGAGTGATCCTCATGCGGCGCGTGAGATACTAGCGCCGAAGTAGGTTTGCCCTCACCCCTTGCCCTCTCCCGCAAGCGGGAGAGGGGGAGTGATCGTCGCGCTTCGCGCGACCGCGTTACTTGATACGTGCGGGGGCCGTTAGCTCAGTTGGTAGAGCAGCGGACTTTTAATCCGTTGGTCGCTGGTTCGAATCCAGCACGGCCCACCAACACCGCACCGATTCAGGCCCCGCGCCTGGCGCACGGCAGCGTGAAAGTTCGTTCTGCGTGACGAAAGCCACTCAGAGCCGGATCAGCCATGAACCTGTCGAGGGCAATTGCAGCGCTCTTCGCGCACGCGTGCGTTGAATCAAATCGCCCCCCGCTGGGCGGGTCCGGTCCGCCCGGCGGTCGGCCTGGCGTTCCACGGCGCGTCGCGTTCGCGCTGTTGCTGATGCTCGGCCTGAATGCATGCGTGCACGCCGAAAATCCCGCCGACGACAAACTGCGCACGACCAAAGCCGGCGGAAGCGTTGCGCAGATCGACGCCGTGGGCGGCTTCGGCGGCGGCAATGTCGCCGTGTCGGTCGGTGGCGACGGGATCCTGCTCGTCGACACGATGACGAAAGGGATCGCGCCGAAGCTGCGCGCCGAGTTGACCCGATTGTCGCCCGCGCCGGTGCGCCTCGTCGTCAACACGCATTTCCACGGCGACCACGTCGGCGGGAATGTTGCGCTTGGTGGCTCGGCCGTCATCGTGGCGCACGAGGCCGTGCGCAAGCGCCTGCAACCGCTGCACATGCCCGGCGAAGGCCTGCCCAAGGTCACCTACCGCGACGAACTGACGCTGCATTTCAATGGCGAGGACATCCGCTTGTTGCACTGTGCCGATGCGCACACCGATGGCGACACGATCGTCGTGTTTCCGCAATCCAAGGTCGTGCATTTCGGCGACCTGTATTTCAACGGGATGTTTCCGGCGGTCTATCGCGAGGGCGGCGGCAACTGGCGCGGACTGATCGCATGCCTGGACCGCGTCCTGCCGGAGTTGCCGGAAGACCTGACCGTGATCGCGGGCCACGGCGCCTTGTCCAACATGCGCGAGTTGCACGCCTATCTCGACATGCTCAACGAAACGACCGCGATCGTCGAAGAACACTTGCGCCGCGGCGAAACGGCGCAGCAGATGATTCAAGCGAAGGTGCTGGCGAAATACGAGGCGCTCGGTAACGGCGGCGCGCAGACGACGGAACAATTCATCACGATGCTGAGCAAACTGCTGCCGCCTCTTCCCCCGCCGTCGCAGAGACTCGATCGCGCCGCCCGCTCGCGTTCCTGGTGAGGGCCAGCCTCTGCGGCGCTACTTCAAATACTGATCGAACCAGCCCACGATGCGCCCGCGCAAGTCTTCGAGGTTGCTCGGCTTGCGAAAATGGTGGCCTTCTCCGGCATAGATCATCAGCTGGGTCGGGACGCCGAGTGATTTCAGCGCGTGCCAGTACTCGAGCGACTGCGCGGCCGGGCACTCGACGTCGCGTTCGCCGACGTAGATCAGCGTCGGCGTCTTCGCCTGCTTGATGAATTCGATCGGCGATGCCGCACGATAGACAGCCGGATCGTCGTACACGGAGGCTCCGAAGAACGGGATCATCCACTGGTCGATGCCGTTCTGGCCGTAGTAGCTGGTCCAGTTCGCGATGCCGGCACCGGCGACGGCCGCCTTGAAACGCTGCGTCTGCGTGTTCGCCCACATCGTCATCCAGCCGCCGTACGAGTGGCCGTAGATGCCCAACCGCGCATCGTCGACCGGCGCGGCCTTCTCGACCGCGTCGACACCGGCGAGGATGTCGCGCAGATCGCCGCGGCCGAAGTCGCGGACGTTGGCGCGCGTGAATGCATCGCCCTGGCCGTAGCTGCCACGCGGGTTCGCGTAGAAGATGTAGTAGCCGCGCATGATCAGGTCGTGGATGAAGTCGAAACGCGTGCCGTGCTGTGCGCCCGCGGCGACATAGTGTGGCGTGACTGCAGCACTCGGCCCGCCATGCACGATGACGACCATTGGATGCTTGCCGGGCCCTGTGGACCGCTTCGGTCCGAGCAGCCAGCCCTGGACGCGGAAGCCTTCGTTCGTCCAGTGGACGCTGCTTGCGGCGACATTGGCGCCGAGCGCGGCATTGTCGCGCGTGACTGCAGCAAGCTTCGGCAGGCGGCCGACAGAGATCTCGCAGGCGTGGGTGAAGTCCTCGGTGATCGTCGCCGCGATCGTGCCGTCGGCGCTGAAGGCGATTGCGCCGTCGAACGTTTGCGCCTTGGCGTCGATCGGCGCGGACCACAGCCTGCGTGTCGCGCGTGTTGCCGGATCGAGTGTGACGACGGCGTAGCTGTCATCGATCAGCGCGGACGTGATCAGGTCGGCGCCGCGCCAGGCGATGCCGCGAAACGTGCCCTTGAAGTCCGGCGTGAGATTGATCGGTGCGCCGCCGGCGAGCGGCGCGATATAGACGTCGCCGCCGATCGATCCCCAGTCGCTCATGAGACCGCCGACGAACGCTACGCTCTTGCCGTCGCGCGAAACGCGCGGCAGGCTCATCTGCATCGGTGGCGCGGCGATTACGCGCAGCGCGCCGCTTTCGGCGTCGACGTAATCGAGCGTGGCGACCCACCAGTTGTTGTCGCCGTTTCCCTTGGCGCTGGTCGCGGCAAACCCCTTGCCGTCCGGCGCCCAGTCGAATTCATAGATGTAGGTGTCCGCAGGGGACAGCAGCTTCAGTTCGCCGCCGCTCGCCGTCACGACGGCGATGCGCTGCTCGTCCTCGGCGCCACCGATCTCGCCGACGAGCGCGGCGCCGGCCTCGGTGGCGCCGGTCTTCTTGTGCGCGCCTTGTGTCACGAGCAGGGCGATACGCGACCCGTCCGGAGACCAGCGCGCGGTATTCGCCACGCCGGTGACACTGGCGGCTTCGCGCGCGGTGCCGTTCTCGACCACATATAGCGTAGCCGTGCCGGCAGCCGAATCGCTGGCGACGAACGCGAGCAGATTGCCCTTGGGAGACCAGGCCGTGTCGCTGTACTTGCAGGCCTTGCACGGATCGTATTGAGCGATCAGCTTGCCGTCCGCGGCGCGGACGACGACAGCGCCGTGTGCTTCCTCCGGCAGGTTGCCCGGATCGACGGCCTCGACGTTTGCCACACGGTCACCGGAAGGCGACAGTGAGAGCGCGTCGTGCTCGCGCACCACGACAGGGTCCGTCGCGGCCTGGGCAAAGCCCGCAACGAGCATGCTCATGATCACGGCCAATCTTGCTCCAGGCGCCATTTCAACCCACCCTGCGAAGACGAAAGCGCGAATCCTACAGGGAAGCTGCCGGGCGGCGCCCGTGACTTTAGGCACGCCTGAGCACGAGCAGCGGCGACGTAGCGGCGATGCGGCGCGTGCCGAGCCAGCCGGCCGAGGCAACGAGCACGGCGGCGGCCAGCGCCGACGCAGCCAATGCGCCGAGCGGCGGCACGTAAGCGACCCGAAACACACGCTGCGCGAGCCAGACGCCGGCAAGTCCCGCGCCGATTGCGGCGATCGAGCCAGCCAGCGCGCCGAGCAGCGCGAACTCGCCGAGCACCGCCTGCGTCAACTGGCGGCGATTCGCGCCGAGCGTGCGCAGCAGCGCGGTTTCGAAGCGGCGATCATCGGCGCTTGCCGCGAGCGCGGCCAGCAACACGAGCAGCCCGGCGGCGAGACTGAAGCCAAGCACCGACGTGACCGCGCGGCTGACGCGGTCGATGATGTCGCGCACGCGGTCGAGCAGGGAGTTCAGGTCGATCAGGGACAGGTTCGGGTGGTCCCGCGTCAGGCTGGCGAGCGCCTCGGCCGATACCGCGCCGAGATGAAAGCTCGCAACGTCACTATAGGCCAGGCCTTGCGCGCTGACCGTATCGAGCAGCAAAAAGAAATTCACGCGAAACGAATCCCAGCGCACGCCGCGCACGCTGGTTACACGCGCGACGACGTCGCGCTCGCCGATACGCAGGGTCAGCGTGTCGCCGAGTTTCAAGTGAAACATCTCGATCCACATTTCGTCGAGCGAGACTTCCGGCTCGCTCGGATTGGCGTCGAACCAGTGCCCGGTCTTGACGCGATTCGTCGGCGGCAGTTCCGCGCTCCACGACAAGCGCGTCTCGCCATTGATCCAGCCGGCCGCGCGGCGGTCCTGGTAGTCCTCGGCGCGCGGCGCCTTGCCGTTGATCGCAACGAGCTTGCCGACGGCCAGCGGCATCATGCTGACGTTGTCCGCGTGCAGCGCGGCCAGACGCGCCCTGACACCATCGCTCTGCTCGGGCTGGATGTTGATCAGGAAATAGTTGGGCGTGTCTACCGGCAGTTCAGCGCGCCAGGCGCCGAGCAGCGACGGCCCGACGACCGCAAGCAGGTCGAGCGCCGTCAGCGCGAGTGCCAGCGCCGTGATCTGCAGCAGGCTCAAGCCGCGCCGGCGCGCGAGATTGGCAGCGCCGAAACGCAGCGCGCCCGGCATGTGGCGCAGCACGCGGGACAGCAGGCGAATCGAGACGACGCCGAGGATCAACGCGAACAGTCCGACTCCAGCCAGGCTCGCCGAGAGCACGCCAGCCAGCGCGAGCGAGTCGCTTTCGAACCATATCAAACCCGCGCCGAGCACGAGGGGCAGCAGGTACAGTGCATCGAACCGGCGCACGCGCGCGCCGACCGCACGCTGGAATACGCGCACCGGCGGCACTTCGCGCAGGCGCAGCAGCGGCGGCAGCGCAAACCCGAACAGCACGGCAAGACCGACGGCGAACGCGGCGA
>DASRTK010000092.1:0-12843 GCA_035655975.1 Rudaea sp.
GTCGGTGAGCGCATGCCCGCGTGGGTCGGCGAAGGGTTTGCCGAATACGCCAAGCGTCTTTCGCACGACCTGCCGTTGCAACTTGTGGAAATATCCACTAAGTCGCGCAGCCGCGAGGCCGGGCGGGCGGTCGCCGACGAAGGCGCGGCGATCCTCGCCGCAATTCCGAAGTCTGCTCACGTCGTCGCACTCGACGGGCGCGGCAATGCCTGGAGCAGCGAGGAACTCGCCGCGCAGCTCGCGCGCTGGCGCATGCAGGGCCAGGATCTTGCGTTCGTCATCGGCGGGCCGGATGGATTGGCGCCGGCCGTGCTCGAGCGCGCGCAACAGCGCTGGTCGCTCGGCCCGGCGACACTGCCGCATCCACTCGTGCGCATCGTCGTCGCCGAACAGCTTTATCGCGCAGTAAGCCAACTCGGCAATCACCCTTACCATCGCGGTTAGTCGGGCGGCGTCGAATGCCGGTCAGTTTGGATCGAAGCCGTTCGCGAAGATGAAATCGACGTTCTGGAAAGCCCCGATATCGATGGGGCCGGCAACGCCGCGCGCATGGCCTTCGATGTCCAGCGCCGGCAGACCGCCTGCGGGGTTCGGCGTCCCGGCGCGCAGCAGCGGTGAAGTCGAGCGCAGATGGAAGTCGTCGACCGCGACGAATTTCGGATCGACGGCGATCAGATTGCCGTTGCTGCCGGCTGCTGGAGTTCCGTTGATGCTGGTGTAGTCGTCCCGCACGAACTCGACGTTGGAGGTATACAGATAGAAATCGTCAGTTGCCGTGCCATGGTTGCCGTAACTGATCGTGTTGCTCACATGAGCGGCAGTGCCGGCCCCGATCGACACGATCGCACTGTTGCCCATGGTGTTCGTGTTGTCGGTAATCGTATTGTTCGTGATGTAGACGATTCCGGCAGTCATGCTGGCCGAAAATGCCGCGACCGTCTTGCCACTGTTTCCGCTGAACAGGTTGTTTTCGATGTATGCGGTCCCGTTGCCGAAGATGCTTAGTCCTCCCCCACCGCCGTAGCCGTCGAAATTGTCGCGCACGACGTTGCTGTCGAATATCGCGATTTCGCCGGCATTGGCATTGTTCAGCGCGATCGCGGCGCCACCGCCGGCCGAACCGCCGTAGTTCGCGTTCTGGATCGTCAGATGGCGGACCGTGATGTCGCCGTTGGTCTGGATCGAAAGCACCTGGGTCAGGCTGGCGCCATCGAGCACGCTGACGCCCGGAGCAAGGTCCTGGCTCGAGCACGTACCGTTGTAGCCGCCTTCGAGCGTGAGGGCGAAACCACTCACGGTGCCAAAGAAGAAAGGCGCTCCCGCGGTCGTGAACGTCCCGCTCGTGACGAAGATCGTGTTGTCCTGGTTGTTGGACGTGCCGGCGCTACTCGCGTCGCTCAGCGCTGCCTGGAGCTCGGAGGCGCTGTGCGCGCAATACGTCTTCGCGTGGGTTCCGGCTGCGGCGAGCGCCGCCGCAATCGCGAACGCGGCGCGAACAAGCCCGTGGCGCAAATGCCGTTCACGGCGGGCAGCGGGGCGGAACGGCGCAGTTGCTTTGCTCTTCATGTGCGCAATCCATCGATACAGTAGTCGGCTCGTGACCAGCGCGTCGCGACGACCAGCTCCACGGCGCGAGCGTACACCTGTATTCCTGACTACGCGAAAACGCGGCCGGTGCGGACACGAAGGAAGGCCGGTCGGGATCCATTCAGGGGCCGGCTTCCCCATGCTAAGGTGCCTGCGGTCATATCGCCACCAGTCATGCTCTATCTTGCATCGCAATCGCCGCGCCGCCGCCAACTGCTCGAGCAGGTCGGCATCCGCTTCGACACGATCGATGTCGACGTTCCCGAGGCGCGCGCGCCGGGTGAACCGCCGACCGACTATGTCAGCCGCGTTGCGCGCGAAAAAGCCGGCGCGGGGTTGTTGAAGCTCGCGGGAGTGGCAGGCGCCGTGGTGCTCGGCGCCGATACGGAGGTCGTGCTCGACGACGAGGTATTCGGCAAGCCGGTCGATGCGGCACATGCGACGGCGATGCTGCGCCGCCTTGGCGGACGCGCACACAAGGCGATCTCTGCCGTATGGTGCGTCAGCGCTGGGCGCGAGGAGCGCGCGCTTAGCGTTTCAGAAGTCACCTTCACTTCGCTGTCCGAGGCCGTGATTGCCGCCTACGTCGCCAGCGGCGAGCCCATCGGCAGGGCCGGCGCCTATGCGATCCAGGGGCGCGCCGCGGCATTCATCAGCGCCCTCTCGGGCAGTTATTCAGGGGTCATGGGCCTGCCGTTGTTCGAAACCATGGAACTGCTGCGCCGATACGGGATCGGACCGGCCGGATAGGGCGGGCTTGGCCGCCTGGTTGTCCCTCCTGTGGCCAGGCGGGCGGCGGGGTACAACCGCACAGTCAGAGCTGCCAGATTCGACAGCGCGACCCTCGCCAGCTATAAACCGTCTTAGGAAATCTTGGCAAGCATCGGCCGTGAGCGAAGAAATACTGATCAATGTCACGCCGCGCGAGACCCGCGTCGCGGTTGTCGAGAATGGCATGCTGCAGGAAGTGCATGTCGAGCGCGCGCTGCGGCGAGGCTACGTCGGGAACATCTACAAGGGACGCGTCAGCCGGGTCATGCCAGGCATGCAGGCGGCTTTCGTCGAGGTGGGTCTGGAACGTGCCGCGTTCCTGCACGCGTCCGACATCGTGCGAACGATCCCGTCGAACAACGGTGTCGCGCGCGACGACCGATCCCCGTCCCTGGCGCCGGCAACGGAGGGCAAGGTGTGGGGGTCTCCGGCACTCCTGAGTGAAACCGCCGAAAACGGGCCATCGCCGCCCCCGCCGATCAGCGAGCTGGTGCATGAAGGCCAGGAAATCGTCGTGCAGGTCGTCAAGGATCCGATCGGCACGAAGGGCGCTCGGCTGACGACGCACCTGTCGGTGCCGTCGCGCTACCTGGTGCTGCTGCCGCACGCCAAGATGATCGGCGTGTCGGTGCGCATCGAGGATGAAGGCGAGCGCACGCGGCTCAAGGAAATCATGCAGGCGCTGTCGGGCGACAGCGCCCTCGGTTACATCGTTCGCACGAATGCCGAAGGCCAGACGCGCGAAGCGCTGGCCGAGGACGTCGAATACCTCGGCAAGCTCTGGCGTTCGGTCCAGGACGGTATCGGCCGCACCCGAGTCGGCGAGCGCATCTACGAAGAACTGTCGTTGCCGCTGCGGGCGCTGCGCGACCTCATGCGCGGCGAAGTCGAAAAGGTCCGCGTCGATTCGCGCGAGACGCTCGACCGGACGGTCATGTTCGCGCGCCAGTTCATGCCGGATCTTGCCGAGCGTATCGAACACTATCCCGGTGAGCGCCCGATTTTCGACCTGTATGGCGTCGAGGATGAAATTCAGCGTGCGCTCAAGAAAGACGTGCCATTGAAGTCCGGTGGATATCTGATCATCGACCAGACCGAGGCAATGACGACGATCGACGTCAATACGGGCGCGTTTCTCGGCCATCGCAACCTCGAGGAGACGGTCTACAAGACCAACCTCGAGGCCGCGCAGGCGGCCGCCCGTCAGTTGCGCCTGCGCAACCTCGGCGGCATCATCATCATCGACTTCATCGATATGACCGACGACGAGCACAAGCGGCAGGTGCTGCGCATGCTCGAAAAGTCGCTCGCCCACGACCACGCCAAGACGACGGTGTACGAGATGTCGCATCTGGGCCTGGTCGAGATGACGCGCAAGCGCACTGTCGAGAGCCTGGAACGCCAGCTCTGTGAAGCGTGCCCGGCCTGCGATGGCCGCGGCAGCGTGAAGACGGCGGAAACGGTCACCTATGAAATCTTTCGCGAGATCACGCGGGCCGTGCGCCAGTTCGAGGCGGCCAAACTTCTGGTACTGGCTGCGCCGAAAGTGGTCGGTAGAATTCTGGACGAAGAATCGGCCGCTGTTGCCGAACTCGAGGAGTTTACCGGCAAGACCATCCGGTTCCAGGCCGAGGAGCATTACGCCCAGGAGCAATACGATGTGGTTTTGCTCTGAGAGCAGGGCTGAGGGCCGAGGGCTGAGGGCTGGAAAAAGCAGCAAGCGTCCGGCCAGCTTCGCGCAATCGCGCGTAAGCAGCGGTGCGGACCGGGCGCTTCGTGAGCCTGCACTTCAGCCTTCAGCCCTCAGCCCTCAGCTCTCGGCCGGCCCTCGGCCCCCGGCCTCAATCCCGTGACGGCATGGCGCCGCCGCGCGCGACATGTGCGCCTCGGTATTCAGGGGTTGTTTGCCACGGCCGTGATTTGCGCAGCGCTGGTTGTCGGCCTTGCGCAACTGGCCCTGCCGTGGATTGCAAGCCACCCTGAGCGCATCAGCGCGTTTCTCGCCGAACGCCTGCACCAGCCCGTCCACATCGATCAGGTCGAGGGGCGCTGGGAACGCAACGGTCCGCTGTTGACTTTGCGCGGCGTGCATATTGGCAACGATCAGCCGGATGCGGCGAAACTGCAGATCGCGCAAGCCGGCTTGAAGATCAACCTGCTTTCAATCCTGCACAGCCATACGCCGTGGAATGAATTCCTGCTCGACGGGCTTGATTTGAATCTCGTGCGCGGCGCCGATGCCGGCTGGCAGCTGCGCGGTCTTTCCTCCGGCGACAGCAGCACCGACAGCGGCGACCCGCGCGCCCTGCTTGGCCTGGGAGCGCTCACGCTGCGCAACATTAGCCTGAGCATCGACGATGCCGTCAGCGGCCGCCAGTTCCGCTTCGGCGCCGATGAAGTGCGCCTGCTCAATTCCGGTGCTATCCATCGCGTGGCTGCTCGCGTCCGCAGCCTGCAGACCAAGTCGGCGCCGTTCGACACGGTGATCGAATACGACAGCGGCAAGGACACCGGCGTCGTCTATGTCGGCGGCGACTCGCTGGACATCGCGGCGACCCTGCATGGCTATCCGCTGTTCGGCGCGACGGTCATGCGCGGGATCGGGCGCGCGCAGGTTTGGGGTCGCTGGCGCGCCGGACGGATTGGCGAAGTGCGCGCCGAGGTTGGCCTCAACGATCTTTTGCTCGATGCGCAGACGCCGGTCGAACTCGACGAAAAGCGCCGCATCGCACCACGGGTCAGTTTCGACAAGATCGAATTCGGCGCCCGCTGGCTGCGCGGCGAAAACGGCTGGAGCGTCGACGTCGACAAACTCAGCGTGGCGAGGCAAGGTGCGACGCTCGCGCCGGCGTCGCTGCACATCGAAAGCCGGACGGACGCGGAAGAAACCGAACCCGCCTATGTCGTCCAGGCGCAGGACATCGACATCTCGGCGCCGGCGAGCGTGGCCATGCTCGCGGAGGGCCTGCCGATGACGTGGCGCCGCTGGCTGTATGCGGGTAATCCGGAGGGCACTCTCGATGCGCTCGTGTTGCGCTGGTCAGGCAGCGACGATTTCGACGTTGCCGCGAGCGTCGACAGCATCGGTTGGCATGCGCTCGACCAGGTCCCCGGCGTCGTTGGTCTCAGTGGCATCGTGCGCGGCGACCAGCAGGCGCTGACGATGGGTCTGGCCGGACGCAACGAATTGAGCGTCGATGTGCCGCATGTTTTTCGCCGTTCGCTGGATTTCTCCGAATTCGCCGGCGACGTCGCCGCGTACCGCGCCGATTCGGCGTGGCGCATCGAGACCGATGCCCTGCGTTTCGAAGGCACCGGTTATGGCGGCGAATTGCGCGGCGCCATCGATTTCCCCGACAACGGCGGGCGTCCCCTCATCGACATGTATGCGATAGTCCAGCATGCCGACGTGCAGGCATCGCACCTGTTTTGGCCGATCAATACGATGCCACCGGCGGCGGTCACCTGGCTCGATCGCGGGCTCGACGCTGGCCGCGTGGTTGGCGGCCGCGCAGTCATTCGCGGCGATCTCGCCGATTGGCCGTTCCGGAATTATTCGGGCCGATTCCAGGCGCGTGCCGAGATCGACGATCTGCTGCTGAAGTATCTGCCCGACTGGCCGGCAGCCGAACACGTGCGCCTGGCCGCCGATTTCATCAACACGTCTTTGCGCGTCAGCGTGGACGCAGGCCAGGTGAAGGGCGCCAGGCTCAATCACGCGTCCGCGGACATCGGTGATCTCGGCGAGCCTCTGCTCGAACTCGAGGCTGAAGCGCAGGGCGCGGGGGCGGACCTGCTCGCTCTGCTCAAGGCAACGCCGATCGGCCAGCGTTTCGGCGTGCAATTGCTCGGCGTCGACGTCGGCGGCCAGGGCAAGGTCAATTTCCATCTGCACCTGCCGATCAAGCACGCCGACCAGCTCGCGCTGGCCGGCACTGTCTTGTTGAGCGACGCCGATCTGGTCGACGCCAAATATGCGTTGCGTCTGAATCGCGCTAACGGCAAGTTGCGTTTCAGTCAGGCGGGTTTTGTCGCCGACGATCTGGCCGTCATGATGGAAGGCCAGCCGGCGAGTTTTGGTTTGGCCGTCGGCGCTTTCACGGCCGATCCGAAGCATGAAGTCGAGGCGACGCTCGGCGCAAGTCTGCCGGCGGCCTTCGTGCTGGCCTATGCGCCGGCGTTGGCCGCGTACTCCGACTACATCGAAGGCAGCGCCAACTGGAGCGCGGCGTTCAGCGCCGACAGTGGCACGAGCAACGCCCAGCACCTGCTGCTGACGTCCGATTTGCGCGGTGTTGCGTTGACCCTGCCCGCGCCTTTGAACAAGGCTGCCGGAGCGGTCCTGCCGTTGCGCGTTTCACTCGGCTTGCCGTTCGGCGGCGGCAGCGTCGACTTGCAGGTCGGCGACCTGGTGCGCATGCACGGGCGCCTGCCGTTGGGCAACAGCCCGTTTGCCGCACGCGTGACGCTCGGCGGCGACAGCGAAGAGGCGGTGCCGAGAAGCGGCATGGCAATCGGCGGCAAGACCCTGGGCCTCGACCTTTCCGGCTGGCTCGATTTCGCCACGAGCGGACGCAGCGACGACGGCAGCGGCACCGCGCTGAACAGCATCGACCTGCGCGCCGATTCGATGACTGCCTATGGCCGCGATTTCGGCCCGACCCGTTTCACCCTCGGCCACGCCGCCGACGGCCTGGACATGGGGTTCACCGGCGCCGCCGTCGAGGGCACGCTGCACATTCCGGCGACGGACCTGCGCAAGCACGGCGTGACGGCGCAGTTCGCACACCTGTACTGGCCGGAACAGAACGATGCCGATTCCGAAGGTGGCAGCGCGACGAATGGCGAGAATCCGGCCTCGGTGCCGCCGCTGCACATTCACATCAGCGATTTCCGCCTGGGGGACCAGAACTTCGGAGAAAGCGCCGTCGAGACCTATCCGATCGCCAACGGCAGCCATTTCGAGCAGGTCAGCACGCACTCGGCCAACATCGAAATGCGCGCGCACGGCGACTGGACCGGCCGACCGGGCAGCGATACGTCGACGTTTTCGATCGAGATGACGGCGCACAACATCGGCCGCATGCTCGACGCGTTCGGCTATGCCGGCGTGATAGACGGCGGCGCCACGGTTGCGCACATCGAAGGCAGTTGGAACGGACCGCCGTCGTCGTTCGCGCTGACGAAGCTGGACGGCACGCTCAAGGCATCGATCAAGAAAGGCCGCATTCCCGACGCCAATCCCGGATCCGCGCGCGTGCTGGGCCTGTTCAATCTGGCGGCGATTCCGCGCCGGCTTGCATTCGATTTCGGCGACCTGTTCAAGACCGGCTTCAGCTTTGACTCGATCGACGGCACGTTCACGCTCAAGGACGGCAACGCGCACACGGACGATCTCAAGGTGCTCAGTCCAACGGCCGACATGCTGCTGAAGGGCCGCATGGGCCTGAAGGACAAGGACTGGGACCAGACCGTCGAGGTGACGCCGCACGTCGGTGGAACGCTCGCGATCGGCGGCGCGCTGATCGCCGGCCCGGTTGGCGCTGCCGCCGGCGCGCTTATCCAGGGCGTTTTCAACAAGCAGATCAGCTCAGTGGCGCGTGCCGAGTACAAGGTCAGCGGCAACTGGGACAACCCGAAGATCACGGTGATCAAGAAAGAAACGGTGAAGAACAAACCCGACGTGAAAAGCGGCAGCGACAAGGCGCCAGGCAATCCTCAGCCGCCGAAAACCGCCGACCCGCAGAAGGGTTCGTGATCGCCGAGGCTGGCAGAAATGCCGGTACAGCGGCCCGAATGGCGGCAATCGCCGGCGCAACGTCAAGGTAGCCCGCCGGGAGCTCCTGTAGAATTGGCAGCGTCGCGCTCCAAGCGAACGCCACGCTTGGTAAGACCAACGCAGCGGGCCGGCTCCGGGCCTGCCGGGTTGTGTCCCGGCGATGCGCCCCAAACTTTGTAGACCTGCTTCGAGAATCCGAAACGACATGACTTTGCTTGCCCTCGCCGAACAGCGGCTGTTGACCCCCGGTGGCCTCGCCGGCGGCGACCTCGACCGCGTCTTCTCGCGCCTCATGGGTCCGTCGATCGACGCGGCCGACCTGTACTTCCAGCATTCGCGCAGCGAGTCGTGGGTGCTCGAGGACGGCATCGTCAAGGACGGCAGCCATTCGATCGAGCAGGGCGTCGGCGTCCGCGCGATGAGCGGCGAGAAAACCGGGTTCGCCTATTCCGATGAAATCATCCTGCCGGAGCTGCTGACCGCCGCGCAGTCGGCTCGCGCGATCGCGCAGTCGGGAAACGAAGGCGGCGGCCACCAGCTGGCGCCGCGCCAAGCCAAGGCACTATACGGTTCTGCCGATCCGGTCGATTCGCTCGGCAACGAAGAAAAAATTGCACTTTTGCGCGAAGTGGACAAATTCTGCCGGGCCGCCGATCCGCGCGTTTCGCAAGTGATCGTCAGCCTGTCGGCCGTGTTCGATACGATACTGGTGGCGGCCGCGGATGGCACGCTGTCGGCCGACGTGCGCCCGCTGGTGCGGCTCAACGTACAGGTGATCGCCGAGCAGAAGGGCCGGCGCGAGCAAGGATCGGCCGGCGGCGGCGGGCGGTACGGCTATCGCGAATTGCTGGCGAACGGGCGCGCCCACGCGCTCGCCGGCGAAGCCGTGCGTCAGGCGCTGGTCAACCTGGAGTCGGTGCCCGCGCCAGCGGGCAGCATGACTGTCGTGCTCGGTCCGGGCTGGCCCGGCGTATTGCTGCACGAGGCAATCGGTCACGGCCTCGAAGGCGACTTCAATCGCAAGGGCACCTCGGCGTTCTCCGGCCGCCTCGGTGACAAGGTGGCCGCCGAGGGCGTGACGGTCGTCGACGACGGCACGCTGCCCGACCGGCGCGGTTCGCTCAGCGTCGACGACGAAGGCGTCGCCAGCGAATGCACCGTGCTGATCGAGAACGGCGTGCTCGTCGGTTACATGCAGGACAAGTTGAATGCGCGGCTGATGGGCATGCGCCCGACCGGCAACGGCCGGCGCGAATCGTTCGCGCACCTGCCGATGCCGCGCATGACGAACACGTACATGCGGGCCGGCACTCGCGACCCGCAGGAGATCATCGCCTCGGTCGAGCGCGGACTGTACGCGGTCAACTTCGGCGGCGGCCAGGTCGACATCACGAACGGCAAGTTCGTTTTCTCGGCGAGCGAGGCCTACCTGATCGAGAACGGCAGGATTACGCGGCCGGTCAAGGGCGCGACGCTGATCGGTTCCGGGCCGGAAGTGCTCACGCGCGTCTCGATGGTCGGCAACGACCTCAAGCTCGACGAAGGCGTCGGCGTCTGCGGCAAGGAAGGCCAGAGCGTGCCGGTCGGCGTCGGTCAGCCGACATTGCGCATCGATGCGATGACCGTGGGCGGTACTGCAGCGTAAGCGGGTGCCGCGACCGGATCGCCGATCCGGTCCGCTATCCGGGTTCGAATCCGTCCTTGAACAGCGTCGTGTCCCAAACGTCTGTTATCGGCGTCTTGGCCGCGGCGCCGCCGATTGCGTCCAGCCCGTACAGCGCTTCGAGCGTAGCCAGTACCGTGTAGTGGTTGATCGTTTCGTCGTACTGGCCGGGCACGACGTGCGCGCCGACGAAAATCGTCGTGATCTGGTTCGGAATGCTGTGGTCGTTTTCGTCCCAGGTCAGCACGAGCAGGCTGTTGTGCAGCCTTGCCCATTGCGCGTAGGGATCGATGTTCGTCTGCAGCCAGGTGTCGCCGCTGGCAACCGAACAATCGTGCATGTCGTGGCACTGATTCGGCACGACGAACGACAGCGTCGGCAGCGTCGTGAAATCGCCCGGAAACGCGCTGAATGGCTGATTGCTTTCGGCCGGCACGTCGCTGAAGTTCACCCACGGATTGTGCTTGCGCTGGTAGGTGTTCGGCGCGGTACCCGAACTGCAGACGGTCGAGCCGGCCGCAGGCAGCTCTTCGGAGTAGCCGGCAAACGTGAAGTTCGCCGCGATCACTTGGCCGCCGAGGTTGGCGACATTGAACGTGTGCGGGCAGCTGTCGTCGGTAACGCCCTGGTTCGAACCTGAAAACAGATCGAGATAGTTCGGCTGGCTCGGATGTTCGATGGCGAACGACTGCGTGAAGTTGGCATTCTGTTCGGCAAGCCCGTTGATGTAGGGCGCGTTCGCATTGCCGATGATCTGGCTGAAGCTGTGGTTTTCCATCACGACGACAACGACGTGATCGAACAGCGGGAGTTGCGCAACAGCTGGGCGCGATACCGTCGTCGTGGCGAGCAGCAGGGCGGAACATGCCAGCACTGAACGCAGTTGTCGGTCGCATTCGCCGCGTTGCGCGGTCGTTCTGGTTCGATCGGTCACATAATCCCCTGGCAACGAAGCGATCATACTTGCACGGGGACTTTTGCGCCAAGTCGGGGGTCAGTGATGACAATGGAAACACGGACGGTACGACTGCGAATGCGCGCGACGCGGCGAGCCGTGATCGCGCTGTGCGCCTTGGGCATGACGCCGTGCGTGTTCAGCGCGCAAGCGGCGTCGGTGGATGCCGGGATCGCCAACGTGGCGCAGCGTTCCTGCACGGCCATGGCCGCGCGCGTTGACAGTGTCACGGGACCGGGGCCCCTTTTGCTGCGAAGCTATGACAGCGAAACCCGGGACGGCGTGGCCGATGAGCCCTCGCAAAAGACCGCAGCGTATTCCTACGACAACGCGCTGGCGGCGATCGCGCTACTCGCTTGCGGCAAGCCGCAACAGGCGCTGCGCATTGGCGCGGCGCTGCGTCTGGCCGCGCTTGACGGCGCGAGGTTGCGCAATGCTTATCGCGCCGGCCCGGTTTCCGGCACGCCGCTCGCGAACGGCTGGTGGGATGCACAGGGCAACCACTGGGCAGAAGATCCGCAACAACAGGGATCGGCGACCGGCAATGTCGCCTGGACCGGCCTGGCGTTGCTCGATCTGTACGCGCAAACGGGTGAACGGGAATGGCTCGACGCGGCGCTGCGTCTGGCGGCCTGGATCGTCGCTCAGACATCGGACGCGCGCGGCGCCGGCGGCTTCAGCGGCGGCATCGAGGGTGACGACACCCATCCGCGCAAGGTGCTTTGGAAATCGACCGAGCACAACGTCGATGCCGCGGCGCTGTTCGACCGCCTGGCGCCACTGGACAAGGGTGGCGACTGGACACGCGGCGCCGATGCCGCCCGGCGCTTCGTGCAGAGCGAGTGGGATACTGCCAGCGGTCATTTCTTCGTCGGCACGCAATCCGATGGCGTGGCGCAGAATCGCACGACTTCCGGGCTGGATGCGCAGCTGTGGCCGCTGCTGCTGGCGCAGGCGCCGAAGGACTGGCAGCGCGCGCTGAAATACGTCGAGCGCGAGCACGGCGTCGACGGCGGGTTCGATTTCATCGCCGACCGCGACGGCCTGTGGCTCGAAGGCACGGCGCAGGCGGCGCTGGCCTATCGCGTCGCCGTCGGCGCACATGACACACAGCCACTGCTCGCAACGATCGCCAAACAGTTTGCGCCAAGTGGATATGTATACGCGACCCGCGAGCCGCGCATCACGACCGGGCTGGCCTTGAGCGCGGAGAGCACATCGGCCGACTTCTTCTACTACCGGTGGCCGCACCTCGGCGCAACCGCTTGGGCCGCTCTGGCCGCGCTCGGACACAATCCATTCGCGGCGCCGCGAAAACCATCCATGCAGCCGCAGTCGCCGCGCTAGCCGCGCAGTCCGTGCGGTGTTTTAGTCGCCCGCGATCTCGCGCAGCAACCGAAACAGTTCGCGATAGGCGTGCAGCGGCTTGTTCTGTTCGCGCTCGGTTCGCGCCTGCCGGGCGAGTTGGCGCAGTTGCTGGCGATCGGCTTGCGGAAACCGGACGAGCAGTTCGCCAAGCGCTTCGTCGCCTTCGTCGATCAGGCGATCGCGCCACGCTTCGAGTTGATGCAGGACGGCCGTTTCGCGCCGGGCCAGGCCGCGGTCGCGATCGAGCGCGGCGCGAATCGCCTCGATCTCGTCGTCGTCGAGCCTGCGCATCTGCTTGGCCAGGAATTGCGTCTGCCGCTTGTGCGCAATCTGCTGCTTGACTCCGCGCGCCTGCCGGACTTCGTCGAGAAGGTCGTCGCTCAGGGGCATCGCCTTGAGTTGCGCGTCGGACAGCGCGACCAGCGCATGCGCCAGTTCCAGCACGTCGAGCGCCTCGCGCCGGCGCTGGCTGCGGCTGACTTCCAGCGCGTCGTCGTCGGTATCGGCGGCGGCCGGCTGGCCATTGGTTTCGTTCTCGCGAGGACGCATATCGACGATAATGTATTTCGGATCCCGGAGAAGCATACGCAGTGAACGACACTATCGCAAAGATCGGCGCAACGGCCGCGGATGATTCCATGGCCCAACTCGACCGGCTGGCGAGCCTGGCCGAAGACGTCGTAGCGCGCTGCCGCGCGGCCGGGGCGAGCGAGGTCGAGG
>DASRTK010000093.1:0-47006 GCA_035655975.1 Rudaea sp.
CGGGCAGATTCCGATGTATTCCTCACCCGTCCGCCACTCGTCAGCACCCTTGCGGGCCTGTTACCGTTCGACTTGCATGTGTTAGGCATGCCGCCAGCGTTCACTCTGAGCCAGGATCAAACTCTTCAGTTGAAATTGCTAGGTATCCAGAACTTGCGTTCCTTCCACCCAAAACTTTAGAGAGAGACCTAAGCTACTTTGATTACTCAAATTACGATTCCAAATCCCGTTAAGGATCCGGTTTCGAGGCTTGGGACGCTCTTGATTCGATGGACTTACATCCATCCCAAGGCGCCCACACAAGTCACCTGCGCACACTGTCAAAGATCCGATTCGCACCGGACTTAAAAGTCCGGTAACCCGGGGCGTTTCGCCCGAGGGAGCCGCGTATTATACATCTCGGTCTGGGTTCGTCAACGAGATTTACCGCCCGACTTTAGAGCATTCGCTCAGCCTGGAAGCAAACGCACTCGAGCGTAGCCGCGCTTGCCCAGTTGCAGCAGGTGCTCGTCGCCTACGCGAAGAGCAAGACCGCGATCCTCCACTACCTGGCCGTCGACCCTGACTGCGCGTTCGCCAAGTTTGCGCAACGCTTCTGAGGTACTTGGCGCAAGCCCGCTGGCCTTCAACAAGGCCCCGATCAGGATCTTGCCTTCTGGGCCGGGAATCGTAATGTCCATGATAACGATGTCCTGCGGAACGCCACCGCCCTGAACGACTTCGTTCCAGTGCGCAATCGCGGCCTGGGCGGCCGGCTGGCCGTGGAAGCGCGCGGTCAGCTCGCTGGCCAGTTCCATCTTGTAGTCGCGCGGATTCCTGCCCGCGAGCACGGCCTCGCGCATCTGTTTCAAGTCCTCCAGGGACTTCGAGAATGAAAGCAGCTCGTAATAGCGCCACATCAGGTCGTCCGACAGACGCATGACCTTGCCGAAAATCTCGTTCGGCGGCTCATTGATGCCGATGTAGTTGCCGAGCGACTTCGACATCTTGTTGACGCCGTCGGTGCCCTCGAGCAGCGGCATCGTCAGGACGATCTGCGGCGGCTGGCCGACATCCTCCTGCAACTGCCGGCCGACCAGCAGGTTGAACCTCTGGTCGGTGCCGCCGAGTTCGACATCGGCCTTCAGGGCGACCGAGTCGTAGCCCTGCACCAGCGGATACAGGAATTCGTGGATCGCGATCGGCTGTCCACTTTTATACCGCTTGTCGAAATCGTCGCGTTCGAGCATGCGCGCGACCGTGTGCTTCGCCGCCAGCTTGATCATGTCGGCGGCGCTCATCGCGCCGAACCATTCGGAGTTGAAGCGCAGTTCGGTGCGCTCGCGATCGAGCACCTTGTAGACCTGTGCCGCGTAGGTTTCGGCGTTCGCCTGCACGTCTTCGCGGGTGAGCGGCTTGCGCGTTACATTCTTGCCGCTAGGGTCGCCTATCATGCCAGTGAAATCGCCGATCAGGAAAATCACCTGATGTCCCAGATCCTGGAACTGGCGCATCTTGTTGAGCAATACCGTGTGGCCAAGATGCAGGTCCGGCGCGGTCGGATCGAAGCCAGCCTTGACCCGCAGCGGGCGGCCGAGCTTGAGGCGCGCGAGCAGATCTTCGCGTTTGATGATTTCTTCGGCGCCGCGACCAATCACGTCGAGCGCCTTGTCGATGTCGTTCATTCCTACCTCTGGATTTGCCTGTCTGTCGCGTGTCCGCAGCGGTGCGGATTTAAGCACTCGCCGTTAATTATTCGTTAGATGTTTGACGTGCCGCAAACCTTGCTGCAATCAGCGTTGACGCGCCTGTGGGGAGCCGATATGTTACGCCGCGTTTTGTGGGAATTCCTTTGTGACCAGAAATAGCGATTCATCATCCCCGGTCATTCGCGCCGCGCTGCATGCATGGCGAGGCGTACAACGCGTCTATCTCCACATCTATACAAATAACATAAGCCGCCGGCTGCAGCACGCCGTCGCCGCGCCCGCCTCGTGGCGGCGCGAGCACTGGGTGCTTGCCGGGATCGCCTGCGCGGCGGTCATCGTGGTTGGCGCCATCGTTCCCAGCGGCGCCAGCGCAACGCGCTCACCCGACACGCCGGTGACGACGCTCGATCTGCCCGTGCCCACTCTGACGCAGGATCCCGCGGCGACGGCCGTGGAGGATACCGCAACGGCAACGCTCGATGCCGTCGATGATACTGACGCCTGGAGCGTGGTTACGGTTCGCTCCGGCCAGACGGTCGGCGATATTTTCCATCAGAACGGCCTGAATCCGGGCATCCTTCAGCAATTGCTCGGCAACAGCGCCAATGCGTCCGCGCTGAGGAACGTGCATCCGGGCGATGAGTTCGCTTTCTTGCGCGCGTCCGACGGCGCGCTGCACGGGTTGCGTTTCGATCGTGACGATCATACCCGCGTCGTCGTCTCCTTCGATGCCGACGGAATGCATCAGCGCACCGTCGATCGCCTGATCGAGCGGCGCACGCACGTCGCCCACGGTATCGTCGAGCACTCGCTGTTCGATGCCGGAGCCCAGGCCGGCATGAGCGATTCGATGGTGCTCAAGCTCGCCAACGCTTTCGGCTACGACATCGACTTCGCCCAGGACTTGCGCCAGGGCGACAGCTTCACGGTGATCTACGACGAGGTCTACCGCGAGGGCGAACGCTTGCGCGATGGCGAGATCGTCGGCGCGACGTTCATCAATCGCGGCAAGCGCTATAGCGCGTTCCGCTACACCGACGCGGCCGGCAACACGATGTTCTACAGCGACGACGGCCGCCCGTTGCGCAAGGCGTTCCTGCGCACGCCGGTCGATTTCACGCGGATCTCCTCGCTGTTCACGGCCGGGCGCATGCATCCGATCCTCGGCACGATGCGCGCACATCGCGGCGTCGACTATGCCGCGGCCAGCGGCACGCCGATTCACGCCGCCGGCGACGGCAAGATCACGTTTCGCGGCTGGCAGAACGGTTACGGCAACGTCGTGATACTGCAGCACGGCGGCCACTACAGCACGCTGTACGGCCACATGTCCCGGTTCGCGTCGATCCGCGACGGCCAGCATGTCAGCCAGGGCCAGACGATCGGCTACGTCGGCATGACCGGCATGGCGACCGGACCGCACCTGCACTACGAATTCCGCATCGACGGCACGCATCGCGACCCCCTCAGCGTAACGCTGCCGAAGGCCGAACCGCTGCCGCAGGTCGAGCTGGCGCGCTTCCACGGCCAAACCCAGCCGATGCTGGCCAAGCTCAAGACACTCGAGGCCACGCAAGTCGCGCTGGCGAAGTAAGAGTGGCCGGCTCCCCCGAGCTTTACCTCGGGCTGATCTCCGGAACCAGCGCCGACGGCATCGACGTCGCGCTGGTCAGTTTCGAGCCCGTGCCCCAGCTGCACGCGAGCGCAACCTGCGCCTACCCTGATGACCTGCGCCAGCGCATTCTTGCCCTGGCGCAGGGTGATGGCCGCATCGAACTCGACGAACTGGGCGCACTCGACGTCGAAATCGCGCGCGCATTCGCTGGCGCCGCGTTGCGCGTGCTGGCCGATCATGGCGTTGCCGCCGGTGACGTGCGCGCGCTCGGCTCGCATGGGCAAACCGTGCGGCATCGTCCCGGGACGGCCGCGCCATACACTCTGCAGCTCGGCGATCCGAGCGTCATCGCCGAGTCGACAGGCATCACCACCGTCGCCGATTTCCGCCGCCGCGACATGGCCGCCGGCGGACAGGGCGCGCCGCTGGCGCCGGCGTTCCACGCGGCGATGCTCGGTTCGCAGGGCGCCTCGCACGCAGTGCTGAATCTCGGCGGCATCGCCAATATCACGGTGTTGCCGGAAAACTCCGCCGAGCCGATTCTCGGCTTCGATACCGGCCCGGCCAGCTGCCTGCTCGACGCTTGGGCGCAACGCCATCTCGGTGTCGGATTCGATGCCGACGGCAAATTCGCGTCCTCCGGACGAGCCGATCCGGCGTTGCTGGCCAGGATGCTGGCTGATCCGTACTTTCGGGCGCCGCCGCCAAAGAGCACCGGGCGCGAAATATTTCATCTGCGCTGGCTGCAGCAGCACCTCGAGGGTAGCGACATTGCACCGGCCGATGTGCAGGCGACCCTGCTCGAGCTCACCGTGCGCACGGTCGCCGATGCGATCCGGGCAAGCGCGCCGCGCGCACGCGAGGTGCTCGTGTGCGGCGGCGGAGTCCACAACGGCGCGCTGATGCAGGCGCTGGGGAACGCGCTCGCTCCGATGGCCGTGCGCAGCACCGCAATCCGCGGGATCGACCCGGACTTTGTCGAAGCGATGCTGTTCGCATGGCTTGCGCGCGAACGCATGCTCGAGCGCCCCGCGCCGGGTGTTGCCAGTGTGACCGGAGCACGCGGTCCCCGCGTGCTTGGCGCGATTTACTTCGGCGCCTGACTACTTCGGCGTCTGATCGTCCGGTTTTTTTTCGTCCGGCGTCGGCACCGACTCGAACAGCGGCTGACCCTCGATCTGCTCGAATGCCTCGACGGCGCTGCGAAACGCCTTAGTCTCGCGCGAATCCCAGGTGCCGCCGATCACGGCGATGTCGTGCATTTCACGGTGAAAGATATCGTCTTCGCCAAGACCCAGACCCAGGCTCTGGCGCAACAGGTGCAGGACGACGTCATTGATCGACCACTCGCGCTCGCGCGCGATCGCCTTGATGCGCTCGGCGATGGCGTCTTCGATGTTCCGAACGAGTATGTCGGGCACGTGATCCGCTCGGTTGCCTGTGCGGATCAATTCTGGCAGCAATCGCGGCCGAATTCACGCTCCGCCGATGCACAGACCGCTAGGTCGACGGCGCCGCGGTGACCGGCAACCGGTCGAACTTGCCGAACTGCGGGCGCAAGAGCAGCAGCATGAACAGTCCGGGCAGCGCGCAAACCAGGCTCAGGACAAAATACGTCGGCCAGCCGTAATCAGCGGCGACAAACCCGGCCAGCGGGCCGATGAATACGCGTCCGGCGGAATCGAGCGCGCTGAAAACAGCGTACTGGGTCGCGCTGAAACGCCGGTCGCACAATGCCATCAGCAGCGCGACGAAGGCGCCCGTACCCAATCCCGACGTGAGATTCTCGGCGCCCACCGCGACGATCAGCGCCGCGAAGCCGTGCCATCCCAACGCGATCGCAAGAAACCCCAGTGCTCCTAGGCCCTGGAGGACCCCGAACACAAGCAAGGCGCGCCATAGCGGCCAGCGCTCGAGCAGCAGTCCGCCGGCGAACGCGCCGACCAGGGTCGCACCCAGTCCGAAAACCTTGTTGACCCAGCCGACATCACTCAGGGCGTAACCGGCGCCGCGCAGCAGGAACGTGCTCGACAGGCTCAACGCAAATGCGTTGCCGAGTTTGTATACAAGTATCAGGACCAGCCAGTGCCAGATTTGCGTCCGGCCCAGCAACTCGCGCACCGCTTGCAAATAGGTATCCAGGAGGCTCCTGCCGGCCGGTGGCGTGATCTGCTCCGGCGCGATCGCCGTGCCGATCAGGCCGATGCCCATCAGGGCCGCCATCGCCAGGTAGGCGAAGCGGAAGCCGGCGTAGTCGGCAAGGATCAGTGCCAGGCCTCCCGACACGACCATCGCGGCGCGGTACCCGGCGACGCCGAAGGCGGCGCCCAGTCCGCGATCCTGCGGCAGCAACTGATCGGCGCGGTAGGCGTCGACGGCTATATCCTGCGTCGCCGAAAACGCGGCAAGCAGCATTGCCAGGAAGGCGATTGCCAGCAGCGATGTCGAGGGCGACAGGCCGGCGATCCCGACGAGCGCGGCAATGATCGCGATCTGCATCGCGAACATCCAACTGCGGCGGCGGCCAACACCAGGCAGTGCGTAGCGGTCGACCAGCGCGGCCCAGAGGAACTTGAACACGTAGGCGAACGCAACCAACTTGAGCACGCCGATCGTCTTGAGGCTGAGCCCACTGACCGCACACCAGGCCTCGAGCGTCGATGCCGACAGCGCCAGCGGCAGGCCGGAAGAAAAGCCCAGGAGCGTGATCGCGGTCAGCGTACGTGCGCGCTGCTTGCCGTCCGGAGTAAACATCAGGCCATCGAAACCATGACGCTAGCGCCGCTTCGCGCGCGCTGGCGGCGGCAGTTCATCGCTGTAGTCGACCGCATACGGCGCATGATCGGAAAACCGCGGCGCCGGCGTGATCGCGCAGGCCTTGAGCCGGGCGCGCAGCGCCGGCGAGACGATCTGGTAGTCGATGCGCCAGCCGACGTTGTTGGCGCGCGCCGCGCCGCGGTTCGACCACCAGGTATATTCGACTGCGTCGGGTTTCAGCGCGCGGAAACTGTCGACCCAGCCGCTCTTGAAAAGGCTGTCGAGCCAGGCGCGTTCCTCGGGCAGGCAGCCGGAGTTCTTCTGGTTCGACGTCCAGTTCTTGATGTCGTTGCGCGTGTGGACGATGTTCCAGTCGCCGCAAATCACGTACTCGCGGCCGCTCGCCAGCCATTCGGCGAAGATCGGCGCGATCCAGTCCATGACCTTGAACTTGAACTGCTGGCGTTCCTCGCCGGACGATCCCGATGGGACGTAGAGCGATACGACGCTCAAGTTGCCGTAGCGCGCCTCCAGATAGCGCCCCTCCTCGTCGAAGGGCGCCCAGCCGAGTTTCGTACGCACCTCGTCGGGTTCGCGCCGTGAGTAAATCGCCACGCCGCTGTAGCCCTTCTTCGTCGTTGCATCCCGGTAGAAACAGTGGTGACCGTCGGGGCGGAACGCGGGATCAGAAAGCTGATCCTCCTGCGCCTTGGTTTCCTGCAGGCAGACCACGTCAGCTTTCTGCTTCTTCAGCCACGTGAAGAAATCCTTGTTCGCCGCTGAGCGGATGCCGTTGGCGTTGAAGCTGATGATGCGCATTGGAGGGCTGAGGGCTGAGGGCTGAGGGCTGAAGCCTAGCCGATTTTGGCGCGACTCCGCTCCTCAATCGGTTCCACATTGCGCGCGGCGCAGGGATTGAGGCAACCTAGCCCTCAGCCCTCAGCCCTCAGCCGTGCGCATGCAACCCCATCAACGTGACTTTCTCGAACTCGCGCTCCAACGCCACGCGCTGCGCTTCGGCGAATTCACGCTGAAGTCGGGGCGGGTCAGCCCGTACTTCTTCAACGCCGGACTGTTCGATTCGGGTCGCGCGCTCGCGCAGGTCGGCCGAGCCTATGCGCACGCTGCGACCAGTTCGGCGATCGCGTTCGACATGCTGTTCGGTCCGGCCTACAAGGGCATCGCGTTGGCCGCTGCGACGGCCGTCGCGCTGGCCGAAACACATGGCCGCGACGTGCCTTTCGCCTTCGACCGCAAGGAAGCCAAGACGCACGGCGAGGGTGGTCTGCTGATCGGCGCTCCGCTCCGGGGCAATGTCCTGATTGTCGACGACGTCATCACGGCCGGGACGGCGATCCGGCAATCCCTGGAACTGATCCGCGCACAAGGCGCGACGGCAGCCGGCGTGCTGATTGCGCTGGATCGCCAGGAACGCGGCCAAGGCTCGTTGTCCGCCGCCCAGGAAGTGCAGGCGGACTTCGGCATTCCCGTAATCGCCGTGGCGCGCCTGGACGAACTGCTGGTTCTCGTCGACGAGATGGTCGAGTTGCAGGCTTATCGCGCCGCAATGCAGGCTTACCGCCTTCGCTACGGAGTTGCTCCATGAGGTCCACCGACTGCAACCATCGCAGCCGTCGCATATACTGGACGACGAACTCGTCGAGGTAAGGGTATGCGCTCGATCACCGCGAACTTGGCCGCACTGTTGCTGACGTTGGCCACGGCCTCGGCCTGCTTCGCCGCGCCGCACCACAAGCAGTATCGTTGGTCGGACGCGTCGGGAAACCTGCACTACTCCGATACGCTGACGGCCGATGCGATCCAGGCCGGATACGACATCATCAACGACAAGGGCCTCGTACTCAGGCACATCGATCGCGCAAGGACGGATGCGGAACGCGCCGAGGCCGAAACCGCGGCCGCTGCCGAAACTGCCGCGAAACTCGAGGCCGACCGGCAGGCCGAAGCCGATCGCCGGCTATTGGCGGCGTTCCCGACGGAAAAGGATCTGGTCCGGGCGCGTCAGGCTCAGGTCGACAGCCTCGAGCAGAGCATCATCGCGGCGACCAACAGCCTGAGCGGTCAGGAACAGGCGCTCAGTGACAATCTCGGACATGCGGCCACAATCGAACGCAGTGGCAAGGCCGTTCCGGCGGATCTGACCAAGCAGATCGAGACGCTGCGCAAGAGCGCCGAATCGCTGCGCCACTACATCGAGCGCCGCAAGAAGGAAAAGGTCGATGCGGCCCAAAAGCTCGAAACCGACGTCGCGCATTACCGCGAGGCGCGCGAGCGCAGGGATTCCGGCCAACTCTGAAGCGCTCCGCTTCCAGAACGACCCGCTACTAGAACGGCAGCGTCAGGTTCGGATCCAGCGCCAGCAACTGGGCGCGGAACGCCGCCTGGATGCGCAACAGCGCATCCTCATTGTCCGCGTCGAAGCGCAGCACCAGCACCGGCGTCGTGTTCGACGCGCGCACGAGTCCCCAGCCATCCGGCCAGTCGGCGCGCACGCCGTCGATCGTCGTGATGCGCGCGCCTTCGAACTTCGATTTCTGCTGAAACGTTTCGACGAAGCGGTAGTGTTCGCCTTCTTCCATCTCGATCTTCAGTTCCGGCGTACTGATGCCTTTCGGCAGATCGTCGAACACATCCTGCGGTGACCGCCCCTCGATGTCGCTCGCGACGATTTCAAGCAGCCGCGCCGCGGCGTAGATGCCGTCGTCGAAACCGTACCAGCGTTCCTTGAAGAAGAAATGGCCGCTCATTTCACCGGCCAGTTCGGCGCCGGTCTGGCGCATCTTCGACTTGATCAGCGAATGTCCCGTCTTCCACATGATCGGGCTGCCGCCGGCCTCGAGGATCAGCGGCTGCAGTTTGCCCGTGCATTTGACGTCATAGATGATCGCCGCGCCGGGATTGCGCGACAGCACATCGCGCGCGAACAGCATCAGCAAGCGATCCGGATAGATGATCTCGCCGGAAGGCGTCACCACGCCGAGACGGTCGCCGTCACCATCGAACGCCACGCCGACATCGGCCTTGAGCTGCTTCACCGACAGGATCAGGTCCTGCAAGTTGCGGGCGTCGGACGGATCCGGATGGTGATTCGGGAACTTGCCGTCGACCTCGCAGAACAGCGGCGTGACCTCGCAACCGATCGCCTCGAGCACGGCCGGCGCGATCGCACCGGCAATACCGTTGCCGCAATCCACGACCACCTTGAGCTTGCGTTCGACCTGAACATCGCCGGCGATGCGTTCGAGGTATTCGTGTTGCACGTTCATGCTCTGCAAGCCGCCGCTGCCGGTCTCGAACCTGCTCTCGCTGATGCGCGCGTACAAGTTCTGGATCGCATCCTCGGACAGCGTTTCGCCGCCGAGCACGATCTTGAAACCGTTGTAGTCGGGCGGATTGTGGCTGCCGGTGACCATGACGCCGGAGCCGGTATTCAACTGGAATGTCGCAAAATACAGAACCGGCGTCGGCGCCGCGCCGATGTCAATGACGTCGCAGCCGGTGCTGCGCAGTCCTTCGATCAGCGCCGCGACGAGGTCCGGCCCGGACAGCCGGCCGTCGCGCGCGACGGCGATCTCCTGAAGACCGCGCGCGCGCGCTTCGCTGCCGATCGCGCGGCCGATCAGGCGCGCGACGCCCTTGGTCAACGTCTTGCCGACCACGCCGCGGATATCGTAGGCGCGAAATATGCTGCGATCGACGAAGGTATCGCGGTCCGCCGCGTCCTTGCCCGGCGCCGCGGCTTTTGCCTGCAGCGTCGCGACCTTGGCAGCCAGCGACGGCGCTTGTGCCGGTACCTGGGCCAGCACTGGCGCCGGGGTGATCTTGCCGACGGCAAAGAGTCGACGCACACGCGCCCAGCCCACTTTGCGCGCATACCAGAGGAACAGGCCGATGCCGAGAGAGCCGATCGCCAGAGTCAACACGAGCCACAGCTTGCGCGTCACGAGGATCGGCAGTTCGACCTGCGCGCTGGCGATGCGGAACGTGCTATCCGCGATCGGGTCGCCCGGATAGTTGAGAGTGCTGACGTTGTTGCTGCCGATGCTGTCGAGCAACAGATCACCGCGACCATCGCCTTGACGCAGATCGACGCGTACCGACGACAGGGATTGCTGGCGGAAGACCTGCAGCAACGGATCGATCGGCATCTGCACGTACGCGTAACCGGCCAGCTGCTTGTCGCGGGCTGCGGGCAGCGCCAACACGAGGACGCGTTTCTTGTCGCTGCCGACCTGTGATTGCAGCGGGCCGGCGCGCTGCAGACGATGCGCCTGTACCAGCATCGCCGCCTTGGAGTAGCCGAACTTGGCGAAATTGCCGGTCAGGACATCACTGAGGTCCGGCCGGAAGAACTCCGCAGAAATCAGCTCCGGAATATCCTGCTTGAGCGCGACGGCGGCAGCTTGCAGCGCATCGGTCGACGGAGTCGCCAGAATCTTGGCGACCGAAGCGCTGTCGGCTCCCTGCTGGACGCGCGAGCGGATTCTTGCAACCTCCTCGCCGAGCTGGCGTATTTCCCAGGTCTTGACCTGCTCGGCCTGACTGATCGCGGCGGCCTGGCTCATGATCAGCCAGGCTTGCCAGGCAAAGAACAGTCCGACCAGCGTCAGCACCGTCGCCGCGACAAATTCGGTCAGATGTTCATCCTGGCGCGCCTTCTCCGCGATGCCGGAAAGCAGTCGCTGGGGTGAGCGGCGCTCACGTGCCGTATTGCCGTCGCCTTGATTCATGCGTGACGCCAAGCCTCCATCGTTTCTTTGCGCGCGGACCAGGAATCAGCCGACTCCGGAATGGCCAAAGCCGCCGCTGCCACGCTGGCTCGCGGCGAACTCATCCACGACGCGAAATTGCGCGTGCGCCACCGGCAGGAAAACCAGTTGTGCGATTCGATCCCCCGGCGCAATGGTATAGGCCATCGAACTGCGGTTCCAGCAGGAAATCATCAGCGGTCCCTGGTAGTCGGCATCGATGAGGCCAACGAGATTGCCGAGCACGAGGCCATGCTTGTGACCAAGTCCGGAGCGCGGCAGGATCACGGCGCAATAACCCGGATCACCGATATGGATCGCAACGCCGGTGGCGACGAGCGAGGATTCTCCGGGCTGCAGCGTCAACGGCGCGTCAATGACGGCGCGCAAATCCATGCCCGCGGAGGCGGGCGTGGCGGGTGCGGGGAGCGGAATAGCCTTGCCAACGCGCGAATCGAGAATCTTCAGTTCGACGTCGATCATCGTGTGCTGCGCCGTTTCGGCGACAATGCGCGCTTGCGTGCGCCAAAGCGTTCGGCCACCCGGGCGATCAGCCGCCGTGCGATGACCTGCTTGTCGTCGCGCCCGAGGTGCTCGGAACCGCCGGGCCAGAACAGCAGAAGCTCGTTGTCGGCGCAGTCGAATCCGGCGCCGTTGTCGACGCGGTTGGCGGCGATCAAGTCGAGATTCTTGCGTGCCAGCTTGGCGCGCGCATACTTTTCCAGGTTGTCGGTCTCCGCGGCGAAGCCGACCAGCATCGGCCGCCCCTTCAGCGCGCCGATCTCGGCCAGGATGTCGGGGTTCTCGTTCAAGGTCAGCGTCAGCGACGAGCCTTGCTTCTTGATCTTGTGCGTGGCGGTTTCGCCGGGCCGGTAGTCGCCGACTGCCGCCGCGGAAATAAAAATGTCGCTTTGTGGAATATGCTGCATCACCGCGGCGCGCATGTCGCGCGCGCTGCGCACGTCGTTGCGCTCCACCCCCGCGGGCGTGGGCAGATGCACCGGACCGGCAACGAGCCGCACCTGCGCGCCCTGCTCGGCCGCGGCGCGGGCGACGGCAAAGCCCATGCGTCCGGAACTGCGGTTGCCGATGAAGCGCACCGGATCGATGTCCTCGTGCGTTGGTCCGGCACTGACCAGCACGTGCAGCCCGGACAGCAGCTTGGGCCCGTGCAGTGCCGCGACCTCGGCAATGATCGCGTCGGCTTCGAGCAGCCGGCCCGGTCCGAACTCGCCGCAAGCCTGGCTGCCGGCGGCGGGCCCGAGCACGACGACGCCGCGCGCGCCGAGCGTCGCGATGTTGTCCTGCGTTGCCGGGTGCGCCCACATCTGCTGGTTCATTGCCGGCGCGATCGCGACCGGGGCGGAACTGGCCAGGCACAGGGTCGTCAGCAGGTCGTCGGCAAATCCATGCGCCAGGCGCGCGATCAGGTCGGCGCTGGCCGGTACGATCAGGATCCGCTGCGCCCAGCGCGCCAGTTCGATATGTCCCATGGCCGCTTCGGCCGCCTCGTCCCACAGGCCGGTTCGGACTGGCTGCCCGGACAGCGCCTGAAACGTCAGCGGCGTAACGAAACGCGCCGCGTTTTCGGTCAGCACGACGCGCACCTCGGCGCCGGCATCGCGCAGCCTGCGCGTCAGCTCGGCCGCCTTGTAAGCCGCGATACCGCCGGAGACGCCGAGCAGCACGCGCAGATTGGCCAACGCCAACTTACCCATGTAGGAAATCCACCGACAGACGAATGCGCCGATAGCTTACCGGAATTCGCGCCGTTTCCGGCTGCTACGACCGCTGCGGCGACGGCAGAATGCACCCATGAGCATCCGGGACTGGCCCGCGGAAGAACGGCCGCGCGAAAAATTGCTGGCGCGAGGAGCAGCGGCGCTGTCCGACGCCGAATTACTGGCGCTGTTCTTCGGCTCTGGCAGGCGCGGCCGCACGGCAGTCGACCTGGGTCGCGACCTGATCGGCGCACACGGCGGGATCAAACCTCTGCTCGACCTCGATGCCGCTGCGCTGGGCGGCCAGCCCGGCGTAGGCCCGGCTGCGGCAAGCCGTCTGCAGGCGGCCCTGGAACTGGGCCGGCGCTACCTGGCCAGCGAACTTCACCGGCCGGACGCAATGACCCACCCGGCCGCGTGCGCGGACTACCTGCGGGCGCGCATCGGCAACTATCCGTACGAGGTGTTCGCCTGCGTGTTTCTCGACAACCGCCATCGCGTGATCGCCTGCGAGGAGCTGTTCCGCGGCTCGATCGACGGCGCCAGCGTCCACCCGCGCGAGGTCGTCCGCCGCTGCCTGACGCACAATGCGGCCGCCGTGATTTTCGCGCATAACCACCCGTCCGGCGTGGCCGAACCGAGTCAGGCCGACCGCGACATCACGCGCCACCTGCGGCAGGCGCTGAAACTCATCGGGGTGCGTGTGCTCGATCATTTCATCATTGGAGGCGGCACGCCGCTGTCGCTGGCCGAGCGCGGCTGGTTATAAACCGTTCGGCTCCACCGCTATACTGCCGCTTCGGGGTGGATGGCGAAGCATGCTGTGATCTTTGCATACCCACGGGAATTTCCCGCCGACTCAATCGAGGCGCAGGTGCCGGATCCGGGCACCGCACGTGCGCTCGTACTCGCTCGTCGCCCGGATGTGCTGGCCCTGCTCGCGCACCGGCGCAAGCGCCTGCCGCCCGCCGCGGCGTTGCCGCCGTCCGAAACCGTCGAGCGCGCCGAGGATGCCATCCTGATGGCGTTCTGCCGGCTGGCCCTGCGGCATGGCACTTGGGGCACCGATTACCACGCCTATCACAACGAAGGCCACATTCTTGAAATCCTCGGGCCGCGCCTGGATCGCATGATCGACACGATCGGCGCGGATGCGCTGAGCCTGCGCGACTGGTTCCTGCTGTCGCTGTTCGGCGCGGCACATGATTTGCGCCAGCGCGAAGCGCCGGACTTCGCCGCCGGCATCGGCAGCAACGAGCGCGCGAGCGTCGAGGAGACCTTTCGCATCCTGCAGGCCTGTGGTTTCACGCCAGAGCGCAACAGCGAGTTGTTCGTCGGCTGCGAATTGATGATCTCGGGCAGCACGTTCGACGCACGGCCATCGGACGCAACGCACGAATACAACCCGGCCGAACTCGTCGTGCAATCCGGCGGCGCGCTCGCGCAGAAACTCGAGGTCAAGCTCGACAAGCATGCCAGCGGCTGGCGCAGCGACGATCGGGTGCAACACGCGCAGCGACTGGCGCTGATCGCCGCCGACCTCGACACCGCGAATGTCGCCGAACCGTTTGCGTTGTTCATGGCGAGCGCCGAGCGACTGTGCCTGGAGCGCGAAATGCGCAGCGGCCGTGATCCGGCTTCGGTCGCCGCCGCGCAGCCGATGCTGACGTTTCTCACCGAAGGGCAGGAGCGCTACTTCTTCGAGCTGCACCGATTCAGTTCGGACTACGGGCGGCACATCTTCCAGGATGCCAAGCAGGCCAATGCCGAAAAGCTCACGGCCCTGACGCGGCAACTGCGCGAGCGCCTGGCATACCCGTCCGAACCGCTCGATGGCGCCACCGTGCTGGCGGCGTTCCGCTCGCTGAGCGCGGCATTCGCCTGATCATGTGGCAGCGGCCTGATCGGCTCGATCCGGGCGGAATATTTCGCAAGTGCAGGCGCATCCGTGCGCCTGCCGCACCGTGCGCATCCCGCACGCTGCGTGGTCCTGCGCTGTAAAACGCACTTGCGACGCGGCCAAGATAGTGGCGCCGTGTTGCAGATTTTTTACGCTGCGACAAAGATTTACACGCTGGATTTATACACAATGCGGCATTCGCTGCAATGTGCACCGGCCGAGCCGGTTCGATCGCGGTTCACGCGGGCTTTTCTTCATCAAAAACAGCAAGTTGCTCAGCTTGTTGAAGGCAGAAGGTCTGCTCCCTCTTGACTTTCGACTGGTTCCGCGCAAGCGGCGCCGTGCACTTACGCACAAAGTTATCCACAGCCGTCTCGAAGCGATCGTTTCGGCCAGCAAGGGAATCGCTCGATGTTCCAGTGGCGGCGTTACAACCTTCTGCTTTCAGGCGAGCCTGACTACAATGGCCACCGTTCAGAGAGATTTCCCGCGTGAAAGATCAGCTCCGCCACGTTGTCCTGCAGGCGATCGCCCGGCTGCAGGCCGACGGAATATTGCCCCCGGATTCGCCCGCGTCGTTCGTGATCGAGCGCACGCGCAGTCGCGAGCATGGCGATTTTGCCTGCAATGCGGCCCTGCTGCTGGCCAAAACCGCGCGCCGCAAGCCGCGCGAACTGGCCGAGGCACTGGTCGCGGCGCTGCCGCAATCCGGTCAGATCGCCAAGGTCGACGTCGCCGGACCGGGTTTCATGAATTTCTTCTGCAGCCCGGCTGCCTATCACGCCGAAGTCAGGCGCGTTCTCGCCGAAGCAGGCAACTACGGCCGCAACGATTCCGGCGCGCAACGCAAGATGCTGATCGAATTCGTCTCGGCCAACCCGACCGGACCGCTGCACGTCGGCCACGGCCGCGCCGCCGCGGTCGGCGACTGCCTGGCCCGGCTGTTCACGGCGACCGGCTGGAGCATCACGCGCGAGTTCTACTACAACGATGCCGGCGCGCAGATCGCCAACCTCGCGCTGTCGGTGCAGGCACGCTGCAACGGCGTCGAGCCCGACGCTCCGGGCTGGCCAGCCGACGGCTACCGCGGCGACTACATCAAGGACGTCGCCGAGGCCTATCTCGCCGGCGAGAGTGTGCACGCCGACGGCAATGAGGTGCGCGCCAGCGGCGACGTCGCCGATCTCGACGCGATCCGCCATTTCGCGGTCGCCTGGCTGCGACACGAACAGGACGAGGATCTGCGCGCGTTCGGCGTGGCGCCGTTCGACGTGTTCTACCTTGAGTCCTCTCTCTACAGCGACGGTCTGGTCGAGAAGACGGTTAGCGAACTCGTCGCCCACGGCCATACCTACGAAAAGGACGGCGCGCTGTGGCTCAAGACCACGGACTTCGGCGACGACAAGGATCGCGTCATGCGCAAGTCCGACGGCAGCTACACCTACTTCCTGCCCGATGTCGCCTACCACATGACCAAGTGGCAGCGCGGCTACCGGCGCGCGATCACCGAGCTCGGCGCCGACCATCACTCGACGCTGATGCGCGTGCGCGCCGGCCTGCAGGCGCTCGACATGGGCGTGCCGAAGGACTGGCCCGACTACGTGCTGCACCAGATGGTCACGGTCATGCGCGGCGGCGAAGAGGTCAAGATCTCCAAGCGTGCCGGCGGCTACGTCACCTTGCGCGATTTGATCGATTCGGCCGGACGCGACGCGACGCGCTATTTCCTGATCGCGCGCAAGTCCGATTCGCAAATGGTGTTCGACATCGACCTGGCGCTATCGCAATCGAACGACAATCCGGTGTACTACATCCAGTACGCGCATGCGCGCGTGTGCAGCGTGCAACGCCAACTGGCCGAGCGCGGCCTCGCCTGGAACCGCGACAACGGGCTGGAAAAGCTCGCGCTGCTGTCGAACGAGCACGAAAGCGCGGTCATGGTCGAACTCGCTCGCTATCCGGAAATCATCGAGTCCGCCGCGGCCAACCTCGAGCCGCAGCTGATCGCGCAATTCCTGCGCGACCTCGCCTACGCGTTTCACACCTGGTACAACGCGCACCAGTTCATCGTCGACGACGCCGACCTGCGCGACGCGCGCATCACCCTGGCCATGGCGACGCGCCAGGCGCTCGAGAATGGACTGGACCTGCTCGGCGTGTCGGCGCCGGAGAAAATGTAATGGCGGCCAAACGCACCAAGCAGGCCTATCGCGGCAACGAGAAGCAATCCTGGCCGGCCTGGATCTGGCTGTGCCTGGGCGTATTGCTCGGACTGGGCTTGTCGGCGCTGATCCTGATCAAGGACTGGGCGCCGATGCTGCGCAAGAAGAACCTGCCGCAGCCGAACCCCGAGGCGACCGCGCCGAAGGAATCCGAGCAGGCCGTCGCCGAGGACGCAGCCAAGAAACCCGCGCCGCCGAAGAAGACCTACGACTTCTATTCGGTGCTGCCGGAAATGGAAGTCGTCATTCCCGACGCCGAACTGTCGGCCAAGGCGCGCGCCGAACAGCAGCGCCAGCAGCAACAGGCGGCGCAAGCACAGGCCGGCACAGCAGCCAACGCGCCGCCAGCGACCGCGGCGGCGACACCCACCCCTGCCGCCGATGCCAGTGGACGCTACGTGCTGATGGCCGGCTCCTACGCCGAAGCCCGCGCCGCCGATGAGGCAAAAGCAAAACTTGCACTTTTGGGCATTGTGGCAAAAGTTCAGTCCATCACGATCAACGGCAAGACCTGGAACCGCGTGATCGTCGGTCCTTACTCGAATGCCAGCGAAACCGAGTCGGCCAAGTCGACGCTCGCCGAGAACGGCATCAAGGCAATTCCGATGAAGCAGGCGCCGAACCAGTAGCGCAACCCCTGGCCGCGCGCCGGCGCGGCCTACTCGAAGCCCGACTTGAAGGAGCCGTCGAGTTGATAGGCCCAGAGGTTCGACGGCGCCGCGTTGTCGAACAAGTACAAGCGGCCGTTGACGAGAATCGGGCTCTGCCAGTGCTGACCCGAATTCGCCGTCGTCACCCAGGCACCGCTCGAGAGCTTCGCGGTCCCGGTCAGCGCGTCGAGTGCGAGCAGGTGACTGTTGGACATGTAGTAAACCGTTCCGTTCGCAACCAGCGGCGACGTGCCGCTCGCCGCTGTTCCGCTCGCCGGCCACTGCACCGCAAGCGAAGGCTTGCCGGCGCTCAGCGTGATCTTGTACGCGACCAGACCGTGTGAATACGTCGCGATATAGACCCAGCTGGATTGATCGGCGGGATTGACCCACACCGCCGGTTGCGGCTTGATGTCGGACGCGTTGTTGCCGGTCGCGCAACTGCCGCCACCGGGAAAATCCTGAAGCTGCAGTTCGCCGCCGATGCCGGCGGGCGAGCCGGTGCCGTTCAGGTTGGACAGATTGATCAGGCGCACGCAGCCGTCCTTTCCGGCAGCGACGGCGATGTGCTGATAGGCAGCCGCGGTCCCCGGTGGTGGCGGCACGATCGCGATCGACGCCGACCCGAGATCGGCGTCCTTGCTTTCGATATTGGCGTACGTCGCCGGCGTATAGCTGTCGACAGGCATGCCGCCGCCCGCTCCGGTGCCGTCGGGATTCAGCGCCAGCACGCTGTCACCCCAGTTGTAAATTCCGCTGCCGGGATTGACGTTGAACGGCCCGTTTCCGGTCATGATGAAAACCAGGTCGGTGCCCGCGTCGTAGACGGCACCGGGCCGGCCCCAGATTCCGTTTCGGCGGGAACTGCAGTCGTTCGTTGCGGCGGCACAGCTCATCACGTCGCTGTTGCAGAAGTGGATCGTCTTGTTGCTGCATTCGGAATTGAATACGTTTTGCGTGCCGGTGCCGAGATTGATCGTGGTGATATGGCCCTGATAGTCGTTGGCGTCGCCAACGTAGCCGTCGGTGACCGAATACAGCCGCGTCGCACCGTCATGCGCGGTCGCGATGCTCAGAGCGGACGCACCTTTTTCCACTTCGGGTTTCAGCGTGGAAACTTCCGGCCAGCCTCCGGTCGTGACTTCGGCGCCGTCGGCAACCTGATACTTGTGGATCTTTCCATCGAAGGCGTAGACGTACACGTATTGCAAGCCGGGATCGATCGCCGGCGATCCAAATCCGCTCGTCGTCTTGCCGCCGCCAGTCGGCTGGTGCGACCAGACGACATTCAGCGTGGTGCTGTCCGCATCGAGCGCAAGCACCGTGCCGTTGTTCGACAGAGCGAACAGCAGGTTCCTGGCGCCCGAGTTCGTCGCGACGTTGCCCAGGTACACCGGCGTGCTGTCGATGGTGCCGGCCGCGGCCGGCACGGAATAATGGTAAAGGATGGTGTTTCCGGTCGGCGTGGAATAGCCGGTCTCCTCCCGGTTGTAGCCGCTGTGCGCCGTGTCGTAGCCGAACTGCAGCCAGTCAGTCGCGTAAGTGGATACGGCCGGAACGGCAGTTATCAAGGCGGCTGCCAGGGAGATCAAGGTGTTCTTCTGACGCATGACATGCTCCTGCGACGACGCGATCATCCCCGGCCCGAAAGTTAGCATCGCAACTGCTGCTTTTACGTGAAGGCGCAGAGCAAATGTTGCGCGCGCCTGTCATGAGTGTCGGCAACACGGGAGTTCGTTCATGCCGCCGCGCAAGATTGTTTCAGAAGGTGAGCCCGTTCACGTCGATGATCGCGAGTGTTCTTCGTCGCGCGCAGCGCCAGGGTCAGTGTGCAAGGACAGACGCACTCAGCTGTCGCGCCGTTTTCTACCGCGTTGGGAAATTTCCGCGCTGCTTACTCGAATCCGGATTTGAACGCGCCGTCGAGCTGATAAACCCAGACCTGCGCCGGCGTGTGGCTGTCTATCAGGTAGACGCGTCCGTTGACGAGTATCGGACTCTGCCAATGCGAGCCGGAAAACGACGCACTTCCCCAACTCGATGTGCCTGAAACAATCGATGTACCCGTTACAGCATCGAGCGCGAGCAACTTGTTGCTGACGGACATGTAGTAAACGGTCGAGTTTGCGACGACCGGAGACGTGCCCCCGTCGGCGATCCACTGCAGGGTCAGAAAAGGATTGCCGGAATCGGGAACCGTCAGCTGGTAAGCGGCCATGCCGGTCGGGTTCACGACATACGCCCAGGTCGAACCGTCCACGGGATTCTTCCAGATCGCAGGCTGCGCCTTGATTTCGTCGCCGGCGGTCCCGCCGTGGCCTTGAGGGTCGTTGCCGGTCGCGCAGTTGTCAACCGGATCGGTGACGAAGCGCAGTGCCTGCAGTTCGCCGCCGGTGTGTCCGGGTGCTCCTTGTCCACTCATGTCGCCCAGGCTGACGACGCGCACGCATGCATCCTTGCCGACTTGCAGTCCAAGCGAACCGCTCTTGAGAATCGCGACCGAAACCGATCCAAGATCGGCGTCCGTGTTCTGCAGCCCCTGGAAAGACGCCGGCGTGTAGCTGTCCACGGGCATTCCCGCGATCGCGCCACCCGATCCGTCCGGATGCAGCGCAACGATGCTATCGCCCCAGTTGTAGATGCCATTGGCAACGTCGACGTTGAACGGCCCGTTTCCAGTGGTGATGAAGACGCGATTCGTGCCCGCGTCATATACGGCTCCCGGACGGCCCCAGACGCCATTGCGTCTTGATGCGCAATCGTTTTGACCGGCTCCGCTGGTGGTGCCGTTTTCGACGAAATGAATCGCCAGGTTGCTGCACAGCGAATTGAACACTTTCTGGTCACCCGTCGCCAGATTGATCGCAGTAAGGTGCCCTTGATAGTCGCCGGTGTCGCCGATGTACCCGTCGGTCACCGAATACAGGTACGCCACTGCGTCTTGCCCGGTCGCGATGCTCAGACCGGCCGCGCCTTTTTCGATGTCGGGTTTCAACGTCGCGACCTCGGGCCAGCCGCCCGACGTGATCTCGGCTCCGTCGCCGACCTGATATTTGTGGATCTTGCCGTCGAGGGCAAACGCATAGACGTATTGCAAGGACGGATCGATCGCGGGCGATCCGGTCGTGATCTGGGAACCGCTGATCGGCGCCTGCGGCTGGTTCAGCCAAAGTACGCTTACCGTGTCCGAGTCGGCGTCGAGCGCGAGCAACGTGCCGTTCTTGGAGACCACGAACAGCACATTCTTGGTGCCTGAAGATGTCGCCACGCCGCCGAGATAGATCGGAGCGCTATCGGCGGCGCCGGCGGCGACCGGCAGCGCATAGTGATACAGCGCCCTGTTGCCGGCCGCGGTCGAATAACCTTTTTCTGCATCGTTGTAACCACTGTGCGCCGTGTCGTAACCGAATTGCAGCCAGTCGGTCGCGCGCGCGGGGCTCGCCTGGACGAAAGCGATCGCTGCGGCGGCAAGGATGTTCAACGAAGGCTTGTCGCGCATGAATTGCGTCCGCGGTGATTTGAAACGCCTGGCAAACGTAGCATCGCAAGTGCTGCGTTTGCGTGAAGACGACGCCGGCGCAGCGCACCTCGGTCCGACAGCGCGAAAGGTCGCGTTTCGCAGACAACGCGAGTGTTCAGATTTCGGATCCCACCCGCCATCCTTCAACTCTTGCGGCGCTTGAGCCGGATGACCGCGGAATGTTCCTCGTCCCCGCGGCCCTGCGCCATCAACTCGGCGAGGTCTGCCATGGACTTGTCGACGATGCTGTGGTCGGTGCCGGCCTGCTGCGCGATTTTCTGCACGATGCCGAGATCCTTGTGCAGCAGTGCCGCCTTGAAGCCGCCGGCAAATTCGTCGCGCAGCATCGTTGCGCCGCGCTTGTCGAGGAACCAGCACCCGGCCGCGCCGCTCGCCAGCGTCGGCAACAGCACGGCCGCATCGAGGCCGAGCGCTTCGCCGAGTGCGAGTCCCTCGCAGACGCCTTGCGCGATGCCGGCGACGAGAACCTGATTCACGGCCTTCGTGCTCTGACCGGCGCCAACCGGGCCCATGTGGCCGATGCGCGCAGCGTAGGCCTCGAGCACCGGACGCACGCGCGCGAGTGTTTCGGCATCGCCGCCGGCCATGATCGACAGTTTGCCGTTCTTCGCCCCTTCGACGCCGCCGGATACTGGCGCGTCGACGAAATCGCCACCGGCCGCATGCATCAACGTGTGCGCCTGTTTGGCCGTTTCCGGCGACACGGTCGAGTGGTCGATGACGATCGTGCCGGACCGGGCGTGCGCGGCGATGTCGCGCACGACGCCGAGCACGTCGGCATCGGCGCTGACGCACAGCGCGATCACGTCGCACAACTCCGCGAGTTCGCCAGGCGTCGCTGCCACGACACCGTGTTCCGCAGCGAAGGCCTGCGCCTTAGCCGCCGTGCGGTTGCTGATGCCGGCCAGCAGTCCGGCACGCTTCAGGTGTCCGGCCATGTGGTAGCCCATGGCACCCAGGCCGACGAATCCCACATTCACTTCGCTCACGTCACAAATCCTCCATTGCGGACAACCAGACTACCCACTCGGCGTAGGGTGGGCCTTGGCCCACCGCTGACATGTGAGGCAACAACGACGGTGGGCCGAGGCCCACCCTACATACCATCGTTTTCGGCAAGGTAGGTGTAGCCAGTAAGCCCGGCCTCGAGTATTGCCGTCACGCGTGCTGCGCTGTCCTCGTCGATTCCCGCAGCGAGGATTTTTTCGTCATACGCCTCGCGCAGGTCGGCCAGGTTGTAGCCGACGTAGTCGAGCATCACGTCGGTCGTGTCGCCGCGGCGCACGTGCGAGAACTCGAACGCTCCGCCATCGGTCAGGCGCACGTTGACCGCGTCGGTGTCGCCGAACAGGTTGTGGATGTCGCCGAGCGCCTCCTGGTACGCACCGACGAGGAAGATGCCGAGCCGGTACGGCTCGCCGGCCACGGGCGCGTGCAGCGGCAGGCTGACGTCGACGCCTTCGGCATCGACATAGTGATCGAGGCGGCCGTCCGAATCGCAGGTCAGGTCCGCGATCACGCCGCGCCGGTCCGGCGCAAGGTCGAGGCCGGAGATCGGCACGATCGGAAACACCTGGTCGATCGCCCAGGCGTCGGGGATCGATTCGAAGATCGAGAAGTTCACGAAGTACTTGTCGACGAGCTTTTCGTTGAGCTCGTCGAGAGCCTGGCGGTGGGCGCGTTCCTCGGGTTTCAGGCGCACGCGCAGCGCGGTCACGATCGCGTAGTAGACATCGTCGAGCCGCGCGCGCTGGCGCAACGTGAGCTGCCCGAGCGCAAACAGCGCGTGACCTTCGGTCCAGTGATGCTGCGCCTCGTGATACAGCTCGATCACCGAACGCTGGTCGATCTCGCCATGAATCTCGTGCAGACGGCGTAGCGCGGCCGGTTCGTCGGCATCGCTCGGCGGAACACGCCCTTCGGGTGCGCGTTCGATGTCGCTGACGTTGACGACCAGCACGGCGTGATGCGCGACCATCGCGCGCCCGGTCTCGCTGATCACGTGCGGCGGGGCGAGGTCGTGCTCGGCGCAGGCCTCCATCAGAGGCTGCACGATCGTCGCAGCGTACTGGTCCAGTCCATAATTGACCGAGCAGGCCGAGCGCGAGCGCGTGCCTTCGTAGTCGATGCCCAGACCGCCGCCGACATCGACGTAGCCGATAGGCATGCCGAGTTTGCACAATTCCACAAAGTAACGCGTCGCCTCGCGCATGCCGGCGGCGATGTCGCGCACGTTCGAAATCTGCGAGCCCATGAACACGTGCAGCAGGCGCAACGACTGGGTCAGGTTCGCCGCCTTGAGTTCGTCCACGAGCGTGAGCAGTTGGCGCGGCGTCAGGCCGAACTTGGATTTCTCGCCGCCGGTGTTCTGCCACTTGCCGGCGCCCAGACTGGTCAGGCGCACGCGCACGCCGAACAGCGGCTCGACGCCGAGCGCCTTGGCCTCCTCGAGCGCCGGCGCGAGTTCGGACGGCTTCTCGATGACGATGAACACGCGCAGGCCGAGCTTGCGCCCGACCAGCGCCAAGCGCAGGTATTCGCGGTCCTTGTAACCGTTGCAGATCACGATGCTGCCGGGGTGCGCCAGAGCCAGCACCGCCATCAATTCCGGCTTGGAACCGGCTTCCAGACCAAAGCCGCCGCCGCCGACCGACGCCAGTTCGCCAGCGACGCCTTTCTGCTGATTGACCTTGACCGGATACACGGCGGTGTAGCCGCCGGCGTAGTCCCAGTCGGCCATCGCCTGGGCGAATGCGCCCTGCAGGCGCGCCAGGCGGTGGTGCAGGATGTCGGCGAACCGCACGAGCAGCGGCAGGCGCGAGCCGCGCGCGCGCGCCGCATCGACGATCTCCGGCAGCGCCAACGCCTGGCCGTCGGCGCCGCGCGGACACACACTCAGGCGGCCGCGGCCGTCGACATCGAAGTAGCCTTCGCCCCAGTGCGGGATCGCATACTGCGCGCGCGCCGAATCGACGTTCCAATGCTTCGTCATCGTTGTCTCCTTCGAGGATAACGAGAGCGTCGCAGCGGCGGGCCTTGACGAAAATGTACTGGCGACCGGAAGCCTTCTACGCCGCGGGGTCGCCGCGGCGCTATTGTAACGTCGTGTGCCCGTGCACCGGAACAGCTACAATCGCGGCCCTTTCCGCAGCATTCACCCGGACTCAAGTCATGTCGGACCAAGAACACAGCTGGTTCACCGAGCAGCACGACTATTCCGGCTCGTCGATCGGCTTCCGCATCAAGCAGCGGCTGCATGCCGAGCAGACCCCGTTCCAGGCGATCGAGATCTACGAGAGCACCGACTGGGGCAACGTCATGGTCATCGACGGCTGCATGATGGTCACGACCCGCGACAACTTCCTGTATCACGAGATGATGTCGCATCCGGCGCTGTTCACGCATGCGCGCGCCAGGCGCGTCGTCATCATCGGCGGCGGCGACTGCGGCACGTTGCGCGAGGTGCTCAAGCACGACGAGATCGAAAGCGCGATCCAGGTCGAGATCGACGAGCGCGTGACGCGCCTGGCCGAGCGCTATTTTCCCGAACTGTGCGAGTCGAACAACGACCCGCGCGCGCAACTGCTGTTCATCGACGGTATCAAATGGATGGCCGAATGCGAGCCTGGATCGCTCGATGTCGTCATCGTCGATTCGACCGATCCGATCGGCCCGGCCGAGGGGCTGTTCAACGAGGCGTTCTACGCCTCATGCCTCAGGGCCCTGCGCCAGGGCGGCATCCTCGTGCAGCAAAGCGAATCGCCGCTCGCGCACCTGCCGTTGCTGAAGTCGATGCGCGACGCGATGAGGGCAGCCGGCTTCCACGCGCTGCGCACGCTGACATTCCCGCAGCCGTGCTATCCGACCGGCTGGTGGAGTGCGACGCTCGCGCGCAAGGGCAGCGACCTGTCGACGTTCCGCGAGCGCGGCGCGGCGACCAAGTCGTTCGCCACGCGTTACTACAACGCCGAGATGCACAAGGCGGCGCTGGCAATGCCGGAATTCCTGCGCGAGGCGCTCGGGGAGTAGTTTTCCGTGCACGCCATGCGCGACGTGTAGAATCCGGCGTTCGCGACCCGCCGAGGAATCCTCATGCAGTTGTTTCGTCTTGCCGCAATCGTCTTGATGGCCGCCTTGCTGGGCGCGTGCGCGCCGGCGCAGAAATCCGACAAGCCCGCGGCAGCCTCGGCCACGCCGGCAAAGGCCGCTACCGTCGCGCCCCCGCCGCTGATTCCGCGCCACGTCCTGTTCGGCAACCCCGAGCGGAGCGGCGGGCAGATCAGTCCCGATGGCCGCTGGCTCGGCTATGTGGCCCCGGACGACGGCGTGCTCAACGTGTTCGTCGCTCCGCGCGAGCACCCGGACCAGGCCAAAGTCGTGACGCACGACCGCAAGCGCGGCGTGCGCGCTTTCTATTTCGCCTACGACGGCAAGCATCTGCTGTATCCGCAGGACGAGGGCGGCAACGAGAATTTCCACATTTACCGTGTCGAACTCGACAGCGGCAAGCAGACCGACTTGACCCCGTTCAAGACCGCGCGCGCCGATGTCGTCGCCCTGAGCCCGAAATACCCGAACAAGGTGCTGGTCAATGCCAACGACCGCAACGAGAAGTTCTTCGATCCAACCCTGATCGACCTGAATTCCGGCAAGCGCGAGCGGCTGTTCAAGAACGACGGCTACGGCAACTTCATTGCCGACGACGACTTCAAATTGCGCCTTGCCAACAAGCCCCTGCCGGACGGCAGCAGCGAGTGGTTCAAGCGCAGCGGCAAGGGTTGGAAACTGTTCTCCAAAGTGCCGCAGGGCGACGGCCTGACCACGAGCGTGATCGGGCTGACCCGTGACGGCAAGACGTTCTACATGGTCGACAGCCGCGATCGCGACACCGCGGCGCTGTTCGCCGTCGACTGGGCGAGCGGCAAGCGCACACTGCTGCACCAGGACGCGCACGCCGATGTCGGCAACGTCTTCGTCGATCCGAAGACCGAAGTCGTGCGCGCCGTCGCGGTCGATTACCTGCGCAACGAATGGACCGTGCTCGATCCGGCGATCGGCAAGGATTTCGATTATCTCAAGACGCTTGGCGACGGCGAGGTCAACATCGTCAGCGCGAGTTTCGACGACAAGCTCTGGGTCGTCGTGCTGACGCGATCGGATGCCTCGCCGAAGTACTACCTCTACGACCGTGCCTCCGGCAAGGCCACGTTCTGGTTCGACGTGCGCCCGGCGCTGGCGCAGGAAAAACTTTCGGTCATGCATCCGGTCGCGATCGCGGCGCGCGATGACCTTAAACTCGTCAGCTATTATTCCCTTCCGCCCGAAGCCGATCCGGCCGGCAGCGGCAAGGCCGCGCACCCCGTGCCGATGGTGTTGTTCGTTCACGGCGGGCCGTGGGGCCGCGATGACTACGGCTACAGCGCCTACCACCAGTGGCTGGCGAATCGCGGCTACGCCGTGCTCAGTGTGAACTATCGCGCCTCGACCGGCTTCGGCAAGGCGTTCGTCAATGCCGGCGATCTGCAATGGGGCCGCAAGATGCACGATGATCTGCTCGACGCGGTCGACTGGGCGATCAAGCAGGGCATCACGACGAAGGACAAGGTCGCGATCATGGGTGGCAGCTACGGCGGCTACGCAACGCTCGCGGGCCTGACGATGACGCCGGACGAATTCGCCTGCGGCGTCGACATCGTCGGCCCGTCCAACCTCGTCACATTGTTAAACAGTATACCGCCGTACTGGGCCTCGTTCCGGGCGCAGCTGACCACGCGCATGGGCGATCCGGCGACCGAACAGGGCCGCAGGATCCTGCACGAGCGCTCGCCGTTGACGTACGCCGACAAGATCGTCAAGCCGCTGCTGATCGGCCAGGGCCAGAACGACCCGCGCGTCAACGTCGCCGAGTCCGAGCAGATCGTCAAGGCAATGCAGGCCAAGAGCATCCCGGTGACATACGTGCTGTTTCCGGATGAAGGCCATGGCTTCCGCCGCCCGGAGAACAACACGGCGTTCAACGCAGTCACCGAGGACTTTCTCGCCAACAAGTGCCTCGGCGGACGCGTCGAGCCGATCGGCAACGACTTCGCCGGATCGACGATCACGGTGCCGGCTGGCGCGGATCTCGTGCCGGGACTCGCCGCAGCGCTCGCGGCGAAGAAATAGCCGTCCCCGGCCGGCGGCGCTTTGCTCAGCGCCGCCAGTGCCGCCAGCGCGTCCAGGCGCGCGTCACGCACAGATCCATGCGATCGAGCAGGTGCGCTGCCGTTTTCGATTCGCCGCCGATCAATGCGGCGCCGGCGAATCCGACCAGCAGTCCCGGCCCGGGCAGCACGAGCATGACCAGGCCGAGCGCGAGCAGCAGCAGGCCGAAGCCGATCGCCAACAGCGTTCGCATCATGTGCGGCCGCTGTTGCAGCCGGTCGTAGTGCGCGCGAAAGCGCCGACCGTGCGGTACGCTCGTAAACTTCTGTAATCGGCGTTTCAACGATGCGAACACTGCTGCAGAATCTCCCGGCCTCGTCGCCACAACCTTCGGTGTAAGCTCGGAATCGTTCCGATTCAAGGGGAATTCGATGACTCGCTGCCTTCTGGCACTCCTCCTGGGTGCCGTAACCGTCATTGCCGGCGCCGGCGACCGCATCACCGGCAAGCCGTTCGCCACGCGCTCCGAAGTGCTCGCCACGCACGGCATGGTCGCAACCTCGGTGCCGCTGGCGACGCAGATCGGCCTGGACATATTGAAAAAAGGCGGCACCGCGGTCGACGCTGCGATCGCCGCGAATGCGGCGCTCGGGCTCATGGAGCCGGTGTCGAACGGCGTCGGCGGCGACCTGTTCGCGATCGTGTGGGACGCAAAGACGAAGAAGCTGTACGGCTACAACGGCTCGGGCCGCTCGCCGAAATCGCTGTCGCTGCAATATTTCGTCGACCACGGCATCAGGGAGATTCCCGCACTGGGCCCGCTGCCGGTCAATGTGCCCGGCGCGGTCGATGGCTGGTTCGCGCTGCACGACCGCTTCGGCAAGCTGCCGATGAAGGAAAACCTCGCTGGGGCGATCCGCTATGCGCGCGAGGGTTTCCCGGTCACTGAGTTGATCGCCCGCGGCTGGCAGTTGTCAGTGCCGAATCTGAGCAAGTTTCCCGGCTTCAAGGAACAGATGACGATCGGCGGGCGCGCGCCGGAAAAAGGGGAAATCTGGAAAAATCCCAATCTGGCGAACACTCTGCAGGGGATCGCCGATGGCGGCCGCGACGCGTTCTACAAGGGCAGGATCGCGCACGTCATCGGCGATTACTTCAAGGCCAATGGCGGCTTTCTTTCGTACGAGGACATGGCCGCGCACAAGGGCGAGTGGGTCGAGCCGATCTCGACGAACTACCGCGGCGTGCAGGTGTGGGAACTGCCGCCGAACGGCCAGGGGCTGGCTGCGCTGGAAATTCTCAACACGCTCGAAGGCTACGACCTGAAAAAGTACGGCTTCGGCAGCCCGGAGCACGTTCACCTGTTCGTCGAAGCCAAGAAGCTCGCCTGGGAAGATCGCGCGCACGTGTACGCCGATCCGGCGTTCTTCCAGGCGCCGGTCGAGAAATTGCTGTCGAAGGACTACGCCGCGGAACAACGCAAGAAGATCTCGATGGACCACGCGATGCGCACGGTCGAAGCCGGTCACGCGCCGCTCGAGCACGGCGACACGATCTACATGACGACCGCGGACCAGTGGGGCAACATGGTCTCGCTGATCCAGTCGAACTATCGCGGCATGGGTTCGGGCATGACGCCGCCGGGCCTGGGCTTCGTCCTGCAGGACCGCGGCCAGCTGTTCGTGCTGAAGGAAGGCCATCCGAATTCGTTCGCGCCGGGCAAGCGGCCGTTCCACACGATCATCCCGAGCTTCATTACGCGGGACGGCAAGCCGTGGATCAGCTTCGGCGTCATGGGCGGCGGCATGCAGCCACAGGGTCATGCGCAGATCGTCATGAACCTGATCGACTTCGGCATGGGCTTGCAGGAAGCCGGCGATGCGCCGCGCATACAGCACGAGGGCGACACGGAGCCCGAGGGCCAGGTCACGCAGATGAAAGACGGCGGCGAGGTCGAACTCGAAACCGGCTTTTCCTACGAGACGGTCCGCGCGCTGATGGAAAAAGGCCACCGCGTAACGTTTGCCAACGGGTCTTACGGCGGCTATCAGGCGATCATGTGGGACGAAAAGAATGGCGTCTGGCACGGCGCATCGGAAGGGCGAAAAGACGGCCAGGCGGCGGGCTATTAAGGCGCCACTCACGCGACGGGCGGTTACACTTCGCTGTTTCCCCCGGAAGCATTTGATCATGTTGCGCTCCCTCGCCCTGATACTCGCCTTGTCGACACCTCTGGCGTTCGCCGACACGCTGCCGCCGAAGGAGCCGGTCCCGACCGGCGCGGAGGCTCCGTTTCCGGGCACGCCGCCCGCGCCGACGACGGATGCACCGGCGAGCGAGCCGGCCGCTCCTGCGCCCGAACCGAACGTTCCGCTCGCACCCGCAGCGCTCGCACCGGCGGTGCCGGCGGGTCCGAATCCGGCCGACGAGCAAAAGCAGTTCGACCAGTATCGCCGCGACCTGATCAACCTGCTCGCGCTGCGCGCCGAAGCCGATATGCTCGTCGCCGCCGCCGAACTGGCCTATCCGGACACACTGGACAAGAAGCGCCCTCCGGCATTGAAGACGCCTGCGCTGCTCAAGCGCGCGCAGAAATTCGGACCCGAAAGCCCGCTCGTCTGGTGGGTTTCGACGTTCCTCGAATGCCCGCCGAAGACCGCGAACTGCACGCACGAGTCAGCGGCGAAGCTGCAGGAAGTCGATGCCGACAACGTCGCCGCCTGGCTGCCGGCGCTGTACGCCGAAAAGGATGCGGCGCGCGCGCGCGCGCTGATCGCGACGATGGCCCAGGCGCACCGGTTCGACGACTTCTGGAGTCCGAGCGTGCTCGCCGTCTACAACGCCTTGAAGATCCTGGCCGTGCCGGACAGTGTGCTCAGCCAGGGCATCAACGTCACGGCGGCGCGGCTGAACTTTGCCACCAGCGTCGGCGGTGCGTTCATGCCGAACTACCAGCGGCTCGGCGAAATCTGCACGAAGGCCGATGCCCAGGACTCGGCGCTGATCGGCGACTGCCTGGCGATCGCGCACCTGCTCGAGTCCGGCGGCACATTCCGATCGCAGGCCGTCGGATTCACTCTGGAGAATTCCCTGCTGCCGGCGGGGACGGCTCGCGATGTGGCCAAAGCGCGTCAGCGCGCTGCGGCTTGGCAGAAGGAACGGTTCCTCGAGCTGAGCGCGCGTTTTCCGCGCGAGGAATATCTTGCCCAGATCTACATGGACCTGCTGCAGGAAGAGCACAACGAGTTGGCGACGGCCACTGCATTCCTGCGCAAGCAGAAAGTGCCGACCGATCCGCCGCCGGGCTGGCAACCGCAGGACCGCACCGGCGAAGCACTGCGCGGACCGCTTGCGCCGGCGCCGGGACAATAGGCAGCATGCGGATACCCGAGCTTTCGCGTTCCGCGCCGGCGATGTACGCTTGCGGCGCTCGTCCACGGGGAGGCTAAGGCTCATGCTGAAGGTTCTGGTGGCAAGTTCCAAGGGGGGTTGCGGCAAGACGACGATCGCAACGAACCTGGCCGCGTACTACGCCCAGGACGGCAAGAACACCGTCCTCGTCGACACCGACCGGCAGGGTTCCAGCCAGCGCTGGTGCGAAAAGCGCGTCGGCTATGGCTCACCGGTGTTGCCGATCTCCGGCACCCGCCACGGCTGGGCCGGGCGGATTCCTCCCGATGCGCAGCGCATCATCGTTGATGCGCCGGCCGGTATCCGCGTCGGCGAATTGGCCGAACTGATCGAGGACGTGCACGCGCTCGTCATCCCGGTGTTGCCTTCGCGTATTGACCTGGAAGCGAGCGAAGCATTCCTCGCCGAGGTTGCCGAGTTGCCGCGGATCAAGCGCGGCAAGGTTGCGGTCGGGCTCGTCGCCAACCGGCTCAAGCCCTGGACCACCGCCGCGCAGCAGGCGGTCGACGAGATCAAGCGCCTGCCATTTCCGCTGGTCGCGCAGTTGCGCGACACGCAGGGTTATGTGCTCATGACCGGTTTGGGCAAGAGCATCTTCGACTATCACTCCGAAGTCATCCGCTCGCACCAGGAAGACTGGGAAAAGCTGATACGCTGGCTGAAGAAGGTCGGCTAGGCGAAATCCGGTCGATTCGGCTATCGAACCATGACACGGCAAAGCGAGGATTCATGAAACGCGAGATCATCCTGCTGCGCCATGCGCATGCCGAAAGTCAGAAGCCCGGACAGCCGGATCTGGAGCGCCCGCTCAGTGCGCGCGGCGTCGACGAAGCCGAAGCGGCCGGGAAGTGGCTGCGGGAGAAATCCGTGCTGCCCGCCCGGATCCTTTGCTCGCCCGCACTGCGCAGCCAGCAGACGCTGGAACGCGCGCTCGGCGCGGTGGCCGCAATCAGCGAACCGAGAATTTACGAGGCCTCGGCCGGGGAATTGATCGCGCTGATCGACGACAACGCCGACGTGCCGCGCCTGCTGCTGGTCGGCCACAATCCCGGCTTCGAGACACTCGTCGCACTGCTCGCGACCGGGCAGTCCGGCGACTTTCGCGGCGTTCCGCCGGCCGGCGTCGCCTGGTTCGAGATCGACGGCGCCGTTGAACCGGGCGCCGGTCGCCTGGAAGCATTCTGGTCGCCCTGATCGTTCGCGTTTGCGATGTCCCCGACTCCGCCGATCCTGCCGCGTGGCCGCGTCGCAGGCGGAACGGAACTGCGCCGCCGGATTTCCGCTGCATGGCTCATGTGGATGCTGCTCGCGTCGGCGCTGCCTGGCTTGCGCGCGCAGGCTGACGAGGGCGCGGCAAAGGAAGCCGGCGCAGGCAGCACGGCCCAGGCGCCGCTAACACTCGATCCGGTACGCTCGAGCGCCGAGTTCGAGGTCAAGGTGCTCTGGCTGATCGGCGTGCACGGCCGCTTTGGCCTGGTGCAGGGCACGATCTCGGTAGACCGCGAACAGGCCAGCGTCGTCGCCGATGCGCGCATCGACGTCGGCACGATCACGATGCGCAACCACAGTTATGAGGAATGGGTGAAGTCGGCAGAGTTCTTCGACGCGGCGAGGTTTCCACAAATCCACTTTGTTTCCGAGGCGTTTCCGCGCGACCGGCTGCGCAGCGGCGGCGAGCTGGCCGGGACGCTGACCGTACGCGGCGTCGATCGCCACATCGTCCTCGACGTCGAGCCAAGCGACTGCCCCGATGCCGTCGCGCGCAGCTGCGCGGTCGAAGCCAGCGGCAGCATCCACCGCAGCGATTTCGGCATGCGCTCGCGGCGCGGCACATTGTCGGACAAGGTCGAACTGCGCTTTTCGATCTTTCTTGCGGCGGACGCCGGCAACGCGGCTCCGGCGCAGTGATCTGGTTGTGGCAGGTCGCGGGCACAGCCCGCTGGCGCGTCGTCATGCTGGTCTTCGCCCTGTCCGGGCTGCAGGCCTGCGCCGTCGACCCGCTGCACGCGCGCCGCGCGGCGGCGACCGCGGCGGCCGCGCAGGACCGCGAACTGACCTGCGCGGGCGCGGATGCCTGCGCGCCGGATTCTCCGTACCGCGAACTGGCGGCACGGGCGCAAGCGCAGTCCACGCCGGCCGCGCCGGTGCACTACGTCAACCTGCTCGAGCAGGGCGCCGACGCGCTGGCCTTGCGCGTGCACCTGATTCGCAGCGCGCGGCGCAGCATCGAAATCCAGACTTTCATCTTCGCCGAGGACGACGCCGGCTACCTGATCATCGACGAGCTGGTCAAGGCGGCGCGGCGCGGCGTCAAGGTGCGCATCATCGTCGACCAGCTGTTCTCGCTCGACGATCCGACCTTCTACGCGACGCTCGCGCGCGCGCACGCGAACTTCGAACTGCGCGTCTACAATCCGACGTTCCACAAGGCGAGCACGCCGCCGCTCGAGTTTGCCGCCGGCGTCCTGTGCTGCTTCCTGCAGGTCAACCAGCGCATGCACAACAAGCTGCTGCTGGTCGACGACGCGATCGGCATCGCCGGCGGGCGCAACTACCAGAACCGCTACTTCGACTGGGACGCCGAATTCGACTATCGCGACCGCGATGTCCTCGTCGCCGGGCCGGCGGCGGCGCAGATGCGCGATTCATTCGACGCGTTCTGGAATTATCGCGGCACGGTCGCGCTGAGCCGGCTGCGCGACGTCGCCGCCGACATCCTTGCCGCGGGCATCTCGGCGCCGCCGTACGCCGTACACGCCTACCGCAATGCCGAACGCGTCGCCGCGCTGAGCCGGAAAGCCGACGCTGCCGAATTCATCCAGACGCAATTCGCCGCCCGGGCGCTGCGCGTCGGCCACGTCGACTACTTCGCGGACGAGCCGGGCAAGCCGCCACAGGACGCCGACCCGCCGCCGGAAAACGAACTGGGCCAGCGCATCATGGCGCTGGTCGCAGGCGCGCGTTCGCGCATCGTGCTGCAGACGCCGTACCTCGTGCTCGGCGGCACTGCGCGCGACGTGTTCGGCAAGCTGCACCGGGCGCAACCGGGCGTGCGCGTGGTCGTGTCGACGAACTCGCTCGCCGCTACCGACGCGTTCTACGTCTATGCGCTGTCGTACAAGTACAAGAAGCGCTATCTCAAGCTCGGATTCGAAATCCACGAATTCAAGCCGTTTCCGGCCGAAGCCGGCGATCTGGTCAGCGACTACGCGAAGCTCGGAGCCGGCGACGGAATGGCCGCAACGGCCTATCAGGGGACGGGCTACCAGAAGTACGGCCCCACGCCGCTGAGCCGGGCCGGAGTGCGTATTGGACTGCATGCCAAGTCGATGGTCATCGATGACCACATCGTCGTGATCGGATCGCACAACTTCGATCCGCGCTCGGATTTTTACAACACCGAATCGGGCTTCATCATCGACGATGCTGCGCTCGCGCAGGCGGTCTCGGACGCGATCCAGCGCGACGCCGCAGCCGGCAACGCCTGGGTCATCGCCAGGCAGCTGCGTGACGAGCCGTGGCGCGGCATCAACAACGCGATCGCCGATTTCTCGGCGGCACTGCCGCTGTTCGACATCTGGCCGTTTCGCTATGCGACAAGCTACGAGCTCAATCCCGGCTGCCAGCCCAGCGCACCCGGCGCGGACGATTTCTACGCCTGCCATACGGATGTCGGCGACTTCCCCGAGGTCAATCTGCCGATGAAGACGATCTATACGCGGACCGTGACGGCGTTCGGCGCGGGGCTGATTTCGGTGATGTGAGGAGCAGGGACGAGGGACTAGGGCGAGGGGCGAGGGCTGAAAGCCAGTGCGCTGAGAGGCTTTTGGCCCTCGAGAGCCCCCGTGCGGTGATTGCGAAAAGGCCTGCTCTTCCTTCGTCCCTCACCCCTCGTCCCTCGCCCCTAGCTCCCGCATCCAATTGACGCGCCCGCCCCGGCTGGCTACGCTTCCCTACTCCCTCGCACACGGACGCTCGGCCATGGCACTTCAGTTCACGATCGATATTTCCGACGCCGACATTCCGTTCTTCATGGATGCGGTCAAGCGGGCCGAACAGCGTGCCGTCGGCAAGAGCGCCGAAGAGGTGATCGAGGCGGCGGAAAAGACCTTCGTCACGGCGCAGGGCGAAACGATGCCGGAATTCGTACGCACACGCGTGGCGGCCGTCGAGAACCTGATCGCCATGGCGCGCGACACGGGCTGGGCGCTGGCCGACGAGGACCGCAATCGCATCGTTGCGGCGCTGACCTACTTCGCCGATCCCGAGGACCTGATTCCGGACGACGTTCCGGTGCTCGGATTCCTCGACGATGCGATCATGATCGACGTCGTGCAGCAGGTGCTGGCGCCGGAAATCGAAGCGTATGCGGATTTCCTGAAGTTTCGCGAGCAGGAGACGCAATACGGCGCCGCCGATGCGGCGAACCTCGGGCGACAGGACTGGCTCGACGGCCGCCGCGCCGAATTGCAGATGCGCATGCGCCAGCGCCGCAGTTCGTACGCGCCGAGCGCGAGTTGGCGGCCGACGTTCCGCGTTTCCTGAGGTTTACGCGCGGGCGTGTCCGAGCATTTCGACCAGGACATCCGCTACCACGCGGCGATCGCCCACGAGTACGACACGGTAATCACGCAGCCGCGTGCGTTTCCGAACGACCTGCTGTTCGGCGCGCTCGATCCGCTGATCGTCCCCGGCGCGCGCATGCTCGACCTGGGCTGCGGCACCGGTCAGATGCTGCTGCGCTATGCGCGCCGCTTCGGCGCCGCGATCGGTGTCGATCACAGTCCGCAGATGCTGGCCGAAGCGCGCGCGAACCTGGACCACCAGGGATTGAGCGCTGTCAAGCTGCGCCAGACCGACCTCAACGAATTCCTCGCCGGCGACGAGGGCCACTACGACCTGATCACGTGCGTCGGCTGCCTGCACCATTTTCCGCACGCCGACATCCCGAAGGCACTGATCGCGTTGAGCCGCCGCCTCGCGCCGTCCGGCGCGTTCCTGTTCGCCGAGCCGATCGACGTGCCGATTGAAACGCTGCCGGCCGAAATCGCCAGCTGGAACGCAGGGTCTGTGATGCGCGGCCGCGGCTACAGTTCGCCCGCGGAAGATCCCGACGAAGGACCGTTGCCGCTGACGCTGCTGCACGAGGGGCTGGCAGGGGCAAAGCTGCGCGTCATCGCCGAAAGCCGCGGCTGGGAAATGTTTCCCCATCAGCTGCCGCCGAGCCTGGCCGATCGCATCGCACTGTGGCAGATGCATCATCGCTACGGCGCGAACGGCAACATTTACTCGGCTGTCGCGTTTCGCACCGCCGACCTGTAGGGCGCCCAAGGCGCCTCAATATAACTGCCGTCATTCCCGCGAAAGCGGGAATCCATTTTGCTTTTCAAATCGAAAAACTCAGATCAAGATGGATTCCCGCTTTCGCGGGAATGACGACAGTTTTGGCTTTACCTCAAGGCCGCTCGAGAATCGCCGTAACGCCCATGCCGCCGGCCGTGCAGATCGAAATCAGTCCGCGCCCGGAGCCCTTCTCTTCCAGCAGCTTGGCCAGCGACGCGACGATGCGCGTGCCGGTTGCGCCGAACGGGTGGCCGAGTGCGAGGCTCGAGCCGTTCACGTTGAGTTTGGCCGGATCGATGCTGCCGAGCGGCTTGTCCTTGCCGAGCCGGTTCTTGCAGTACTCGGCGCTCTCCCACGCGCGCAGCGTGCACAGCACCTGCGCGGCAAACGCTTCGTGGATCTCGTAGAAATCGAAGTCCTGCAAGGTCAGGCCGGCCGCGTCGAGCATGCGCGAGACGGCGATCGTCGGCGCCATCAGCAGCCCTTCGCCATGGACGAAATCGACGGCCGCGACATTCGCTTGAGTTAGGTACGCTCGGGGCTTCACTCCGCGCGCCGCGGCCCATTCCTCGCTCGACAGCAGCACTGCCGACGCGCCGTCGGACAACCCGGTCGAGTTGCCTGCAGTGAGCGTGCCCTGACCGGAACTCTTGTCGAATGCCGGCTTGAGCGCCGCGAGTTTTTCCAGGGTCGTGTCGGGCCGCAGGAATCCGTCGCGCTCCAGCCCGCGGAATGGCACGACCAGATCCTTGAAGAAACCGCGCTCGTACGCGGCCGCGGCTTTCTGGTGGCTGGCCAGCGCAAGCTTGTCCTGATCCTCGCGTGAGATCTTCCATTCGCGCGCCATCAGTTCACAGTGGTCGCCCATCGACATGCCGGTACGCGGCTCGGCGACGCCGGGAAAGCTCGGCTTCAACTCGCCGAACGAAAACCCGCGCACCGCGGCCTTGAGCTTGTCCAGCGGCGCCTTCTGCCGATTGATGTTCAGCAGCCGCTGCTGCAGCGCGCGGCTGTACACGATCGGCACGTCGCTGGTCGTATCAGCGCCGCCGGCGATGCCGGCGTCGATCTGCCCGGTCGCGATCTTGTTGCCGATGATGATCGCGTTGTCGAGCGAAGTGCCGCAGGCACGCGCGGTCGTGATGCCCGGCGTCGTCGGCGCCAGTCCCGAGGACAGCGTGGCTTCCCGGGCGAGATTCCAGTCCGACGCGTGCTTGATAACGGCGCCGAGCGCGACTTCGCCGAGTTCGAGTCCGTGCAGACCGTACTGCTCGACCAAGGTGCCGAGCGTCTTGACCATCATGCCGAAGTTGCCGACGTCGGCGTAGGCCGTATTGTTGCGGCAGAACGGAATGCGCACTCCGCCGAGAATCGCCACTCGCTTGATCGAAGTCACAAGGCACCTTCGCGAAAACGGAATGAGAGGCCGTGCTGATATCATGCACGGCCTCGGCCGAACCGTATTGTATGCCCTACGTTTTCGATCTTGATACCCTTGCGCAGCGCGCGCGCGATCTGGGCGCCGGTTTCGGCGCGGCCGCGCCGTACCCGCATGTCGTGATCGACGACTTCCTGCGCGCCGATGCGGCGCGCGAATTGGCGCGCGTCTTCCCCGGGCCGGCCGATCCGGTCGCGTGGGATCACTACGCGGCGCCGGGACTCGAGGTCAAGCTGGGCTGCGGCCGCGAGGAACGCCTGCCGGCGCCGATCCGCCATGCGATCCACGATCTGAATTGCGGTCCGTTTATCCGTTTTCTCGAACAACTCACCGGGATCGAGCACTTGTTGCCCGACCCGCACCTTTCCGGCGGCGGCATTCACCTGAGCCGGCATGGCGGGCATCTCGGGATTCACGCGGACTTCAACTGGCACGAGCAGCTGCAGGCGCACCGGCGCCTGAACCTGCTGATCTATCTGACAGCCGACTGGCGCCGCGAGTATGGCGGCGAACTGGAGTTGTGGAGCTGCGACGGCACGAAGCGCGAGCGCGTCGTGGAACCGGATTTCAATCGCGCCGTGTTGTTCGCCACGCGCTCGGACACGTTCCACGGCCATCCGAATCCGTGGGCGGCGCCCGAGGGGATTTACCGGCAATCTATAGCTTTATACTATTATACAACGAGCCGGCCCGAGGATGAAGTGCGCCCGGCGCACAGTACGCTGTACAAGGGCTACAACGTCTAGCGGTCATCGTTCAAGAAAATAATGACGTCATTCCCGCGAAAGCGGGAATCCATGTTGATCTTGCATTTCGTATCAAAGCAAATGGATTCCCGCTTTCGCGGGAATGACGCCAAGTTGCAAGTTGTCGCCTTGTCGATCGGCGCGAAGTAGCGCCGAGTAGCGGCCCCGCGCTACTTCACATCCGCCGGCAGCGGCCCCCAGGCGGCCTCGTGGTGCCGCCACAACTCGACGAAGGCCGCGCGGAACAGCGCGATCTCGCCGCCGCGTGAATCGTCGCGCAATTTTTCCAGGGCCGCGTGCGGGCTCAGCGTGCCCTCGCTCTGGACCTTGATCATGTCGTCGAACAATTCGGTCCACAGCGCCGAATAGACGATTTTCGCGGCGTTGGCCTCGACGCGCCGGCGTTCCGCGGCTGTGTCGCCTCCGCCACGCCGTTGCGCTACGACCTGCACCCATGGCGACTCGGTGTACAGGCCGAGAATCTCGAAGCCGGCGTGGTCGAGGAAAACGCGCACCTCGTCCGGGCTCGTGAACTGGTTGCGGCCGATGTCCTTGCGCTGCGTCGGATCGACGTTGCGGTATTGCGGCAGCTCGGCGGCGAAGCGGCGCCAGCCGACGCGGCTGGTCACGTTCCACGCATCGAAGTACAACAAGCCGCCCGGCTTGAGCACGCGTGCCAGGTCCTCCAGGTACAGGTAGAAGTCTTCCTTGTCCATGTGGATGAACACGGCAACGCAATAGGCCTTGTCGAAGCTGGCGTCGACCAGCGGCTGCAGGCTCGTGCGCGTCAGCTCGGTCAGGCCGACGTTGGGATGCGCGGCCAGGCGCTCGCGCGCGACCTTGAGCATGTTCCCGGATATGTCCGATCCTTCCCAATGGGCGATGTTCGGCGCCAGTTCGCGGCCGATACGGCCGACGCCGCAGCCGAGTTCGAGCACGCGATCGCTCGCGTGCAGATCCAGCGCAGCCTCGACCTGGCGCGCGCTGTAGGCCCCGGTCATGCGCAACACGTCCTCGTTCGTGCTGCCGTCGACGGCGAGCAGCGCGCCCTGGGTCGTGCTCGCCTTGGCATCCCAGAGGGCTTTGTAGTTTGGGGCGTGCAGCATGGACATCGGTTCAGCTCGGGAACAGTCGCGGGGTCGCGATGATACAGCCGGCGCGACCGGGCCGCGAGGGCTGAGGGCGGAGGGCCGAAGATCAAGAGCGGCGTGAAGACCTGCTCTCACCCGCTCTGCAGCACTCAGCCCTCAGCCCTAGGCTTGATCTCCAAATTCGCACTCATACAACCGATACGCCGAATCGTGCATGCCCAGGCGCGTGTACGTGCTTTGCGCATTGACGTTCTCGCGCTCGACATACAGGCGCAGGCCGATCACGCCGGCAGTGGCGCGCGCACGGCGTTCGGCTTCCGCATGCAGGGCGCGGAAGACCCCGCGGCGACGGAACTCTTCAGGCACGTAGACACTTTGCAGCCACCACCACTGGCCGTTGCGCCAGTCGCTCCATTCATACGTGATCATCAGGCAGCCGGCATTCGCACCGTCGGCCTCCGCAACCAGATAGAAACCGTGGCGCGCGTCGGCCAGCACCGCGTGGACCCCGTCGCGCAACCGCGCCGGATCGAGCGCCTTGCCCTCGGTCTCTTGCGCCATCGCCAGGTTGAACCGGGCAATGTCATGGGCGTCGCCGGCGCGCGCCGCCCGGACCAGGATTTCCACTTGTGAACTATTCTTCATGTCGGTCCAATTGTGCAGTCATTGCAGAAGTTCGGAGAGGTGCTCGCTCGTTGCGCGGGAAAGGGGAGAGAGAAGACGGTAGAACGGGCAATCGGCACACTCACGACTCTCGTGGCCCATCCTTCTTCGCCCCTCTACCTTCTCCCATCTCCCCTCTCCCTTTCTTTCTCGAACTTCCCAGCTTCCGCGTCAGCGTATTGCGCCCGAGTCCGAGCTGCTGCGCCGCCCGGCCGCGGTGGTCGGCGTTTTCCGCCAGCGCGGCCGCCAGCATGACCTGGTCGAATTGTTCGCGCACGCCGGCGTAGACATCGCGTTCGCCGCCGCGCAGGCGCGCGCGCACCCCGTGCGCCAGCAGCGCGCTCCAGTCCGAATCCGCCGCGCCGGTGTCGGCGGCGGCGGTCTTCGGCAGGTCCTGGACGCGGATTTCGCGCCCGGACGCCATGACCGCCAGGCGCCGGCACAGATTTTCGAGCTGACGCACGTTGCCTGGCCACGGCATTTCGCCGAGCGCCGCGAGTGCCGACTGGGTGAAGCGCTTGGGCGGCACGCGCATGTCCTGCGCGGCGCGCAGCAGGAATTTAGCGGCCAGCAAAGCGATATCCTCGCGCCGTTCGCGCAGCGGCGGCAGATGCAGGCGCACGACGTCGAGCCGATGCAGCAGGTCGGCGCGAAATTCGCCGACGGCGACTTTCGCGTCGAGGTCCTGGTGCGTCGCGGCCACGACCCTGACGTTCGCGCGGATCAGTTCGCGCCCGCCAACGCGATAGAACTCGCCTTCGGCGAGCACGCGCAGCAGGCGTGTCTGCAGGCTCAATGGCATGTCGCCGATCTCATCGAGGAACAGCGTGCCGCCTTCGGCCTGCTCGAATCGCCCCGGGTGACGCTTGAGCGCTCCGGTGAACGCGCCGGCTTCGTGGCCGAACAATTCGGACTCGAGCAATTCGGCCGGAACCGCCGCCGTGTTGAGCGCAACGAACGGCCGCTGCGCGCGCGTGCTGTGGCGATGCAGCGCGCGCGCGACGAGTTCCTTGCCGGTTCCGGTCGCGCCTGTGATCAGGACATTGAGATCGGTGCCGGCAACCCGGCCGATGTTGCGGAACACTTCGCGCATCGCCGGTGCATGTCCGATCAATTCCGTCTCGGACCGAGTCGCGGCCGCGGGCACCGGCAGCGGCTGCGTTTCGACCAGAGCACGCTCGACCGCGGCAACCGCCTCGTCGAGGTCAAAGGGTTTGGGCATGTAATCGAACGCGCCCTTGCGATAAGCGGCCGCGGTCGAGGCGACGTCGGTATATGCGCTCATGACGATGACCGGCGCCGCCACGCCGCGCGCTTTCAACTGCTCGAGCAGTTGCAGGCCGCCGGTTCCCGGCATGCGGATGTCGGTCATGACCACGTCGGGAGTCGACAATTCGACTGCGGCGAGCAGCTCCGCGGCGTCGGTGAAGGCGCGCACGTTGCGCCCGGCTTCCCGCAGCGCCTCGCCAAGCACGAAGCGGATCGACTCGTCGTCGTCGGCGATCCAGACCTCAGCCATGCTCGCCTCCGAGCGGCAGAACGAGTGAGAACACGGTCTGCCCCGGGCGGCTGCCGTGGGTAATGGCGCCGCCGTGTTCGCGCGCGATCTCCTGCGCCAGCGCAAGGCCGAGCCCGGTGCCGTCGGCGCGGCCGGAAACGAGTGGCAGGAACAGGGTTTCGTGCAACGCTTCGGGCACGCCGCTGCCGTTGTCGATCACGTCGAGTCGCGCCGCCAGGCGCGCGGCCTTGTCGCCGATCAGCAGGTTGTGGGCAGCGCGCGTGCGCACGCAGATGTTCGAAGCCCCGGCTTGCAGCGCGTTGCGCATCAGATTCAACAGCAGTTGCAGCAGTCGGTCGGCATCACCGCGCAGGCCCGGGAGGCTCGGATCGTAATCGCGGTCCAGCTGCAGGGCGGGCGTGGCTTCCGACGCAATGACCGCGCGCGCGCGCTCGGTCACCTCATGCAGGTTGACCGCAGTCAGATGTGGTTTGTGGCCGCCATGCAGCAACCGGTCGGCGAGGTTGGCCAGCCGGTCGGCCTCGGTCATGATCATTTCGGCAAGGTGCACCAGTTCCGGGTCGGGCAGCCGCCGCTTGAGCAGCTGGGCGGCGCCGCGGATTCCCGCGAGCGGATTTTTCACTTCGTGCGCGAGCCCGCGCAGGCTTTCGGACAGCCGCGACGGCTGGGCGACGGCGCCTTCGGGCGCGACCCGATGGATCTCGAGCACGACAGCGCCGTCCTGGGTTGCGCTGGCAATGATGTCGGCGCTGAAGATCTCGCCGGACGCCGCCACGACGCGCTCACTACGCGATGCGACCGCGTTTTGCTGCTGGCGCGCGCGCTGCGCGATGGGCGCGAGCACGCTGCCGGCGGCGCCGAAATCGGCAAGCGTCACGCCACGCAACTTCGGCGAACCTACCTCGAAAAGTTCACAAAATGCGGCGTTAGCGCCGATAAAACGCAGAGTCGAATCCAACACGGCAACGCCTGTCACGAGTTGCTCGAAGAGCGAGCCGCGGCGCAAACCGTCGCCGATTGGGGCGATTCCTTCATTCATTGCACCAGTCTAGTGCAAATTGCTGCTGCATGGCACCACCGAATTCGGTGCCGCATCGGCTGCAGGATCGAGAGCGAGAAGAGATTTTGGACGCGGATTACACGGATGAACACGGATCAATGCGGAGCGGGATCGAGCAGAAATAATGGCTGGCCATTCGTGAGGCAACTCCCCATGCAGCAAGCTTTCAGCCACCGACTGCCAGACGAATCCGCGCTCTTATCCGCTCTTATCCGCTCTTATCCGCGCAAATCCGCGTTCATCCGCGTCCAAAATTTCCTTGGCTCGCGCAACGCGATACGCGCCGACTTCCCAGGGCACAGAGCGCATCATCGGCGGCCACCGTCCTTCGCCAATTCGAGATTCGACTCGATGAGACCGGCAGCCTCTTGTCCAGAGCGATCGGTTACTATCTCGGGAATCCGCGATTCATCCGCCAGCGGATCACATTTTTCGAACCGTTTCGCCGAGGGGAGTCGGGAATGGTTTTCAACTGCCTCGCGTTCGTGGTCTTTTTTGCGCTGGTCCTCGGCCTGCACTCGCTGCCGTTGCCGTGGATCGTCAAGAAGATCAACCTGCTGATCGCCAGCTATATCTTCTATGCGGCGTGGAATCCGCCGTTCGTGATCCTGCTGTGGGTGTCGACCGTCGTCGACTGGTACGCCGCCCGCGGACTTGTTCAGGCCAAGCGCCAGTCCGCGAAGCATGCATGGATGCTGCTCTCCGTCATCGCCAATCTCGGCATGCTCGGCTACTTCAAGTACGGCCAGTTCCTGCTCGACAACTTCACCGTGCTGATGGCCACACTCGGCGTGGATTACCAGCCGGCGCACTACGATATCGTGCTGCCGGTCGGAATCTCCTTTTATACATTTGCCACTTTGTCCTATACGCTGGACGTCTATCTGGGCCGGGCCCAGACGGCGCGCAACTTCCTCGACTACGCCTTGTTCGTGACTTTTTTCCCGCACCTGGTCGCGGGCCCGATCATGCGTCCGACCGAACTCGTGCCGCAGTTCGCCAAGCCGCGCCGCGCGAGCGCCGACCAGCTGCGCTTCGGCCTCGCGTTGATGACGCTGGGCCTGTTCAACAAGATCGTGCTCGCGGACAGCTTTCTGTCGACCGCGGCCGAGCGCATTTACGACAGCGACAAGCTGCCCGGCGCGCTCGACGCCTGGATCGGCACGCTCGCCTTCAGCGGCCAGATCTTCTGCGACTTCGCCGGCTACTCGACGACCGCGATCGGCGTGGCGTTGTGCCTGGGCTTTGCGATGCCGGACAACTTCCGTTTTCCGTACGCCGCCGTCGGGTTTTCCGATTTCTGGCGGCGCTGGCACATCACGCTGTCGTCGTGGCTGCGCGACTATCTGTACATTCCGCTCGGCGGCAATCGCCACGGCGCCGCGCGCACCTATGCCGCGCTGATGGGAACGATGCTGCTCGGCGGCTTGTGGCACGGCGCGAACTGGACATTCGTCGCGTGGGGCGGCTTGCACGGACTTTACCTGGCCGTCGAGCGCGTGCTGCGGTCGAAGTTCGCCGGCTATCGTCCCGGGCCGCTGATGTTCGTCGCGCTCGGCCTGCTGACCTACGTGCTGATCAACCTCACCTGGGTATTCTTCCGCGCCAAGACTTTCGGCAAGGCCTGGGATGTGTTGCGTGGAATGCTCGGCTTGAATGCTGCGGCGAAACCGATATTGACGACGTACTTCATCGTCTCGGTCGGTTTCATCGTCGGCAGCATTGTGCTCGTGCACTGGATCATGCGCGGACGCACGCTCGAGTCGGTGGTCTCGCGCGCGCCGGCGTTTGCCATTTCGGTCGTGTGGGCGCTGATGGCATTTGCCATCGTCATCGCACAAGGGTCTGGAAATGCATTCATCTATTTCCAGTTCTGAAGCGCTCGCGGGCGCACCGGGCATGAACGATGCCGCCGCAGCTGATGAGCATGCGATTCATCGGCGCGAGACCGCGTCCGATCGCCCGGGCGTCGCGCAGCCGGTGCCGAAGCGTCCCGTGCCGGTGCAGCCATGGAGCCGGATCTTCGTCGGCATGCTCGTGATGTTCGCGCTGATGCTGAGCGCATGGGAATGGTACTGGCGCGACTATGGCGTCACGCCGGGCATTCGCAATACCGACGGACTGTGGGCGATCCAGCGACGCCGCATCGACAACGGCGAGGGCAACGCCACCGTGCTGCTCGGCGCGTCGCGCGTCTATTTCGACTTGCAACTTCCGGTCTGGGAGAAACTGGCCGGCAAGCGGCCGATCCAGCTCGCCTTCGAAGGCACGACGCCGCTGGGCTATCTCGAGGATCTCGCCGCCGATCCCAAATTTACCGGTCGGGCTCTGGTCGGCGTGGCGCCCGACGTGTTCTTCACGGGCTTCGCCTATCGCGGCAGCGCCGCAAAGTACACGCACAAGGAATCGCCGTCGGAGCGCGTAGGACAATGGCTGTCGATGAATTTCGTCGAACCGTATTTCGCGTTCTACGATCCCGACTACGCCATCGCAACCGTGCTGCGCCGTCAGCCCTGGCCCGATCGCCCCGGCAAACCTGCGTCGATCGACGTGCGCAAGCTCAGCCAGACCGATGCCGGGCGCAATACGCATATGTGGAGCAAGGTCGAGAATGATCCCGACTATCGCGCATTGGCGCGCAGCGTCTGGGCCCAGGACTTCGAACCGCCCTACGACCCGCCGCCCGAGAAGATCAAGGAGATGATCAAGGACGAGATCGGGCGCGCAGTGAAAGTCGTCAAGACCCTGCGCGAGCGCGGCGTGCCGGTGCTGTTCGTGCGCATGCCGAGCAACGGCAGATATCTGCAATACGAGGACAAGCTTTTCCCGCGCGCCGAAACCTGGGATGCGCTGCTCGCAGCGACCGGCGCGCCCGGCATCCACTTCCAGGATTATCCGGAGTTGAACCAGGACTGGAATCTGCCGGAGTGGTCGCATCTGTCGCTGGCGGATGCCGAACGCTTCACCGCCGCACTGTACGGCGTCATTACGCGTGATTTCTGGAAGGCGCCCGACAATGCGGCCGTTGTGCAGTGAGCATGGGCTCGACGACGCCGTCATGCGTGTCTTTCTATGGGACGCTCGGAATTCGATCGCTCACAAATCCGGCGCGCGGGAGACCATGTGACTTCAGTTAATGCCAGCGCTGAGGATTCCGCCGCGCCACTTCCCGTTGGCGGCGACGAGTCAGCGGAACAATATCACGCGATCCATCGTCGCGAGACGGCGTCGGACCGGCCTGGTGTGGCCCAGCCGGTGCCGAAGCGGCCCGTTCCCGATCAGCCGTGGGACCGGATCTTCGTCGGCATGCTGCTGCTTCTGGCCGGAATGCTCGGCGCCTGGGAATGGCACTGGCGCGAGTTCGGCGTCGCTCCGAGCATTCGCAATACCGACGGATTATGGGCAATCCAGCGCCGCCGCATCGACAACGGCGAAGAAAATGCGACGCTGATCGTCGCATCTTCGCGCCTGTTCTTCGACCTGCAGCTGGACGTCTGGGAGAAGCTCGACGGCAAGCGGCCGATCCAACTCGCGTTCGAAGGCACGTCGCCGCTGCCGTTCCTCGAGGACCTCGCCGCCGATCCGAAGTTCACCGGACGCATTCTTCTGGGTATCGCACCGGAAGTCTTCTTCGGTGCGTATGGCCGTCATGGCAAGGCCGTGAAGTACATGCACGACGAATCGCCGTCGCAGCGTGTCGGCCAATGGCTGTCGATGCGCCTGGTCGAGCCGTACTTCGCGTTCTACGATCCGGACTATGCACTGCCGGCAGTGCTCAAGCGCTTGCCCTGGCCTGATCGTCCGGGGGCGCCGGCGCGCCTGGATGTGCGCAAGTTGAGCGTGACCGAGGCCGACCGCAATACGCATTTGTGGGACAAGGTCGAAAACGATGCGGACTACCGCGCACTGATGCGCGCGGTCTGGGAGCAGAATTTCAAGCCCTCGCCGAATGATCCCAAACCTGAGGACAAAGACAAGAAGCGCGACGAGCAGATCGAACGCGCTGCGAAGGCGATAACGACGCTGCGCGCACGCGGCGTCAAGGTTCTGCTCATGCGCGAACCGAGTGCCGGACCGTATCTGGAATACGACAACCGGCTGTTTCCACGCGCAACCTCATGGGACGTGCTGCTCGCCAAAAGCGGTGCCCCGGGTATACATTTTGAAGATTACCCGCAGCTGCAGGGATTCGACCTGCCGGAATGGTCGCACCTGGCTTACGCCGACGCGAATCGCTTTACGGCGGCGCTGCACGAGATTGTCGTGGGCGAATTCTGGAAAGCAGACGACACGGCGGCTGCGACGCACTAACCGTCTCGCGCAGGCAATGCGCTGCAACTAACCTTAATGCTCGTCATTCCGGCGAAAGCCGGAATCCAGCTCTTTGTCCTTGGCCGCCATCCTTCTGCCAGGATGCATGAGGGGCCCACCGTAGAGGAGTTCTAATACAAGAAGAAGAGCAAGGAGCTGGATTCCGGCGTTCGCCGGAATGACGAGCTCTTTTTTCTGATTCCCTTCCAGATCCTTCCCGTTCTTATCTCCCTTCTCCCCTCTCCCTTCTCCCGCTAGATCGAGTAATACATCTGATACTCGATCGGATGCGTCGACATGCGGAACTTCGTGACTTCCTGCAGCTTCAGTTCGATGTACGCGTCGATGAAGTCGTCGCTGAACACGCCGCCGGCCTTCAGGAACCCGCGGTCCTTGTCCAAGGCCTCGAGCGCCTGG
>DASRTK010000094.1:0-7660 GCA_035655975.1 Rudaea sp.
CAAAACTACAATTTCCACCTAAGCTTTCCACGCGGCAATGCACACGGAATCGCCTACGAGCCGTGGCACTGGTGTTGGCACGACAAGCGCGTGCGGTAGCCGATTCATTCGCTTGGTTGGCGCTGGCACTCGGCCTCTCCCGACACAATGGGAGGCCGAGACGCCATTGGGGAAGCTCAGAACAGGTTCAAAAACAGGTCGTTTTCAAAGGTGGTTCCTTTATCCTCTACGGAAGCGGTGCGAAATCCAGTTCGCTCTTCGCCGCCGCGACCGCGTCTGCAACCGTAATCGCCAGCGGGTGATAACGGTTCGTCAGCCACAACGGCAACTGATCGGCGTAGTTCGCACTGCCGAGCACGCCGCTATTGCCGCCCGGAATGACTTCCGCCGCGACGATCGTTGACTGCATCTCGCCGACGAAGCGGCGCGCCGGGCCGGAGCCGAACATGAAGTCGTTCGCGCCGGTTCCGCGCAGGTTGTAGTTGGCCACGTTGACGTTTTCCCACGCACCGCTGCGAGAGACACCCGGCAATCCGGGCGCGAGGTCCGTGATTCCGTACGGACTCGTAAAGCCGTTTTGTCCAGGAATGCTGAATGGCCCGCCCAACGGATGCTTGAACACGATCCGGTGCAGAACGCCCCAGCGATAGTCGCCCTGGTTCGTCGATCCGCCGAACGCCGGCGCCATTGCGCTGCTCGCCAGTTGATCGAGTGCGTTCTTCATGCTGCCGAGCAGGACGAAATCGCGTGCCGACGCCGGGTCGGGAGCACCCGGCGCGTTGAAGAACGGCAATCCGGACGCGCCTTTGCCCTGCAGCGTCGGGAATGCGTCGAGCAGCCATTTCAAGCCGGTGAAGGCGTCGCTGGTGCCTGGCAGATAATTCTTCAGGCCGACCGCCGTCAATGTCGCATCGATCGTGTTGTGCAGCGCATAGCTGCGCCAGGTTGCCCAGAGCGTCGCGGCAACGCTCGCGTCGGCCTCGGCTTGGCTCGGCGGCGCCATCGCGGCCGGATTGTCGCCCGGATCGAATCCGGCCTGGATGCCGGTCGGGTTCGAATAGTCCCAGGCCCGCAGGCGCGCGATCGCTTCACCGATGCGCGGATCGGAAGCCAGCCCGGCAAGCTGACTCCAGGCACCCTTCGACAGCGCGTGGTCGTAGGCCGCCAGCAGATACGGCAGCACGAGTTCGGCATCGAGCGACTGCGTATTGGCCTGCAGCGCCTGCATGTCGGCAGCGGTGATCTTGTGCCCGGCGGCGATGTAGCCCTGGAGCACGCGATCGATCCGGCCGACGCGCCAGCCATTCTCGCCACCCGGCCCGAGATAGTAGATTCCGCCACCCGGCCGCGCCTGGTTCAGCGCGTTGTTGTCGAGCGAGTATCCGATCGGATCGTTGTTGGCGTTGGCGACATAGCCGCTGGCCGGATTGATGACGAACGGTATCTCGTTCGCCGGCAGGATCTCGTACGGCGTCGCCTGGTTCGGCTGCGGATGCGACACCGGCAGCCAGTCGTGGTGTGCAGCGCCGGATCCGTCGCGGATCAGGAACGGCGGCACGCCGCCGCCGACGGTACCGGCCTGCAGGTCGGCGCGAACCGGCGCTTCACCGGTGGCGAAGTAGGCGATGTTGCCGTCGACGTCGGCATACACGAAGTTCTGCGAACCGAAATCAAAATAGCTCAGCGCCGTCTGGAAGTCGCTCAGGTTCGCCGCGCGATTGATCTGGCGGAAACTCTGCAACTCGAACGTAGCCTCCCAGCCCGTGTACGCTACCGACAATCCGGTGCTGCTCGTCGTATCGATCTGGACCAGAGGCCCGTCGTTGCGGCGTGGCACGACGACGGTGACCGCACCATTCAGATAGCCGATCGAATTGTCGCGGACCACGTTGTTCGGGGTGCCGTTGAGCTGATTGACGAAGAAGCTCTGGAAAATGTACTGCACCGGTTCGTCGACGCCGTCGTGCACGATCGCGTACGGCAGACCGAACGCATTGAGCTTGAGTTTTTCCTGGAACGTGTCGGTGACGTCCAGCGTGTTCGTCGTCGTGCCCCAGCACACGCGCTGATTGCAGCCCTGGATAACGCCCGGCGTTCCGGCCACGGAGACTCCGGTCACATCCATTGGCTTGGCAAAACGGCTGTCGGTCGAGTAGACGTGGACTTCCGTGAATACCGGTGGCAGCGCCAGGCTCAAATGCGGATCGTTCGACAGGATCGGCTTGCCCGATGCGGTGTTCGCTCCGCCGACGACCCACTCGTTGCTGCCGATCGGCGTGTCGTGTCCTTCGAGCGCCTTCTTGAACAACGGATTGTCGCGGACGGCGTCACGATAGTTCTGCGCCAGCTTGATCGTCGTCGGATCGATCGTGCCAATGGACTGAACGCCGACACTCGCCGCCGGCGCAACTCCTTCGCCACTCGATTGAGTGCTCGCGTGCAACGAGGCGGCAGCACCGGGCTGGAAGCCCGGCACGGAAACGCGATTGTCCGGCGGCGCAGTGCGCACGACATCGCCGAAGAACAGCGCGGTGCCGTCGTAGCCGGCGGCCTTGCCGGAAGCCTGGTACGCGCCGAGCTGGATCGTCGCGCTGATGTCGAGGTCGAACGAGAGCTGGAACGCCAGGCCCTTGCCGACGCAGATCGAGTCGATTGGAGTCCATGGGTCGGCCTGGGTCAGGTCGAGCGCGCCGTATTCGGGCGGCAGTGGATTGTTTTTCACCCAGAAATTGACGCCATTCGCATACGCCGTCAGCCACCCGCGCATGTCGTCGGACATGGCCAGCCAGGTCTTGTCGGCAGCGCGGCGCAAGCCGAGCGTGCGCGCCTGCACGTCGTTGGAGAGTTGCGACGGGCCGACCAGAGCGGCGAGCGTGCCACTGACCGAGCGGCGGGTCAGGTCCATCTGGAAGAAGCGATAGCGCGCATGCGCGTAGCCCATCAGGAACGCAGCGTCGTTGTCGCTGGCGGCCTGGATCGTCGGCATGCCAGCGGTGTCATACGTTATCTTGCCCGGTGCGACGAGTCCCGGCGCAGTGATCGTATCGGCGAACGCAAGCGACATCGCGCCCGGAGCCGCGAGGGCCAATCCGATGGAAAAAGCTAAACGTATACGGCGGCTGCGGCCGCGTGCTGCGATGACGGACATGATTCCCCTCCCATTTTTACGGCGCTGTGCAATTCTTGCGAATATGAAACGACCGTTTGAGAGGCGATTATGCGCTGCTCCGGCGCTGCTTTTCTATCTTGCACTGCGCCAAAAAGCGCCCCCGAGGCAGATCCAGCCGGCAATGAAAGCCAAGCCGCCGACCGGTGTGATTGCGCCGGTCCAGCGCGGCGCACCGAGTGCCAGCGCATACAGGCTGCCGCAGAACAGCACAATCCCCATGCCGAACGCGATTGACCCGGCCGTGCGCCAGCGTGACACCGGAGCCGCCGCCAATCCCAGAAGCGCCAACGCGTGCCAGAACTGGTATTCGACGGCTGTGTGCCAGACCTGCAGCGAGGCGGCATCGAGTTGCCCGCGCAATGCGTGCGCGCCGAAGGCACCAAGGATCACTGCGACCGCCCCGAGCGCGGCGGCGGTGATCGCCGGACTACGAATCATTGCTGGTGCGCTCCCTCCGCACACACAAAGCCCGGCGGACGCTGGGCTTTGTGTCTTGCCGTCTACGGTTGGCCAGTGACCGGAAGCGCGGGCTTCGGTGCCGCCGGTTTCGGAGCACCGGGTTTCGCCGCGTCCTTCGCATCCTTCTTCGGTTCGAGCGGCTTGAGCATGTCGTCCACGGACTTGTCGATATTCGTGAACTTGAAGCTCGGCAGGACGAACGTCCAGCCGCTGAAGGTCTTGTTCAGGACCGTGACTTCGTCGTTGAGCGCCTTGAGGCGCTCGTCGCGGTCTTTCGCCGCATCGCTGACCGCAAGCGGCTTGGCCACGTCGGATGCCGCCTTGGCCGTCGCTTCGGCGGCGGGCCCGGTCGCCGGTTTTTCCTCGGCCAGTTTTTTGTTCGCCGCCTGCACCGCCGCTTCATAGTCCGCCTGCGCCTTGGTCTGGTCGGCGGAGATGCGCACCGCGGCAGCCACGTCGTCGAGCGACGCTGTCAACTGCGCGTAGTCCTTGCCGTCCTTGACCCAGGCGACCATGCCGACGTTCAGGCCGTCGAATGCTGCATAGTTCACTTTGTATACTTTGTCGGGCGGTGGCATTTCCTTGGCCGCAAACACATCCTCCGAACGCAGCCCTGACAGCGTCGCGCCAACCGCATTGGCGACGAAGTCGGAACTGACTTCGCGGCCCTTCGGCACGTCGGCGACCTTGAAGTTCGCGTCGCCGGGCTGCTCCTTGTAGACCTTCAGCGACTTGCCCTCGGGATTCGTGATCGTCACCTGTTTCACCCGAGTGGCCGCGATGTCGGTCAGGTCGTGCCTTTCCCAGCCGGCAACGGTCTTCTCCACCGAGATGTTGCCCTTGACCAGCAGAGTCTGCGCTTCGCCCTCGCGGCGCACGAACGTGCCACCGCCGCCACCACCGTTGTAGTTGCCAACGATCAGCTTGACCGGCTCCTTGAGGCCTTCGAGGCTGACGAGAATGCCCTTCGCGTCCTTGCCCTTGACGTCTTCGACTCCGAGATCGGCGTAGAGCTTCGGGTTCGAGGTCTTCTGTTCCAGCACGGTCGCGTCGGCCAGCTTGAGCAGAAACTCGCGCAATTTCGGCACATCGGCCGGATAGCCCGATTTCTGTTCGATGCTCCAGCCGTCGCTGTTGTGCTTGAGCGTCGCCAGAACCTGGTTGTCGGCGCTGGTCAGCGTGATCGCCGTGATGTCATTGAGGCGTTCGCGCAGGCCCGGCAGCAAGACCTTGTTCTGTTCGGCCGGTTCGCTGACCGGCGCATGCGACGTATTGATCCACCAGGCCGCGAACAGCGCGACGGCGGCCGCGGCAATCAGTGCGTACAGTGTTTTGACATTCATTGCTGCACTCCCCCTCAAGCCGCGCGACGCTGGCGCTTCCACCAGGCAAAGCCCAGTGCCAGCAACGTGATCAACAATGGCATCAGGCCGATGTTGACGAGTTTCAGGCGCGTGCCGAGCGCTTCGATCTTGTCGTCGAGGCCGCGGCGTACCTGGCGCAGTTCCTTGCGGATTTCCACCTTCTGGTCGAGGAAGGTCTGCAGTTCGGCGCGCTGCTCCGGCGACAGGATCATCTCCTGGTCCTTGCTCTTGCCGCTTTGCAGTTCGCCGAGCTTCTTCTCGGTGTCGCTGAGCTTCTGCTGCAGTTCCTTTTCCTTGCCATGGAAGCTTTCCTCGGCGGCGCGGCGCATATCTTCGACCGTTGTGAACGGCCGCTGCGACGTCGCCCGGCCGCGGATCGAGATCAGGTCCGACGAGCCAGTCAGGTTGTCGACCGAGTTGATGAAAAAGTCACCGTTATTGGCGAACGCGTTCATGATCTTCTGGCCGAAGAACGGTGTGATCTGCACCCACAGGCGGTTGCTCAGCATGTCGGTGTCGGCGACCACGACGACGACGCCATCGTCCTTCGCCGCTGCAAGGTGTCCTTCGTCCTTGCGATCCGGGAACGCCGTGGCGAACTTGCCTTCGAGCCGCCCGGCGATGACATAGCTCTCACCGCTCGGCTGGAAGCCGGCAAGCAGCGCGCTCGGATCCGGCAGGAATTTCACGCGCTCACCCGGCACCGTCATCGAATCGGTGCTCGACTGGATCAGGGGAACGAGCTTGTTCTTCGAATCCTTCTCGAGCTGGAAGAAGCCGGTCGAGGAAATGTTGATCGAGTCGAGGTTCGCCGTGGTGACGTCGTTCGGATTCAGGTCGCGCTTGGTCAGGCCGAGAATCGCCGCGTCGCGCACCGGCGGGGCGCCCTGGCTCATGCTGATCTGCAACGCACGCGTACGGTCGATCACGACCTTGTTCGGGTCGTACTGAAGACCCCACGCCTTGAACAGCTTGGGCAGATCGGACGACTTGTTCGCAAACATGGCCGCTTGCGGATTGTTCGGATCGGCGCCCGAATCATCGGCTTCGGCCTGCGGATCGACGAACACCAGCAGGTGTCCGCCGCGCAGCACGAACTGATCGATTGCGTACAGCGCATCGTCGGTCAGGTTCTTCGGATGGATAAGGACCAGCACGCCGATGTCCTTGTCGATCGTCTTCAGCGACGGCGCACTCAACTGGCGCACCTCGAACGACTGCTGCAACTGCGTGTCGATTGCCCATGGTTCGCGCATCTGCCGCGTCTGCGGATCGAAGCTCGCGCTCATCGGCAGGCCGGCGATCAGGCCGACCGCGGGCTTCTTCGCCATCGACAGCTCGTTGATCAGCTTGGCGACGTCGTACTCGAGGAACGCTTCCTTGTCCGGCTGCATGAACGGGATCACGGCCTTGCCGTTGGTCGAGTTCGTGCCGGCCAGGCCGAAATAGATGTTTTCGCCGGCCTGTCCGGTCGGAACGGCCTGCAGGCCGAAACCCGTGGCGCGATCCTCGTCTTCGGAGAACGGCAGCGGATCGACGATGTCGAGCTTGATCTTTCCGCCTGCGCGCGTGCTCATTTCCTCGAGCATCTCGCGAACGCGCTGCGCGTAGGTGCGCAATGCAGGCAGGTTCTGCGTGCCCTTGTCGGAATAAAACAGGTAAAGATGGATCGGCTCGTCTATCGACGACAGGATCTTCTTCGTGCCGGCCGACAATGTGTACAAATGGCTCTGGGTCAGATCCAGGCGCGCGCCGCGGAACAGCGCGTTGCTCACCAGGATCACCGCAACGAGTAATACGGCAAGCGCGGCCAACGCACTTCCGGTCAGGAGTTTTCTATGAGCAGTCATGGGTTCAGTCCACCATTCGCTTATGCGATCGTCCCTGATCGCGAGAATCAAAAAGCGGCCATCCTGGCCGCACTTCTCAATCAGCCTTTTTCAGATCAATGACCACGGCGCTGGCATAGAGCCAGAACGCGATGATCAGCAGGAAATAAATCAGGTCGCGCAGATCGATCACACCTTTGTCGATCGACGCGTAATGGGTCAGGAAGCTCAACCCGGCAATCGCGTCGACGAGGCCTTGCGGCGCCCAGGCGCTGAAGAAATTCAGGACCAGCGGGAAGCCGGCGAGCAGGAACAGGAAGCAGACCACGACGGTCAGGATGAATGCGATGACCTGGTTGCGCGTGCATGCGGAAATGCACGAGCCGATCGCCAGGAACGCGCCGGCCATCAGGAAGCTGCCGAGGTAGCTGGCGAAGATCACGCCGTTGTCCGGCGAGCCGAGGTAGTTGACCGTGATCCAGAGCGGAAATGTCAGGACCAAGGCGACAGCAATGAATGCCCACGCGGCGAGGAACTTGCCGACGACTGCCTGCCACATCGTTACCGGCAGGGTCAGCAGCAATTCGATGGTTCCGCTCTTGCGCTCTTCGGACCACAAGCGCATGCCGACGGCAGGCACCAGGAACAGATACAGCCACGGGTGGAAATTGAAGAACGGCTGCAGGTCGGCCTGGCCGCGTTCGTAGAAATTTCCGAGATAGAACGTGAACGTGCCCGCGAGCAACAGGAAGATAACGATGAAAACGTAGGCGACGGGCGTGGCGAAATAACTGGCGAGCTCGCGCCTGAACACGGTGATGATCGAACGGTTCATACGC
>DASRTK010000095.1:0-1955 GCA_035655975.1 Rudaea sp.
CAACCCGCTGTCCGAGCGTGTCGTCGGTGTTGTCGAGCAACGCGCGTTCGAGCAGAGGCGCCGCGAACTCCGCAGCGCCCTCCTCGAAAATCGGCCGCGTGTTGGCCTGCTCGCTCAGCAGGCGCCGGAGCGGCTCACGCAGATCGTCGGCATGGGCCGCCAGGCCGGCAAGGAAGTCTTCGCGTTCGCCAGCCGGCAGGTCCAGCGCCTGATCGAGCAGTGGCCGCAGCCGCCGCCAGGTTTCCGCATCGATTCCCACGCGTGCCTCCGTCAGCCCGCGACAGGCGCGCCGCGGATCGCATCGCCGAGGAAAGCGCGCGCCATGTCCCAGTGCCTGCGCACGGTGCGTTCGGTGACGTCGCGAACCTTCGCGATCTCGACGAATGTCAGTCCCGCGAAGAAATGCCACTCGACCAGTTGCGCCAGTTCGGCGTCGCAGTCGCGCAGCTTGCCGAGCGCATCGTCGACCGCGAGCAATTCGTCGACCGAACGCTCGACGTTCTCGATGCCTTCGGTCAACTCGGTGCGCGCCATGCCCTGTCCGTGCTTCTCCGTCGCGTGTTTGCGCGCCAGGTCCAGCAGCACCTGGCGCATGGCTTGGGCAAGCAGATTGTAGAAGTGCGTGCTGCCGGACAGCTGCCGGTCCTCGGCGCGCGCGAACTTGATCCAGGCCTCGTGCAGCAGCGTGGTCGGGTTGATGCTGATCTGCCCGCCGGAGCGGCGCACGTGGCCGCGGGCGATGCGCTTGAGCTCATCGTAGACGCGCGTGAACAATTCCTGCTGTGCGTCCGCGTCGCCGCGGCCGACAGCATCCAGAAGCTCGGTGACTTGCGGTCGGTTTCCCATGAACGCACTCGCTTCATCGTCCGTCGCCACCCTAGTCTACCAACCTTGCCGGGTGCGGCGTGACGGTCTTTCGGGCAGGAATCGACCGGGTTGCGGAAAATGTCCAGATTTCCGCCTTTCCCCGTATTAAAATACGAAGGTCCTGCGCCACGCAGGGGCGCGTGGTCGAAAGCAGGCAGGAGCAAGTTGATGAATTCCCTTTTGAAACGCTGGTTTGGCCGCGGCGAGCGGGCCGAGGCGGCCAGCGCGTCGCAGCACATCAGCGCGGTGCGGCCGCGCGGCGACTACCGGCCCGATCTTATTCCGGCCTTGCAGGCCGAACACAGGGAGTTGCTCTCGCTGTTTGCCGATCTGGAGCGTTCCAGCGAACAAGGCGATGAACCGGCGTGCCGCGCCGCGCTCGATCGCTTCACGCGGGTGCTCCAGGATCACCTGCTGACCGAGAACAGGCATTTGTACGGCTACTTTTCGCGCCACGCCGACCCGAATCCGGATGTCTCGCGCCAAGTCGACGCGATGTCCGCCGACATGATGCGCGTCGGCAAGATGCTGCACCGGTTCATCACGACCTACACGCGCGCGACGTGGAGCGCAGCGCTGCAGGCGCAATTGCGCAAGGACCTTCCGCCGATTGGCGAAGTGCTCGTGCACCGCATCCACGAGGAAGAGTCCGTCCTGTATCCCCTGTATTCGCCGCGCGCGACCTGAGACGCACGCAAGCGTCACTGCGAAGCACGGATCCGCCCGAACCAACCGATCTTCCGCACTCCTTCGCAGCAGACCGAATGGCGCGTCGGGCATGGCTGCAAAGGCGACGCAAGTCGCTCTGTCGCGTTCTAGCGCTTTTCCCGTTCTTTCCCTGGAGTCCGTCATAGATCCATCGTAGTCGCCCGCGGCCGCGACCTCTCGTGCGCGGCCACCAGGAGACAGCGACAATGGATTTTCGACGTTCGACCGGCCGTGTGCGCCAGGCCCTGATCGCTGGCGCAAGCTTTCTCTGCGGCGCCTGGATGCTCGGCGTTCCGGCCACCGCGCGCGCCGAGATAGCGCTATGCGTGGGCAACATCCCATCGCTGCTCGGCGCGCTGGCCATTGGGCAGAACTCGGGT
>DASRTK010000096.1:0-5538 GCA_035655975.1 Rudaea sp.
GTGATGCTGAAGCCTTCGCCGACTTTCTCGAGCGTCACCTGCGCCGACGTATCCATCTGCGTGGCCGTGAGCTTGGCTTCACCGAGTATCAGCGACAGCGCCATCGTGAAGCAGCCGGAGTGTGCCGCGGCCAGCAGTTCCTCCGGATTCGTGCCGGGCTTGCCTTCGAAGCGGCTGGCGAATCCGTACGGATAGGCCTTGAGCGCGCCGCTTTCGGTCGAGATCGAGCCTTTGCCATCCTTGATGCCGCCTTGCCAGGCGGCCGACCCGTTGCGATTGATTTTCATATGACTTGCCTCCCGTTTGTGTGCGCGGTGAGGGGAACGTTGCCACCGCGCTCGTTATCGACTCGTGATCACGTGTTGTGCGAGCGGGCGATGATGCCGGCATGTGGCCGAATCGACGCTGCTGGGCCCGGTTCAACCTGCAGGCAGCTGTGCGGTGCCGAGGCTTGCGGCCATCGCTTGCGCGGTATCGAAAAACTCGAAGAACTCGACGACCTTGCCATCCTTCAGGCGCAGGAAGTCGGCCTTCGCCGTCTGTACGGCGATGCCGGTGCGTCGGTTCTTCCAGCCGCAGCTGCCGAGCATGACTACGCGATCACCCTGCGCGATCAATTCATCCACGGTGTAGTGAATCATGTCCCAGTCGTTGCCGAGTTCGGCGAAGTAACGCGCGACGTCGTCGCGACTGGCGCAGTCGCGCGAAAACTCCAAACCCGCGGCCCCGCCCGCGAGCGAGCGAAAACGCACGCCGTGCGACATCAGGTCGAGCCACTTGCCGACGCTCGCGCCCCTGGAGTCGTGCCACTGCTCGTAGGCCTCGCGAATCAAGGCCACGTTATCCGTTTCGGTCATCATGCCTGGCTCCTGCCTGGTTGGAGGCGTGAGCTTACTGCGGCTCCGGCGAAATCACTACCTCGCGGGGAACCGGGCGAAGCCGACAGTCGAGCCGGTGGATCAATCGACGCCGAAGCGGTCGCCGAAGATCGCATCCAGCGTGTCGATGGCAACGACGACGGCGTCCGTGCGTATGGGAGGCGCGGGCGCGAGCGTGTTGGCGGCCGCCAGCGTGCTTGCGGCGACAAGCGCCTTGCCGCCGCAACCGGCCGGAACAATGGACATCGTGTCGGCGGCGAGAACTGCCGGGGCGTCATGCTGCCAGCCGCCGACTACCTCGAGATCCGCAGACAGTGTCAACACGAACGGCACTGCACTGCCGTTGCCGTGAAATCCGGCAACGACCGCCTCGCTGGCGATACCGAGCGCGTACAGATCGCCGCCGGCATCGGTCGCGAGCGAAAAGATCCAGTCGCCGCCGATCGAACCGATCTGAATTGAATTCAGCACCGCTCCGTTCGCCGGATCGAGTTCGGCGACGAAGCCGTCGGAGTTGCCCAGCGGCGGACCGAATATCGGGCCAATCGTCGTCCCGGCCGCGTACAGCCGGCCCTTCGGCCCAACGACCAGGGCGGCGATGTAGTCGAGGGAGAGCGTCGACAGTGTCGTCGACCACACGACGTTGTTCTGCGCGTCGGCGCGGCGCACACGGATGCCGCCGCCGCGCGCTGGTGTTGCCGAGACGACCGTGCTCATGAACACGTCGCCGCTGTCGTCCGCGGCTCTTGCGACGCCGGTCACGAGGTCCGCCGCCGCCGTCGTCGACGCCGACCATGACACGAGGTCGAGCGAATTGGCAGGTCCGGCCCGGAAGCGTCCGATGAAACCGTTCTGCCAGGCAATGACAGCGTTGCCGAGGACGAACTCATCATCGTAGCCAACGACGACGATGTCGCCGTTGTCGGCAAGCGTGATCGCCGCCGGGTGTTGCGGCCGTTCGTCCCCGGTTTGCGTCAGCGAGAGCAGATTGCCGTCGCCGTCGAGCAGCGCGACGAACAGATCGAATTGCCCACCGTTGACCATGCTTGGAAACGTGCCGTCGGTGCGCCCGGCGACGGCGACGCGGCCGTTCGCATCGAGCGCGAGCGCCTCGACGATGTCGGTCGCGTTCGTGTCGAACTCGCGGCGCCACAGCTGCGCGCCATCGGGTCCGTGCTTCTCGACGAACCCTCGTGCATCACCGACCGGCCAGAAGTTCTCGACGCCGAGCTTGCCGCCCTCGTAACCGCCGAGATAGACGTTGCCGGCATCGTCGCGCACGGCGGCGCGGATCTGGTCGTCGACGGAGGCGCTGCCGAAGCGCGTGCTCCACAAGTCGATGCATGCTTCGGCCTGAGCCATTGCCGACCCGAGCACGAAAGGCAAAATGACCGCGGCGTCGCGCGTGGCCGCAAGAAGGCGGCGCGCCACCGCGGCGGGACGAATTGGATTGTTCAATGTCATTGGGTCGGTTCGTCTGGCAACAAGGCGCGTGCGATCGCTCTTCACGTAGAACGGCACGGCGGTTCGAAACGCGCCATGGCATGCCGTTGGCCTGCGTGCGCGGCTCGCAATCAAGACTGCGGGCAAGCACGGGTGGCAGATACTGACCGACGTCCTGACGTTGGCCTCACTTTCGACAGTGGGTCAAGCGATCGTGGGCCCCGGCGCGACGGCAGAATGGGTCGACACGGCGCCGCTTGGCGTTCGGTCAGAGACCCTTCGGTGTTTGCTTCAGCAGAGCGATAATGCGACATCGCTGAAGCGAAGGTCAGGCGCCATGATAAATCGTCGATTCGGGGCAGTGATCGGGATCGGCTTCATGCTTACGCTCGGTGCGCTGGAGGCGAGCGCGCAGGGCAGCCGTGTTGCTGCTGCAAAGAAACAGACCGGAGGCGACACGAGTCTGACGACGTTCCGCATCGTCGCGAACGACCGCGGACTGGAAGGACCGACGAGCGTCCCGGCAGGCCTGCGCCACATCCTGTTCGAAAATCACGGCAAGGAAATTCACGAAGGCATGTTCGTCAAACTGCCGGCGGGAATGCGCCCGGAAGACTATGTCGCCGCAGTGAAAGCCGGCTCTTCGTTCCCTCAGGGTGCGCTGGACTATTCGGGAGCGGGGTTGACTTCGCCGGGTGAGACGGCGGAACTGTGGACGCGCCTGGATCCTGGCGAGTACATCGTGATCTGCTGGAACGCCCACCACGCCACGACTCGCCGGGTGCACCCCTTCACTGTGACGACTGCCGGCGCGCACGACGACCCGCCGCCGGCGGTCGACGTCGTGCTGAAGCTTGTCGATTTCCGCTTCGAATTGTCCACGCCGTTGCGCAAGGGCACGCAGGTCATCCGCGTCGACACAACGGGTCCATCGATGCACGAAGCCGACCTGTACCGCCTGCTCGACGGCAAGTCGCTCGCCGACCTGATCGAGTGGCGCAAGCACGACGGCGTGGGCGTCGCTCCTGTAATCGCCTTCGGCGGCGTACTCGACAGTCACGACCTGAGCCATCAGGTCTGGCTCAGGAAGAACTTCACGCCGGGTCGCTACGTCCTTGGCTGCGGGATGCCGATGAGCATCGACGCGAAGTCGGGCACTGGCTACGCTACGCACACCGACGCCGGCATGATGCTGGCGTTCGAGATCGCGCAATAGGATGCCTGCGCGTGTCGAGGCATGGCTTTCGGCTGCGGCGCCCGCGGCTCAAGGTGCTTTTTGGTGCGGCAGCGCTTGCAGATAGGCGGCGACGTCGATGATGTTCTCCTGCGTCAATTCGTGTGCGACAGTCTTCATGATGCTGCCTTCCGGCCGCTCGTCCGTGCGCTGGAAGACCGTCAACTGCTTGACGAGATAGTCCGTATGCTGGCCGGCAAGACGAGGAAACTTTTCATTGCCGGCGCCCCCGGGGCCGTGACAACTGTGGCATGGCGGGATTCCCTTCGCCGGAATACCGTCGTTGAATATCGGTCGCCCGCCGTCGATTTGTGCCGTACTGCCTTCGATCGATTGTGGATGCGGCGTCTGTGCGGCGAAGTATGCGGCAAGCTCCTGGATCTGCTTGTCCGTCAGGGCGCGGCTGATGCCCCACATGTATTCGAATCCGGCCGGATCGCGGCGGCTGTGTCCGCGGAACTCTTGTAGCTGGCTTGCCAGATAGATTGCCTGTTGTCCGCCCAGATTCGGAAAATTCGGCGACGTGGCCGATCCGGTCACGCCGTGACAGTTTGAACAGACCTGCTCGGCAAGCGTCTGGCCGGAGACATCGGGATTGGCCAGGTCGCGCGAGCGCGGCAGATTGGCGCATCCGACCGCAAGACCGATGGCGATCGCCAGCAGGCTGAGAGTCATGGTTTTCATCGAAGCCTCCACAATTTCACCGTGCATTGGACTGGCGTTGCGCGACAGGTGCGCAGGCGCGCCAGCGCGACCGAGTCAGTACGCGCCCCACAGGTATAGGAACAGCGAGTTGTTGTCGCTGGCGTTTCGACCCGCGCCGTCGTAGTTGTGCGAGGCGCCGTTGTATTTGTCGTAGATGGTGTATTGCAGTCCGATGCGCAGGTACTGCACTGGCGTCCAGAAGAGTTCCGAGGTGAAGCCGCGGATAGCCGGGTTGGCGTTGATGTTGCCGTACACGCGCGTCGGGTCGTACAGCGCCGTGTTCGTCGAACCGGTCTGATTGAAGAACGCCAGGCTGCCGCCGTACTTCGCATCGTAGATGTAGCTGCCCTTGGCGCGGAACACATTGGTCTTGTCTTCCGTGTTCGTGTTCGGCAGCGCATTGCCGTTGACATCGACGACGGGCTGATCGGCCAGGAAGTACGGATAGCGATGGATGTCTTTCGTGTAGGCGAGCTGCACGGTGACGGCGTGCGGATCGAGCAGGTACTGGTACTGGCTGTCGATGCCGATGTCGCGGAAATGGTGGACGCTGTTCGGATCCGACGTGTCGAGCGGATCGTCATAGACATCGGCAACCATGCCCGACGTGCCGACCATCAGGCTGTGCGCTCCCCATTCCTTGTTCAAGGCCACGCGCCAGTAAGGATTCGTGCCTTGCAGTTTGGTCTTTTCGTCTTTCGGCACGCCGGCGCTCATGAATCCGGTAATGCCGTTCGCCGTGCGATAGCCTCCGACTTCGACGTAGACGAGCTGGTTCCAGTACAGATACCCTGCGAGTCCGGAGATGTTGCCGCCGGCGGCGATGCCGGGGTAGGGGGTGTTGCCGTCGATGAAGCTGCTGCTGGTCGGGCTCGGCACCGGCACGTACTGCATCCAGGCGGCGACGGAATTCCACGGATCGGCGACGGATGGATTGTTGTTGGCGGTGACGCCCCAGATCAGATCGTTCTCCGGACTGATCACCCGGTCGGCATAACGGAAGTCCATGTTGTCCGCGCCGCTGTGTCCATGCCAGCTGCCGTTGTCGGACTGGCCGGCGTAGTTGTCGTAGGTGACCTGCACGAACGCGCCGAGATTGTCGGTGATCTTGCCAGCGGCGAAAAAGCTCGCGGTTGCGAAAATCAGCGAATTGTTCTTCTGGAAATCGGCAGCAGGATCATCGCTCTTGGAGGTGTTGCTGACGTGCGAATCGCTCGCCACCGCCATCGCCGCGAGCGGCAACGCCTGGCGCTCGCCGATCGTGTAGCCGGTCAACTT
>DASRTK010000097.1:0-2527 GCA_035655975.1 Rudaea sp.
ACGCGTGACGTCGCCGCATGCGGCGTATGTCTGGCCGAGCCACGATCGCGACTGCGGCACCTGGCTGTCGGCGATGCGGCGCTCGGAGATCGCGGTCTGCACGAACGCGTCCTGGCACTTGCCGGCTAGCGCCAGAGCGCGGCCGAGCTTGATGTAGCCCCAGGTCCAGTTCGGATTGATGTCGATCGTCTTCCGGAATCCAGCCGCGGCTTCATCGTAATGGTTGCGCACCAGCGCGTTGATCGCGATATCGTGGAACGGCGTGACCGAGAGCGGGTCGAGCCGAGCGGCTTCGCGACTGTGCGCGAGTCCCTCATCGAGGCGGCCCATCGCGTTGAGAAATTCGCCGTAATTTTCGTGCACGGCCTCACTGCCGGGGGCGAGCGCAATGGCGCGTCGGAACTCGGCGTCGGCGCCGGCCCAGTCCCATTCGAACAGGAACAGGATCTGGCCGAGCGAAGCGTGCGCCTCGCCGAGGTCCGGATCGAGCTCGAGTGCGCGGTCGACCTCCGCGCGCGCCTTGCCGGCCACTTCGGCGCGGCTGTTCGCGCGCAGGAATGCCTGCGTCGCGTACGCGTCGGCGAGGCCGGCGTGCGCCATCGCGTAGTCAGGCGCGCGCGCGATGGCCTGCTGGAAATAGTCGATGCTCTTGTCCATCTCCTGGTCGGTGCCGACGAGGAAGTCGCGCCCGCGCAGGTACAGGCGATAGGCCTCGGGATCGGTTGGACGCGCCTTCGGTGCCGGACCGAGCAACGCCAACTGCAGATGTTTGACGACGTCGGCGGCGATTTCGTCCTGGATCGCGAAGATGTCGTCGAGCTTGCGGTCGTAAGTCTGCGACCACAGGTGCTTGTCGGATGCGGCGTCGATCAGCTGCGCCGTGATGCGCACGGCGTCGCCGGCCTTGCGCACCGAGCCTTCGAGCACGTGCGCGACGTGCAGCTTGCGCGCGACTTCGGGAATGCCGAGCGCCTGGCCCTTGAGCGCGAACGACGAGGTGCGCGCCGTCACCTGCAGCCGCGGAACCTTCGCGAGCAGGTTCAGCAGTTCTTCGCTGATGCCGTCGGAGAAGTATTCCTGGTCCTTGGCCGACGACATGTCGACGAACGGCAGCACGGCGATCGACTGTGCGGAAGCCGGCATGTCGTCGGCTTCTGTCTGCAGGCCGGCGCCCTTGCGCCAGACGAAGGTGTTCGTCAGCAACAGGACCACGGCGATCGCGAGTGCGGCGATGATCGCCACATCGAGCTTTCGCTTCTGCTGGCGCGTGGTGGATGCGTCGAGTTCGACTTCGCTGTCGCGCCTGAGGCCCTGAGGCGTCCACTCGTAGAACCACGAGAACGCGAGCCAGAACGGAAAGCCGATCGCCGCGGCAACGAGGAACCAGCGCGTCGCCCACTCCGGTGCACCGACCACGGGACCGAGCTGCGCGATGCCCTGCGCCAGCGCCCACACGGCCGCAACGTAGAACGCGCCCGCGCGCAACACGTTGCGGCGCCGCAGTTCGGCGAACAGGCTGGACTTCATGTTCGGATGTGCCGTCCCCCTGCGGATGGCATGCGGTTGGGGCGAGTGTCAGCCATCTGCAAGCGGCGCGCAAGCATGAGGAAAAGGGATGGGTGCATGGGGCGAAGCCTTGAGCCGCGCGAAATGTTTTTAGAGAAAGCAGCCGGGTTCATTTTCCGGCGCCTGAGTCTGTGCGGGGCCGGCCGCGTGGCTTCGATATGGCAGGACGGCGGGTGAGGGGTTGTACCTGGAACTGCAGCCTGTCGCTGCGATGGAAGCGTTGCAACCTCACCCCTTTTCTCGGACGTCCAAATGGAGCAGCATTCGCGTCGGGAATGCATTCTTGCCAAGTAGTAATAACAAGTCATGAAGCACATTTCGGCGATGCGCGCGCCCATCCGCCCCCGCGCCTGCTGGCTCGCGCTCGCCTTGGCCACGCAACTGGGCTTCTCGCACGAAGCGGCCGACGATCACCTGTTCGCCGACGGCTTCGAGGATATCGTGTTCGCCGACGGCTTCGAACCGGCCAGTCCGACGTTCGGCGACGCGCAGACATTTACACTCGCGCTACCGCCCGCGCCGTCGCCGGTGTCGATCGTGCTCGACAAGACCAAGCTCAACTCGGTGATCACGGCCACCGAGCAGCAGCAGCTCGTGCTGGCCAATGTCGATCCGGCGCCGGCGATCAGTACGACGCTGGCGACCATGGTCACCCAATGCGGCACCGGCTGGCAGTTCGACCAGGCTGACCCGAACTACGACTGCAGCGCGACCGGCTGGAAGGGGTTCGATGGGACCTGGCAGACCTCGGGCGAGTACCGCCTGGTGAGGCTGTTGACGCTGACGCCTGCAAACTCGTATCTGAGCGGGTCGATCGAGCAGCCCCTGATCAACATCGCCAGCAGTTTGAGCATCGGCGGCGGCGCGCCGCAGATGATCTCCGACACGCTCGGCATCGCGCGCACGGTGCCGCTGACCACCCAGGCGGGCTTCGACACGACGTTCATCTCCAACGTCGTAA
>DASRTK010000098.1:0-10395 GCA_035655975.1 Rudaea sp.
GGCTTTCGCCGGAATGACGAGCAAAAAAAGAAAAAAGGACGGGACCTATCCCGAACCCTCCCCTGAGCGCTGGCGCGCGGCGCGGTCCGCAGCCCTTCGGCCGCGCTGCGTTGACGCCCTCCCTAAGATTACTCCCCGAGCGTCAGCAGCGACGCGTTACCGCCCGCTGCCGTCGTGTTGACCGTGAGCGTGCGCTCTGTGACGAAGCGCAGCAGGTAATGCGGGCCGCCGGCTTTCGGTCCGGTGCCCGAAAGATTCTCGCCGCCGAACGGCTGGACGCCCACGACGGCGCCGATCTGGTTGCGGTTGACGTAGCAATTGCCGACTTTTGCGCGTTGTACAATATGAGCGATTGTGGAATCGATGCGGCTGTGGATGCCGAGGGTCAGGCCGAAGCCGGTCGCGTTGATTGCATCGATGACGGCGTCGAGTTCGTTCGCCTTCCAGCGGATCACGTGCAGGATCGGGCCGAACACTTCGCGCGTGAGCTGCGACAGCGACTTCAGGGCGTAGGCGCGCGGCGCAAAGAACGTGCCGTTCGCGCACTCGGGGCCGAGCGTGACCTGCTTGATCAGCGTGGCTTCCTTGTCCATCCTGGCCGCGTGGTCAGCCAGACCCTTGCGCGACGGCTCGTCGATGACCGGTCCGACGTCCGTCGACAGCAATCCGGGATCGCCGACCTTGAGCTCGTCCATCGCGCCGGACAGCATCGTGATGACCTTGTCGGCGATGTCGTCCTGCACGAACAGCACTCGCGCGGCCGAGCAGCGCTGGCCAGCCGAGTCGAACGCCGACGCAACGGCGTCCTTGACGAGTTGCTCCGGCAGAGCGGACGAATCGGCGATGAACGCGTTCTGGCCGCCGGTCTCGGCAATCAGCGCGGCAATCTGCGCGTCGCGCGCGGCGAGCGTGCGGTTGATCGTCCACGCCGTTTCGGTCGAGCCGGTCATGCACACGCCGGCGACATCGGGCTTCGTCAACAATGTGTTGCCGATCATAGAGCCCTTGCCCGGCACGAACTGCAGCACGCCTTCCGGCACGCCGGCTTCATGCAGCAACTTCACCGCGGCGTGGCCGATCAGCACGGTCTGGTCGGCCGGCTTGGCGATGACCGCGTTGCCGGCGGCGAGGCCGGCGGCGACTTGCCCGGTGAAGATCGCGAGCGGAAAGTTCCACGGACTGATGCAGACGAACACGCCGCGCCCGTGCAACGAAAGCTGGTTCGATTCGCCGGTCGGCCCCGGCAGTTCTTCCGGATGGCCGAGCAGCTTGCGCGCGATCGCGGCGTAGTAGCGGCACATGTCGGCCGCTTCGCGCACTTCGGAAATCGCCGCCGGCAGCGTCTTGCCGGCCTCGCGCACGAGTAGCGCGACGAACTGCGCGCGGCGTTGTTCGAGCAGGTCGGCGGCGTATTCAAGAATCTTCGCGCGCGACGCGGCCGGCAAATGATCCCAGGCCGGCTGCGCGGCGACGGCGTTGGCGAGCGCGCGTTCGACTGTCGCGGCATCAGCCTGCTGCTTGGTGCCGATCACGCGGCGCCGGTCTGACGGGTCGGTGACGTTTTGCGTCTCGCCGGCGAGTTTCGCGCCGGGCACGAGCGGCGTCGCGCTCCAGTTCGTCGGGACTTTCGCGACCGCCTCGGCGAGCGCGCGCAGTTCGTTGTCGTTGCCGAAATTGACGCCCATGGAATTCTTCCGTTGTTCGCCGGTCTTGACCTGCTCGAACAGGCCGACCGGTTGCGGGATGCGCGGGTGCGGAATCGAGGCGAAGCCGCGCACGGTGTCGACCGGATCGGCGACGAGATCCTTGATCGGCAGGGACTCATCGACGATGCGGTTGACGAACGAGGTGTTCGCGCCGTTCTCGAGCAGCCGGCGCACGAGATACGGCAGCAGGTCTTCGTGGCTGCCGACCGGCGCATAGACGCGGCACGGCACGTTGAAGTTCGCCGTGCCGATGATCTCGTCGTACAAATCCGCGCCCATGCCATGCAGCCGCTGGAACTCGAACGGCCGGCCGCGCGCCAGATGATGGATCGTCGCGATCGTGTGCGCGTTGTGCGTGGCGAACGCCGGATAGAATGCGTCGCCGTGCGCGAACAGCGCGCGCGCGCAGGCCAGGTAGGAGACGTCGGTGTTCGGCTTGCGCGTGTAGACCGGATAGCCGGCGTGGCCGCCTTCCTGCGCGCGCTTGATCTCCGAGTCCCAGTACGCGCCCTTGACCAGACGCACGCAGAACCGGCGTCCGGTCTTTTTCGCCTGCTCGGCCAGCCAGTCGATCACGAACGGCGCGCGCTTGAGATAAGACTGCACGGCGAGGCCGTAGCCGTCCCAGCCGGCCAGCGACGGGTCGGCATGCACGGCGGCGATGATCTCGAGCGACAGTTCGAGCCGGTCCGCCTCTTCGGCGTCGACGGTCAGGCCAATCGCATTTTTCTTCGCCAGCCGCGCAAGCTCGAGCAGCTTCGGCGTCAGTTCGGCCCGCACGCGCTCGCGCTTGGCGACCTCGTAGCGCGGATGCAGGGCCGACAGCTTGATCGAGATGCTCGGCGCGTCAATGACGCTCTTGTACGGGCCGCGCGCGCCGAGGGCGTCGATCGCAGCCTTGTACGCGTTCTGATAGCGCTCGGCGTCGTGCTGCGTGAGCGCCGCCTCGCCGAGCATGTCGTAGGAATAACGGTAGCCGCGGTTTTCCTTTTCGGTCGAACGATCCTGCGCTTCCTTGATCGTGCGGCCCATGACGAACTGGAAGCCCATGATGCGCATGGCCTGGCGCACTGCCAGGCGGATAACCGGCTCGCCGGCGCGGCCGACCAGGCGCTTGAATGCGCCGGCGACGTTGCGCTGGGTTTCGTCGGCCAGGGTCACGAGCTTGCCGGTGAGCATCAACCCCCAGGTGCCGGCATTGACCAGCACGGAGTCGCTCTTGCCAAGATGGGATTCCCAGTTAGCCTCGCCGAGCTTATCGGAGATCAGCTTGTCGGCGGTTGCCTTGTCCGGAATGCGCAGCAGAGCCTCGGCGACGCACATCAGCAGCACGCCTTCCTCGCTCGACAGGTCGTATTCGCGCATGAACGATTCGACCGCCGATTGCTGGCTGGCCTTGGCGCGCACGCGGGCGACGAGTTCGCCAGCCCGCGCCAGCACCAGGTCGCGCTCGGGAGCGGGCAGCGCGGCCTGCCCGAGCAGTTCGTTCATTGCCTCGGTTTCGTCGCGGCAATAGGCCGCGGTCATGCGAGCCTGCGTGGCATCGGGCAGGTCGGGGAGCTCGGGCGTGAGGATCGCGTCAGTCATTCGGGATCGTTGGGCAGTCCGCGATGCCGCGGGGCGCGAAGTTTAGCAGAGTGGCTTTTGGCGCTAGGGGCGAGGGGCGAGGGGCGAGGGACTAAGGATCCGTGTACTCAGGCGGCTCTGACGCTTTTCTCCCTCTCCCCGCCAGCGGGGAGAGGGCTAGGGTGAGGGGTGAGTAGCCAAAACAGCAGGCAAATCAGCATGGATGTGCTCTGCCCATTGACGCACCCCTCACCCCGACCCTCTCCCCGCGATGCGGGGAGAGGGAGAAAAGCGGCTCGTCCAGCTTCAGGTTCGATTTCCGACCCGCTTGTTTCAGCCCCGACAACAGACCGCCGCGCTTGCCCGCACGCGACCCGCTCACTATCATTGCGGGCTGGATAGCGCCGTAACTGCATGATCGAGCAAACCCCAGCGTTTACGCCGGGCGACGCGGTTTCGATGGTGATTTTGCCGCATCGCTCGTTGTCGCGCGCCGGTTTGTGGCTGTTCATGGCGGTGCAAAGTGTCGCCACGGCCGGATTTGCATTGCTGGCTGCGTGGGGCGGAAACGTCTTCGCGCCGGTCTTCGCGCTCGTCGAGCTGGCTCTGGTGGGTTACTGCCTGAGCCGGGTCTGGCGCGCGTCGGCGGCAGGTCAGATCGTCGTCATCAGTCCGACGCGGCTGGAGATTGCGAGCATGGGTGGCGGCGCGCCAGCGCGCTTCCATCCGTATTGGGCGCGTGTCGCGCTGGTGCCGGGGGCATGGCGCAATGCGCCGACCCGGTTGCTGGTGCGCTCGCACGGACGCGAAGCCGAGATCGGCGCGTTCCTCAACGACGAGGAACGCAGCGATCTGGCGCAGCGGCTGACGAAGCTGCTGGCGCAGATGGGCGACGGCGGCGCCGATGCGACCCGCGGCCAGGCGGAAAGTGCGGCACGGGTGGAACACAGATAGGTGGCGCAGCGGCGGGTGTGGCCGCGCTGCAACAGGATTTGCATCGCGCGGGCGCGCGCTGCGACAAAGCGAATTTCGATTCAAGGTGACAACCGATGACGTTTTTTGATTCCAGCAAGCGGGTGGGCCTCGGCCTCGGGGCACTGCTGGCGACGGCGAGCAGCGCCGTCTCGGCCCTGCCGGTGCCTTGGCAGCTGAACATGACCAAGGGCGTGACCAAGACGTCGCAGGACGTCTACCAGATCCACATGTGGGCGTTCTACGTCTGCTGCGTGATCGGCGTGATCGTGTTCGGCGCGATGATCTTCGCGATGTTCAAGTTCCGCAAATCCAAGGGTGCCGTCGCGGCCAAGTGGAGTCACAACACCAAGGCCGAGATCGTCTGGACGGTCGTGCCGATCCTGATCCTCGTCATCCTCGCGGCGCCGGCGACCGGCGTCATGATCAACATGGCGCACACCGAAGATTCGCAGATGACGGTGAAAATCACCGGCTATCAGTGGAAGTGGCGCTACGAGTACCTCAACTGGGGCGAAAAGGCCTACCACGTCAACTTCGTCTCGAAGCTCGAAGGCGAGAGCGACCGCACGCGACAGCTGAAGTCGGGCCTCGATCCGTGGGCAGTCAAGAGCGAAGGCGCGCAGACCTACCTGCTCGACGTGGACCATCCGCTGGTCCTGCCGACGGATACGAAGGTCCGCTTCGTCGTCACCGGCGACGACGTCATCCATGCCTGGTGGGTGCCGGAACTCGGCTGGAAGCAGGATGCGATCCCCGGCATCATCAACGACGACTGGACCGAAATCCACGATCCCGGCGTCTATCGCGGCCAGTGCGCCGAACTGTGCGGCCAGGACCACGGCTTCATGCCGATCGTCGTCAAGGCCGTGCCGAAGGAAGAATTCATGAAGTGGCTCGATGCGCAGGAAGCTGCGCTGGCGCCGCCGCCGGCCGCCGCCGCGACCGCTGCAGCACCGGCCGCCGAACCGACCAAAGGTTAGCTCTTATAAAAAGTGCGGCCAGGATGGCCGCTTTGTGATTTCCGCAATCAGGGATGATTGCAAAACCCAATTCGCGGCCAGGATGGCCGCTTTGTGATTCTCGCGATCAGGGACGATCGCAAAGACAATTGAAAAGTGCGGTCAGGATGGCCGCTCTTTGACTCTCGCGATCAGGATGATCGCAAAAGAATTGAGAAGTGCGGTCAGGACTACCGCTTTTTGACTCTCGCAATCATGGATGATTGCAAAAATAACTGAGGCTAGATCATGGCAACGCACGCCGCACATCACGACGATCACCACGACGATCACGACCACAAGCCGCAGGGCTTCTTCAATCGCTGGGTGTGCTCGACGAACCACAAGGACATCGGGACGCTGTACCTGGTCTTCTCGTTCACGATGGCGTGCATCGGCGCCGCGTTCTCGGGCGTGATCCGCACCGAGCTGGCGCAGCCGGGGCTGCAGTTCGTGCAGCCGTACTTCTTCAACCAGATGACTACGCTGCACGCGCTGGTCATGATTTTCGGCGCGATCATGCCGGGCTTCGTCGGCCTTGCGAACTGGATGGTGCCGCTGATGATCGGCGCGCCGGACATGGCGCTGCCGCGCATGAACAACTGGTCATTCTGGATCCTGCCATTCGCGTTCTTCATGCTGCTGTCGACCCTGTTCATGCCGGGCGGCGCGCCGGCCGGCGGCTGGACTCTGTATCCGCCGCTGTCGATCCAGGGCGGCGCTTCGGTCGCGTTCGTGGTGTTCTCCGTGCACCTGATGGGCATCTCGTCGATCATGGGCGCGATCAACATCATCGCGACGATCCTGAACATGCGCGCGCCGGGCATGGACCTGCTCAAGATGCCGCTGTTCGTCTGGACCTGGCTGATCACCGCGTTCCTGCTGATCGCGGTCATGCCGGTGCTGGCCGGCGCGGTGACGATGCTGCTGACCGACAAGTTCTTCGGCACGAGTTTCTTCAACGCGGCCGGCGGCGGCGATCCGGTGATGTTCCAGCATATCTTCTGGTTCTTCGGGCATCCCGAGGTCTACATCATGATTTTGCCGGCGTTCGGCATCGTCAGCGAGATCATCCCGACGTTCGCGCGCAAGCCGCTGTTCGGCTACCAGGCGATGGTGTATGCGACCGCGTCGATCGCGTTCCTGTCGTTCATCGTCTGGGGTCATCACATGTTCACCGTCGGCATGCCGCTCGGTGGCGAACTGTTCTTCATGTATTCGACCATGCTGATCGCGATCCCGACCGGTGTGAAGGTGTTCAACTGGGTGTCGACGATGTGGAAGGGCTCGATGACCTTCGAGACGCCGATGCTGTGGGCGATTTCGTTCGTGATCCTGTTCACGATCGGCGGCTTCTCGGGCCTGATGCTCGCGCTCGTGCCGGCCGACTTCCAGTACCAGGACACCTACTTTGTCGTCGCGCACTTCCACTACGTGCTCGTGACCGGCGCGCTGTTCTCGATCATCGCCGCGATCTACTACTGGTGGCCGAAGTGGACCGGGCGCATGTACAACGAGACCTGGGCCAAGGTGCACTTCTGGTGGACCATGGTGTTCGTCAACGTGTTGTTCTTCCCACAGCACTTCCTCGGTCTGGCCGGAATGCCGCGGCGCATTCCCGACTACAACGTCGCGTTCTCCGACTGGAACCTGATCAGCACGATCGGCGCCTACGGCATGTTCCTGACGCCGATCATGATGTTCGTGATCCTGTATTCCTCGCTCAAGAGCGGCGAGAAGGCCAAGTCGGTGTCGTGGGAAGGCGCGCATGGCCTGGAGTGGACCGTGCCGTCGCCGGCCCCGTTCCACACGTTTGCCACGCCCCCGGTCATTCATGCCGAAGACCTCGCGCACGGCGACGTAACCCACTGAGGAACCTTTGACGCCAGAAGCGAACATCTCATGAGTCAGCAACACGCCAGTTTCGATCCCGAGCAGCGCCGCGCCGGCATCCGCCGCACGGCGTGGATCGTCGGCGGCATCGCGTTCGCGATCTTCGTGCTGTTCTTCATCGAGCAGGGCGTCCTGCGCTGATGGACGCACAGGTCTCCCGGCGCAATCGCAGCTTCCTGAAACGCGCGTTGTTCGCATGCGCCGGCATGTTCCTGTTCGGCTTTGCCTGCGTGCCGATTTACCGCATCGCCTGCGAGCACGGATACCTTGGCGGGCGGCTGCGCAACACTCCCGACAGTCCGACCAGCGTCGCCGCGTTCACTGCCGACGAGTCGCGCTGGGTCACCGTGCAGTTCGTCGCCAACGTCAACAGCGCGCTGAAATGGCAATTCGCTCCGGAAAAAGTCTCGATGCGCGTGCACCCGGGCGCGCTCAACGAAGCCTGGTTCGACGCGACCAACGACGCGCCTCAGGCGATCGTCGGCAACGCGGTGCCGAGCGTCGCGCCGAACAAGGCGTCGCTGTACTTCAACAAGACCGAATGCTTCTGCTTCACCGAGCAGGTGCTCAAGGCGGGCGAGTCGCGGCGCATGCCGGTGCGCTTCGTCGTCGATCCGAAGCTGCCGGCCGACATCCCGGCGCTGACGCTTTCGTATACTTTTTACAACAATGAGCTGGCGACGAAAAAACTCGCGGAACAGGCGAGCCACTCGAGTCCCGCTAGCTAGGTTTTGTTTGTGCGATCATGCGTGATTGCAAGAGAATCCAGAAGCGGCCATCCATGGACGCGACGAAATTGGTGCGATCATCCGTGATCGCGTGAGATCAAGAAGCGGCCATCCATGGCCGCACTCTTGGTAAGAGCAAAATCTTCGAAAAAGGCACATCGTCATGGCAGATGCAGCACACGGCGCTTATTACGTCCCCCACGGCACGCGCTGGCCGATTCTCGGCTCGTTCGGCCTGTTCTTCACGGTCGGCGGCGCCGCCCTGTGGCTGAACGAGCTTGCCGCCGGCAAGTTCATCATGGTGCTCGGCATCGCGATGATCCTGTCGATGATGTTCGGCTGGTTCCGAACGGTGATCGGCGAATCGATCGCCGGCATGTACAGCAAGCAGGTCGATACCTCGTTCCGCATGGGAATGATGTGGTTCATCTTCTCCGAGGTCATGTTCTTCGCAGCGTTCTTCGGCGCGCTGTTCTACGCGCGCGCGATGTCGGTTCCGTGGCTTGGCGGCGAGGGCGACGGCGCGCTGACGAACTTCTACCTGTGGAAAGGCTATGCCCCGGCGTGGCCGACGAACGGACCGTCCGCGATCGGCGGAACGTTCGAGACAATGCCGGCCTGGGGCGTGCCACTGCTGAACACGCTGCTGCTGCTGTCGTCCGGCGTCACGATCACGATCGCGCATCACGCCCTGCGCGCGGGCAACCGCAAGCAGTTGCTCATTTGGCTCGGCGCGACGGTTCTGCTCGGCGCGCTGTTCCTGAACTTCCAGGCGCACGAATACATCGAGGCCTACACCAAGCTGAACCTGACTCTCGGCAGCGGCGTGTACGGTTCGACGTTCTTCATGCTGACCGGGTTCCATGGCATGCATGTGACGCTCGGCGCGATCATGCTGACAGTGATCTGGTTGCGCTGCCTGAAAGGTCACTTCACCCGCGATCACCACTTCGCCTTCGAAGCGGTGGCCTGGTACTGGCACTTCGTCGACGTGGTGTGGCTGGGGCTGTTTCTGTTCGTCTATGTGCTGTAAGAGCAGGGGCGAGGGACGAGGGGCGAGGGTAAGAAAGGGCGCGCTTTTCTCGCCCCTCGTCCCTCGTCCCTAGCTCTATCTCCCTAGCCCATGCGGCTGAATCACGCCGGTGAAAATGCCGGCGATGATCAGCAGGATCAGAAACACCGACAGACCGATGCGCCATGTGAGCGCCTTGACCGTGCGGTCGGTTTTGCCCTTGTCGGTCATCATGTAATACAGACCGGCACCCAGGTTGTACACGATCACGATCAGAAACAGGATGATGATGAGCTTGGTCGGCATGGCGGGATTATAACGCCGATGCCCGCGACGACGCGCCGCTGGCAACGCGCATCCTGGTTCGCGACAGCGCTCACCGTTGGCGGCGTGGTGCTGTTCGTGCGGCTCGGCGAATGGCAACTCGATCGCGCGCGCGGCGCGCAGGAGCTACTCGACGCGTTCGGCTCCGCGCAGCACGCGGCGTTCGAGGATTTTGCAGCGGTCGCTGCCGAACCGCCGCCCGCGCGCTTTCCGCATGTTCGTGTCAGCGGACGTTTCATCGAGGGACGTGGCTATCTGCGTGACGAACAGGTGCGCGATGGCAAGGTCGGGGTTGAAGCGATCGACGCATTTGCGATAGACGGCAGCACCGCATTGCTGCTCGTCGATCGCGGCTGGATCGCATGGACGCGCTCGGCAGGCACCGAGCCGGCGCTGCCGCCGCTGCCCGAAGGCGAGGTCTCGCTCGCCGGCGTCTATGCGCCGTTCCCGGGCAGCGGAATGCATGTGGGCGGCAACGCGCTGGCCGCGCAGAAGTCGTGGCCGAAGCTGACTTTGGCGCTCGACCCGGCCGAGATCAGCGGCGACCTCGGCCGCCCTGCGCTGCCGCGCTTGCTGCTGCTCGACCCCGATGCGGAAAGCGGTTTCGTGCGGACGTGGACGCCTGCCGTCATGCCGCCGGCGCGGCATCAGGCCTATGCGTTCCAGTGGTTCGCGTTTGCGCTGGCAGCGCTGGTCCTGTTCGTCGCCTTGCATTGGACAAAAGTGGAAGACTGAAACAACGTGAACAAGACAAACCGCAGCCGGCTATTCCTGATCGCGATCGTGCTCATGTTCGCCGCGCCGCTCGTCGTTGCGCTGCTGCTCAACCTCAGCGGCTGGCGTCCGGCGACGACGCGCAACTATGGCTTACTGGTCGACCCGCCGGTCGACGTCAGCGCCACGGCGGTAACGCTCGATGGCGGCGGCAAGCTCGACTGGAGCGATCCGCAGTGGCACTGGACACTCGTTGCGCTGTCGAACGGCGACTGCGGCGCGACGTGCCAGGCGCGAATCGCCGACGTGCTGCGCATGCGCCTGACATTGAATCGCAACGCCGAACGCCTGCGCGTGCTGTATCTCGGTCCGCCTCTTCCGGCAGCGGCCGCACAGGCGCTCGCGCCGCTCGTGGCCGGCAGCGACGACGGCAATGCGCTGGCGGCGTATCGTCCTGGTGCGACCGCTGGCCCGGCGCT
>DASRTK010000099.1:0-3700 GCA_035655975.1 Rudaea sp.
CGGATTGGCCAAGCTCAAGACCCTGGTCGAGACCTTCCCCGACGTCGACATCGGCGGCGTGAGCGGCGAGGCCGTGACGGTCGCGCCGCGGCCGATCTATTTCGTCAGCGCCAGCAGCGGACCCGGCGCCGAGTCCGCCAAGGCAGTGCTGACCGAAGCATACGCCAAGCTCGGCAAGTACCTCGGCGACAATGGCCTGGCGATGCAGGGTGCGCCGCTGACGATCACGACGAGTTACGACAAGAGCGGGTGGAAGTTCGACGCCGCAATCCCGGTCGATCGCAACAATGCCGCGACGCGCGACGACATCCAGTCGGGCGCGACCTACGGCGGCACGGCCGTCCAGTTCATCCACGTCGGTCCGTACGACAAGCTGAGCGACACGATCACGAAGGCCGAAGCCTGGCTTGGCGTGCAGGGCTACAAGGCGACGGGTCGTCTGATCGAGGAGTACATCAGCGATCCCGGCAACACGCCGCCGGAAAAGTTGCAGACCCGGGTGACCATTCCTGTCCAATAGTCGATCGGTCGACCCCATTTGCCACCTGGAGCACAGCAGCCACGCGGCGGCCGCGGGATGATTGCGTGCGGCAATCGCTGAGTCAGGTGAAAGGCGTCGTGAAACTCCGCGTGCGAATCCTGCTGATCGCCCTGGCCACAGCGCCGTCGCTCGCGCCGGCGGCGCCGACCGCGGTCAGCGTCGACTTCAACGCGCGCGGCCGGCCGATCAGTCCGCTGATCTTCGGTGTGTCGTTCGGTGACGCGGCGCGCAACGCGCAAATCGGCTACACGCTCGATCGCTGGGGCGGGAACTCCGTAACGCGCTACAACTGGCAAGCGGACATCCATAACACAGCCAGCGACTGGTACTTCGAGAACGTTCGCGACTGCACGGCGCCAGGTTGCATCGGCACTCCGCCGGCTGGCAATTCGGCAGACACATTCATTGCTTCCGCGCGCAACGGCGGCGCGCAGGCGCTGATCACGATTCCGACGATCGGCTGGACACCGCGCAGCGACAGTCCCGCGACGCATCCGTTCTTGGCCGGCTTTTCGACGATGAAGTACGGCGCGCAACTCGGCACCGACACGCAGTGGGACCCGACCGCCGGCAACGGCACGTGCGGTTCGGGCAACAAGACCGGTCATTGCGTCGGCGGCAGGATCGTCGGCAACGATCCGGCCGACACGTCGAGCGCGACGGGACCGGCCGACGCTGCTGCCTGGATCGCGCACTTGCAATCGGTGTTCGGCAACGCGGCGTCCGGCGGGGTGAAGTTCTATGCGCTCGACAATGAGTTGATGCTGTGGAACTCGACGCATCGCGACGTGCATCCCCTGCCGGTGACGTTCGACGACGCGTGGGCGAACACGCTGCAGTATGCGAGCGCGATCAAGCAGCAGGAGCCCGATGCCAAAGTTACCGGGCCAGTGACGTGGGGCTACTGCGATCTGTTCGGGTCCGCCGCCGACAATTGCGCCGTCGGCAACGATCGCACGGCGCACGCCGGCATGCCGTTCGTCGCCTGGTACCTGCAACAGGTTTGCGCGAACCCGCTGGCCGGCGGGAAACATCTCGTCGACTACCTCGACCTTCACTACTACCCGCAGAATCCGAACGGCGCCCCGACCGACATCGTCGGCGGCGCCGACGACGCGGCGACTGCGGCCCGGCGACTGCGGTCGCTCAAGGAACTGTACGACCCGGCGTGGGTCTCGGAGTCGTGGTTCGCCGACCTCGGCGACTCCGACGGCAACCACTACAGCAAGCCCGGGTTTATTCCGCGCGTGCGCGCCTGGATCAATGAGTATTGTCCGGGCACGAAACTGGCGATCACCGAATACAACTGGGGTGGTGACGACACGGCCAGCGGCGCGGTCGCGCAGGCCGAAGCGCTGGCAATCTTTGCGCGCGAAGGCGTCGACCTCGCCGCGCGTTGGGGTGCGCCCGCCGAGAGTTCGAAAGTCGAACGCGCGTTCCAGCTTTTCCTGAACTACGACGGCGCCGGGCATGGCGTCGCCGGCGAAGGTGCCGCGGCGGCCAGCGCCGATCGCGATCTGATCGGCGCCTATGCGTTCCGTCTCTATGGCCGGCGCAACATGCTTCTGCTGACCAACAAGGACACATCAGCGACGCACTCGGTCGCATTGACGTTCGCGCAGAGCCAGCGCGGTGCATGGACGCTCTATGGCTTCGACCCGGCCAATGGACTGCGCTCGATTGGCAGCGGCAGCGATCCCGGTGCGGCGCTGACGCTCGACAACCTGCCGGCGCTGTCGGCCAGCCTGCTCGTGCTGTCCGATGATGACGGCCTTTTTCGTGACGGGTTCGACTAAATGTATAGGTCGGCCCGGTTCATGCAAGTGATAACGGTTGCCACGGGTGAGCAAAAATGCGATACCTTTGTGGTAATCCGCGCAACAGCCGGATCAAGGGGCTGAATGCCGGCTGGCGTCGAAGAGATGCCGGCTGCTGGGGGCGCGGAAAACCCTATTCACTGCCGCGACGTCCCGACCATGTCTGCCACAAATTCCAATAGTCCGAATACCGGTGGCTCCAACGCCCTGGGCAAATTGATTCCGATTGCCGTCATCGTCATCGGCGCGGTCATCGGGTTGTACTTCTTCCTTTCCAGCGGATCCAAGGCGCCGGCGCCGGCAGCAAAGACGGCGCAGACCGCGCCCGCTGCGGGTGCTCCAGCTGCTGCAGCACCGGGGGCCGCTACGGATGCGCCGCCGGTCGTGCCGGACCTGACGCCCGAACAGTTGCTCAAGGAAGCCGGTGCGGCATTCCGCGAGCAGCGCTTCGTCGCTCCGCCGGGCAACAACGCGCTCGAATATTATTTGAAGCTGCTGGAAAAGCAGCCGAACAACCAGACGGCAAAAGATGCGTTGCGCGAAATGTTTCCGTTTGCCACCGGTGCGGTCGAAACGACGATCAATGCCGGCGGCCTCGACGAGGCGACGCGCGTCATCAACCTGTTGTCGAAGGCCGACCCGAGCAACTACACGCTGACGATCCTGCGCAGCAAACTCGACGCGAAAAAGAAGCAGGTCGACCGGGATCAGGCGGTAGCGACCGCTGCGGCAGCCGCAGCCGCGACAAAGCAAACCCAGCAGCAGGCCGCTGCCGCAGCGCCGGCCGCTGCCGCGCCTGCCGCCACGACGCAGGCGCCGGCACCGGCAGCCGCACCGCCGCCGGCGGACACTGCCGCTGCGCCACCGCCAGCGCCAAGGCCAGCCAACACAACGGCAAGCGCCACGCCCGCACCAGCGCCTGCGGCTGCCGCTGCAAGCGGCGAGACACGTGCCGCAGAAGTCGTGAAGACATCGCCGCCGGAGTATCCGCCCGACGCCGTGCGCAAGCACCAGGAAGGCTGGGTCGAAGTCGAGTTCACGGTCATGCCCGATGGCAGCGTCGCCAATGCGACAGTCGTCAACGCCAATCCGGCGCGCATATTCAACAGCGCCGCGCTGCGCGCAGTCGAGCGCTGGACGTTCAAGCCGCGCACCGACAACGGAACGCCGACCCAGGAGAAGATGCGGCGCCGCATCGAGTTCAAGTTCTAGGAGAGCAGTGAGGTCGCGCGCTCCGCGGCCTCAGCAGGAGTAAGGTTGGTCGCGCGATGCGGCCTCGTCAGGTGCTGCGCTTACCCGCGGAAACTCGCATCCTCAATCCCGGAGGGCGTGCGTGGCGCGT
>DASRTK010000100.1:0-4381 GCA_035655975.1 Rudaea sp.
AAACTCAGCAGCAGCCGCGGTTGCCGCCGTTGCGGTAGCGCGCGTCCTGACGCTCGGTGAAGAACTGCTCGTAGGTCGGGATCTCGCGCTCGGGATGGTGCGAGCGCAGGTGCCGGACGTACGTATCGTAGTCCGGCACGCCGATCGTCAGGCGCCCCATGCGCACGGCCTGGCGCCAGAAGTTGCGCAGCATCGCGCTCGCATTGTTCATCGCATCCATCGCGATCGATTATCCGCTCAGCGAGCCACCGATGCCAGCGCGATATACGGCTCTTCGACCGCGCTCGGCTGCGCGGCGGCACGCGCCTTCATGATCGCGGTGATGCCGAACACGACCGTTGCGACGACGAGCAGCATGAACATCGTGGTGAGCGCCGCGTCGAGCTGGTTGTTGAAGATGATGCGCTGCATCTCGTCGGCGGACTTCGCCGGCGCAAGCAGCTTGTTCTGCGCCACCGCGTCGGCGTACTTCGCGGCGATCGCGGGGAAGCCGATCTTCGGGTCGGTCATCTTGACCCAGGCCGCCGTCATCGTGCAGATCACGAGCCACGCGGCCGGCACGCCCGGCACCCAGGCGTAGTTGCCGAGTTTCTTCTTGACCACGACGACAAGGCACAGCGTCAGCGCGATTGCCGCCAGCATCTGGTTCGCGATGCCGAACAGTGGCCATAGCGAATTGATGCCGCCTAGCGGGTCGACGGCGCCCTGATAGAGGACATAGCCCCAGAGCGAAACGCAGATCCCGGAGCCGACGACGTTGCCGATCCACGATTCCGTATTCCTCAGCGCCGGCACCGCGAGGCCGGCCAGTTCCTGGATCATGAAGCGGGCGACACGCGTGCCGGCATCGACAGTAGTCAGGATGAACAGCGCTTCGAACAGGATCGCGTAGTGGTACCAGAACGCCATCAGGTTGGCGCTCGGGATCATCGAATGCAGCAGTTGCGCCATGCCGACCGCGAGCGTCGGGGCGCCGCCGGCGCGGGCGAGGATTGTCGTTTCGCCGATGTCCTTCGCGGTCTGCGTGAGCTGGTCCGGGGTGACGACGAAGCCCCACTGGCTGATCGCCGTGGCGGCGCTCTGCACGTCGGCGCCGATCAGCGCGGTCGGCGAGTTCATCGCGAAATACACGCCGGGCTGCAGTGCGCAGGCCGCGATCATCGCCATGATCGCGACGAAAGCCTCGGTCAGCATGCCGCCGTAACCGACGAAGCGCGCTTCGCGCTCGTTGCTGAGCAGCTTCGGCGTGGTGCCGGACGAGATCATCGAATGCCAACCGGATACTGCGCCGCAAGCGATCGTGATGAACAGGAACGGGAACAGGTTGCCCTGGAACACCGGGCCGGTGCCGTCGATGAACTTCGTCACGGCCGGCATCTGCATGTACGGCGCGGCGAAGAAAATCGCGAGAGCGAGAAGCGCGATCGTGCCGATCTTCAGGAACGTCGACAGGTAGTCGCGCGGCGCGAGCAGCAACCAGACCGGCAGCACCGATGCGAAAAAGCCGTAGCCGATAAGCAGCCAGGCGAGTTGGCCAGGGCCGAAAGTGAAGTGCTTGGCCATGTCCGGATCGATCGATACCTGGCCACCGAGCCAGATTGACAGGAGCAGCAGCACCAGACCGATGATCGACACTTCGAGCACGCGCCCGGGCCGCAGGTAGCGCAGGTAGACACCCATGAACAGCGCGATCGGAATCGTGCAGGCGACCGTGAAGGTTCCCCACGGGCTGATGGCGAGCGCCTTGACGACGACCAGCGCGAGCACGGCCAGCACGATCATCATCAGTGCGAGCACGCCGATCATGCAGATCACACCGGCGACGTTGCCGAGTTCGGCGCGCAGCATGTGGCCGAGCGAGCGGCCGTCGCGGCGCAACGACAGGCCGAGCACCATGAAGTCCTGGACCGCGCCGGCGAACACCACGCCGAACAGGATCCACATCGTGCCGGGCAAATAACCCATCTGCGCGGCCAGCACGGGTCCGACCAGAGGACCGGCACCGGCGATCGCGGCGAAGTGATGGCCGTAGACGATCCACTTGTCGGTCGGCACGTAGTCGAGGCCATCGTTGCGCAGCACGGCCGGCGTCGCGCGCGTCGGGTCGAGGCGCAAAACCTTCTCGGCGATGAACTTCGAGTAGAAGCGGTAGCCGATCGAGAACACGCACAGCGCGGCGACGACGATCCAGATCGCGTTGATGCTCTCACCGCGCTGCAGCGCGATGACCCCGAGACACATGGCGCCGATCACGGCGATCACGATCCAGACCAGTTTGCCTGCCAGCGCGTTCATCGTGTCTCTCCGGTTGGTGTTCAGGAGTCGGCCGCTACCGGCCGCTAATTTGCTACCGCGGTCATGACGGCCGCAACAATCCGAATCCTAGCGTCGGCGAGCGCAGGCGCCCGGTCAAGACGCAAGCGCACATGACGCATTAGCCATTAGTCGTAGACTACTCCCTCGTTCGGGCTCTGGTTCGAACGGCGTGAGTTCCTACTGGAGCAAAGGCGGCCGATCACAGCCATTTGGCGCGCCGCAGCAACACGAAGAGACCGACGCAGACGGAAACCGTGAGCACGATCAACACAGGGTAGGCGTAAGGTTTGTCCAGTTCGGGCATGTGGTGGAAATTCATGCCGTACCAGCTGGCGATCAGGGTCGGGGCGGCGAGCAGCGCGGCCCAGCCCGCCAGGCGCTTGACGACCTCATTCTGGCCGACAGAGACCATCGCCAGATTCACCGACATCGCCGCGGTCAGCAGTTCGCCCATTGCGTTGGTTGAATCACTGATGCGCGTGGCGTGGTCGAACACATCGCGCAGGTAGGGACGGATCTCCTCGCGGATGAGGTCTCCGTGAAAGCGCATGAGCTGATTGAGAATGTCCTGAAGCGGCGACACGGCAAGGCGCAGCGTCACCAGCTCGCGCTTGAGCAGATACAAGCGCTCCACAACCTCGCGGTTGAACGTGTCCTCGAAGATGTCCTTTTCGAGTTCGTGCAGTTCTTCCTTGAACGTGCTGACGATCGGCAGGAAGTTGTCGACGATGAAGTCGAGCACGGCATACAGCGCGTAGCTTGGGCCGAGCGCCAGCAGTTCGCGGTTCTGCTCGCAACTCTTGCGCGCCGGCGCGTACGACAGCGATGCGCCATGGCGCACGGTGACGAGGTAGTTGCGGCCCAGAAAGATGTGGGTCTCGCCGAACTCGATCTTTGCGGCAACGACCTGCGCGGTATGCAGCACGATGAACAGCGAATCGTCGTACAACTCCATCTTCGGCCGCTGATGCGCGTTGTGCGCGTCTTCGATGGCGAGATCGTGCAGGCCGAACTCTTCCTGCAGCTTTTCGAGCAGAGGCTCGTCGGGTTCGTGCAGGCCGACCCAGACGAACGCATCTTGGGCGATGAAGTCGCTGATCTCATCGAGCGCGATGTCGCGCACCTTGCGCCCATCCTTGGAATAGGCGATGCAGTTGACCAGCATCGGCTGATCAGTCGGCAGCGATGACGAATCATTCATGACGGAAGCCGGGTCGCTCGAATGCATGCGATGGCGCATCATGCCGGAGCGGGGAGCAAGCGCGCAATCTCAGGCGATCGTGCGGCTTCGCACTCGCGTCAGGATCAGGGCGAACGCCAGGTGCAACGGCAGCAACAACGCGATCCAGAACCGGTTGTCCTGGGCGAAAGCCGGAAAAATCTTCATGAAGAAGGCCAGTGCCGCGCAGAACGCGATCGTCATGGCGATGCGCCAGGCGAACCGCGACGGACGCCAGCGGGCGCGGAACGCGCCGAACCAGCAAGGCAACAGCAGCAGGCACAGCGGATTGAACAGCAGCAGGTTCTCGTTGCGCCACGCCGACGCGTGGTCGGTCAGCGTCCACAAGCCGAGCAGCACCAGGCCGCCAATGCCAAGAACCAGCGCGACTGCACTGGAGATCACGGCGAAGGTCAGGCGCGCCCACACACCTGCGCGCAGATATGCCAGACCGAGCAGCAACAAGCCCGACAAGCTGCCGACGGCCAGCGCGCGCCAGGTCCAGACCGGCGCGAATGCCGGCGGGTCGGCGAGGCGCGCGGCGGCAAGCTGTGTCTCGCGTTCGACGAGCGGGCGCAGTTTGCCGGTCTCATCGGCAACCCGGATCTCGCGCATGTGGCGCATGAATTCCATCGGCACGAAGCTTTCGTCCCAGAACGACAGCCGGCGATCCGCATACGGACCCAGTCCCGCGTCCATCGCGAGCATCACCGCAGGATCGGGCCGCATCAGGCGATCGGCATCCATGCGAAATGTGAAGCCGCGCGACGGCGCGATCGTCTGCGCCTTGATCGCACCGCCGACAGCCGCGTCCAGCGCATCGCGCACGCGGGTCGAGCAGTTTGC
>DASRTK010000101.1:0-10251 GCA_035655975.1 Rudaea sp.
GACGATTCCGTTCCTTCGAGTTGCTCTGCGAGCCGCCAGGCTTTGCCGGACGTCGTAGCGTCCGTGGCGCACGCGATCGCTGCACGCCGGTCCGCACCTCTGAGGAGGGTCCCGCAATCCAACGCATCGGCGCCGGCCAGCGTGGCGAGTCTTTTCGCGAGCGCGTCCGGCACCGCGTCGGCAGCGCGGCAATTCGATGCCGTGACCAGGATCGCGAACAGAGCGGTAAGCGAGGCTTTCATGCGCGGTATCGAGACCACCGGACGCGATCCTTCCGCCTGAGGCGCGCCCAGAACAGCAACTAGTCCTTGTCCCGCCACCTGAGCATGGCCAGGCGCAATGTATCGAACTGCCGCGAAACATTCGTGCATGCATCACAGTACATCAGATGCAGGCGCAGGCGCATGCGCTTGCCGAACGGCAACGTCTCGTCCTGGCGTTGCGAGAGCAGGCGCGAAGCCTGTTGGCAGGAGAGTCTGAGCATCTTGTTCCTAGCCAGGCTGCGCATTGCCGAAACCGTTCTTTTCGAGGCAGGTACGCAACATCATGCGTGCCCGATAGAGTTGTACCCACACATTTGACGTGGTCAGGCCCAGATCCTTACATAATTCCTTCGTGTCGCTGCCGAATACTTCGCGCAGCACGAACACCTGTCCGATGCGCCTGGGCAGCTTGTCGATGCAGCCCTGCACGGCAGAAAGAAATCCTTCTTCCTGGCACAGTTCGGCCGGGTCGCGCACGTGGCTTGGCATTTCCCCATAGTGACCCGTCTCGTCGAACAGGTTGTCGAACTCCTGCTCGCCCGACGGCGTTTCCTCGATCGGCTGTTCGCGCCACTGCTTGCGCAGCAAGTCGATGATGCGGTTCTTCAGAATCGATGTGAGCCACGTGCGCAAGGAGGACTCGCCGCGAAACGCCGCGCGGCGCTCGTAGGCCTGCGTCAGCACATCGGAAACGCAGTCTTCCGCGGCGTGCTCGTCGCGCAATTCCATGCGGGCGATGCGCATGAGGTAGATGCGTTGCTCGGCCAGCGCGGCGAACTCGATCGCCACATTCACTGCAGCACTGCTCGCATTCGGAGGCATGATGATTTCCCTTGCGTCGGCAAGACCCGCGCCGCGGGTCAGATTCCCCAGGGCTCTCCAGGATCGGAACTCTCCGACGCGACATGATAGCCGAAGCGCCGATCGGACTGCTTGGGAATAGGCAGCGTCGCCGAGCAGGGTGGCGGTGACTGTCACGTACCGGCTGATCGCTGCGGCCGCGCTGGCCGAACCCGCCGAAAGCAGGGTTGCAGCCGCGAAACGGCCGCACCACGCCGGAAAATTGATGGCACGGCCGGACGTCGTCGTCCGTGCCGTGCCATCGTCGGGGCCCGCCCTATTGCGCGGGCGGCTGCAGGGGCTTGACGGCCAGACTGGTCCTCGCGGCGGCCAGCAACAATTCGGAGGAAAGCCGGATGCGGTAGTCCGGGTTGGCATAGCTGAACTGAATAACGCCGTTGGCGTCGATGATGAACACGGCGGGGACCGGCAATCCCGCTCCGCTTCGATCCGGCAGTGGCGGAAGCTCGATCCCATAGCCTCGGCTCTTTTCCACGATCTCCGCGGGTACGCGGTAGCCGACACCGAACGCGTTGATTGCGGCAAAATCGCTGTCCGAGTAGATCGTGTAGGTGAGCTTGTTCTTGTCCAGGGTCTTCTTGATGTCGATTGGTTGATCTGGAGTAATGGCGATGATCTGGTAGCCGAGCGCTTTCAGTTGATCCTGGATGCCGTTGAGCTGGCTGAGCTGCAAATTGCAGAACGGGCACCAACTACCGCGGTAGAACACGACTATTGTCGGCTTGTCGCGGACGACATCCTGCAGCGGCGCGGCCATTCCATCGAGCGTGTGCATCGATACTGCCGGAACATGGGAGCCGATCAGACGGGGAGTGACGGCCTCGGCCGACGGAGCAATCCCGGCAGCGTGTGCGATCGACATGCCGAGTGAGAGCAAGGCGATGAGGAATAGGCGGGACATGTGATGCGACTTCCTGTTGACTTCGGAGCAAGCACAGACCCCGATGACGTTTGTTCGCTTTCATTCGCGCGCGCGATTTCGCAATTTGCGCACCGCCGCTGTCTACGCCGTCAGCCACTGACCCACACAGCCAGGTCGAGCGGCTCAGCCGTACCAGCAACGGCTCGCGCGCGGCGGATCTCGAACCCGGTACAGACGACGCTTGGGTCCTGCAACCCCGCCAGCGCGATCAGGCTGGCTGGCGCGCAAGCGGCCGTGGACTCAGCCTTGTTGTGCTTCTCGAGCTTCGCTGCGAGGTTGACGGTTTCGCCGATCACCGTGTATTCCAGCCGGCGTTCGACGCCGATGATGCCGAACACGAGAGGACCATGCGCGACGCCGATGCCGATGCCGAGTGCGGGCAGGCCGCGTGCCTGACGGTCGTGAGCCCAGGCGCGTGAGGTCGTCAGGATCGCATCGATGCAGCGCAGCGCATCGGCGGCGTACGTGGATGATGCGCGCACCGCGCCGAAACTCGCGAGGATGCCATCGCCCATGAACTTGTCGATGTTGCCGCCGTGCGCGCGGACGACCGGCAACACGACGTTCTGGTATTCGGCGATCAGCGCGATCAGATCCGCCGCGGACAGCGTTGCCGAGGCTATCGTAAAACCGCGCAGGTCGGTGAACATGATCGCGGCATCGCGCGCCGAGCTCTGGCCGGCCATCGGCGGCAGGTCGGTCGTAGTGATCTGATCGGCGACCTCGCTGTCGAAGAAACGCGACAGCGCATCCGCCGATTGGCTCGCCCGAACGGCGCGCGCCAGCGTCAGCCGAGCGCGCGTCAGCGCAGTCGCAAGTACGGCGGTGACGATCAGGATCACGGCGACGCGGATGATCTCGTCGTGCACGTCGATGCGGCCGGTGGTTGCGGCGACGACGAAGTCCATGGTCTGGCCGCTCGTGCCGGCTTCGCGCCAAGCGAAGATAGCGAGCAGCGTCCAGCCGAATGCGGCGGTGAGTCCAGATAGCCAGACCCAGATCGGCTCGAAGCGCAGCGCGCGCAGGGCGATCAACACGAAAATCGCGACGAACAATGAGTTCTTCAACGCGATCGCCAGCGTGGTTTCGTACTGCGGTGCGAAACCCCAGAGAACGCCGAGCAGCACGATCATCTCGGCGACGACCGATGCGGCGAGCACGGGCCGCGACAACTGGCCGCTGAGTGCAAACCAGGCGCGCAGCACGATCAACAGCACCAGTGCGACGATGCCGAGCGGCAACGCGGCAATCGGGGTGTCGGGGCTGAAGCCACGCGGGGTAAGAGTATATGCAAGCGCAGCCGCGGCGATCACCGCGATCTGCGCCCAGCTGACCCAGATCTCCGACTCACGCTGGCTGCGCGCAATCTCTTCGGTCACGCGCGGCGGCTGTGGTCCGGCAGAGCCGAGCAATCCGCGCGCGCGCGATACCACGGAGTTCACGGACCACGCTCGTCCATGACAGCCCCGGCCAGACGCTGGCACGTGCCTTTGGGAACGGCGATCCATTCGCGCTGGTCGTGATCGACATTTGCCCGCTTCGCGCACGAATGGACCGCGTTCGCGCAATCGTTCTGGCCGGCCTTCGTGATGCCGTAGCATCGCTCACGCTCGATCGGCCCCTGCCCGTTGTGGCGCACGCTCATCGAGACGGCGCCGATCATCGCCGCAGCGACGGCGAGAAGGACTCCGGCGTTGATGGCGTCGCGAGTGTTCATCGCCAGCGACAGAATGGGAGCATAGTCGATGCGTTCCTCATGCAGCGCGGAGTTCGGAAACCTTGGCATCCGTGCTTTCGCGCAAATAATCATACAGCACACGTCCATACGGCAGGCTCAGGTCGGCGATGAAGTGGCGGCCTTCGACGACGCGGCGGACCGGAAAATCCGCGACCGGCGCGTTTGCATGCGGGATCAGGTGGAGGCGGGCAGGGGACAGCCATCCACCCTTGATCGTGATCTCTTCGAGGTTGTAGGCGACGAGTTGCGCGATCGCGTGCGTGCCGTCGACGTGTGGGATCAGCTTCAGATTGACCTGGGTTTTGCCGAGCTTGTGCTCGAGCGCGTGGAGGTCGCACGCAGCCGGGTCGTCCGGGCGATGGCGCAAGTTCTGGTGCTTGTAAGCCATCGTCGCGATCGCGACCGGCTGGCCAGAAAACTCGAGGCGTCCGGTCAGGGTACCATTCGACACGCCGAGCTTCGGCGACGCGAGCTTCTTCGGAAAGCCCCAGATCTCGCGGCCGCCGGCAATCGGCGGATCGCAGTCGAGATACATCTGCGCCGTGAAGTTGACTGCTTCGCCGCGGAACTTCGCCGGGATGACGATGCCCGATTCAGTGTAATCGCCGAACCCGGAAGAGTCCGGCATGCGGATGAATTCGTACAACACCGTGTTCGACCCGTCCGGCTCGAGCGGTTCCGGCAGCGCGTCCCGAATCGCCTGCGGGTCGGTCTCGTACGTAATGATGAAGTACTCGCGATTGAAGAATCGGTAAGGCCCGCGCGGATAGCTCGGGCTGGCCGGCGGCATCGACGGGCTGGCGAGGATCTGGTCACGATTCACGAAATTTCTCCTGAGGGAATAGCGACAAAAAAAGATGAAGGGGGCTCGTCGTCCCGTCGGAAGCCGGGACCCAGCGCCTTTGCAACAAGTCCCCGGCGCTGGATTCCGGCATTCGCCGGAATGACGAGAAAGAAAACCCGCTCGCGCCTACAAGAACTCGGCCTCGAGGTCGACACTCGAGCGCTCTCCGATATCGCGGTAGTGCGCGCGCATCCAGCGCCCGGTGACGGCACAGCCGCTGTCCCTGAGCGAACAGAGGAATTCCCAGTCCGGACTCATCTTCGAGGCGATCGAATGTGCGGTCATGACTTCGTCGTCGCGGATCGAATGGATCAGCATCTGCTTCATCTCGGATGCTTTGAGCTTTTTCTGGCTGATCAGTCGGGTCACGAAGGCGATCGCGCGCATCTCACGCATCAGGGAAGAATTGAAGCTGATCTCATTGATACGATTGAGAATTTCAGGTGCGGTTTTCGGTACGCCATGGCGCACGATCGGGTTGATGTGCACGATCACCACGTCGCAGCTCTTCGAGCCGTAGATCAGCGGGAAGATCGCCGGGTTGCCGATGTAGCCGCCGTCCCAGTAGTTTGAACCTTCGATCTCGATTGTCTGGAACAGAAAAGGCAGGCAGGCCGAGGCCAGCACGGTATCCGCCGTCAGTTCGTTGCGGTTGAATATGCGCACCTTGCCGGTTTCGACGTTCGTCGCACACAAGTGCACATTGACGCCTTTGCTGTGCCGCAGCTTCTCGAAGTCGACATGATCGTTGAGCACATCACGCAGCGGATTGAAATTCATCGGATTGAGTTGGTACGGCGAGAACACGCGCAGCATCGTGTCGAACATCCAGTAGAACGGCGACTGCTCGATCGGTAGCGCACGGCCGGTCCAGTCGCGTAGTGGTTTGACCGGATTGTATTTTGCGCCGGCATCGGCGATCGCCTTCCAGAACGCAGTCAAGCGTTCGCGTGCGTGGTCGCGGTCGCCGTCGGTCAACGCGTCGGCGAGCACGACTGCGTTCATCGCACCGGCACTCGTCGCGCTGATCGCCTCTATGTCGATCCGGCCGTCGGCCAGCAGCGTGTCGATCGCGCCCCAGGCAAACGCGCCGTGCGCGCCTCCACCCTGCAGGGCGAGGTTGATCGCCTTCCGAGTCGCCGATGTCTTCTTCTTGGTAATGGCCATGGTCTTATCCCGATGCGCTTCCTTTTGAACGCGGATTACTGCGGATGAACGGATCGAAATTGCTCTTCGAATCCGCGCAGTCCGCGCCTGAAAAATTTGGCGCCTAGTGAGCAGTCCAGCCTCCGTCGACCGGAATGATCGCGCCCGTCGTGGACGCCGACACGTCGCTCGCAAGATACACCGCGAGCGCAGCAACCTGGTCGACGGTGACGAATTGTTTGGTCGGCTGGGCCGCCAGCAGCACGTCGCGGATGACCTGCGCCTCGGTGATGCCGCGTGCTTTTGCCGTATCCGGTATCTGCTTCTCGACCAGGGGCGTCAACACATAGCCCGGGCAAATCGCGTTCGCTGTGATGCCGTGCTCGCCTCCTTCGAGCGCCACGGTTTTCGTCAGTCCGGCCACGCCGTGCTTGGCAGCGACATAGGCGCTCTTGTATGGCGAGGCAACCAGGGCGTGCGCCGAGGCGACGTTGATGATGCGGCCGAATCCGCGCGCCTTCATTGCCGGCCAGGCCACACGTATCGTGTGGAACGCGGCGGACAGGTTGATTGCGATAATCGCGTCCCATTTGGCCAAGGGAAATTCCTCGACCGGCGCAACGTGCTGGATGCCGGCGTTGTTGACGAGCACGTCGACACTGCCGAACTCGGCGATGGCCTTGTTCATCATCGCCTCGATTGCATCGGGCTTGCTCATGTCGGCGCCGTCGTAGCGGACCATGGCGCCGAATTCACGCTCGATGCCGGCACGCAGCGCTTCGATCTCGGCTGAGTCGCCAAAACCATTGAGAATGACATTCGCCCCTTCGCGGGCAAACGCGCGCGCGATGCCCAGGCCAATGCCGCTCGTCGAGCCGGTGACGAGGGCGGTCTTGTTTTTCAGTTGCATGTCGATTTCCCGGTGAAGTAAGAATTAAAGAGCCAACGATCGATTTTCAGGTCACATTGTGCGCAGTACTGACGCAGGGGCCCCCTGACCCGGCATAACCCCCTCCTTGTCGCTGTCGAGCAATTCGTGGCTGCGCGTGAAGCGGAAATGGGTGATGTCGGGCGGAAAGAACATGCCCCAGCTCCACTCGACGAAAATGCGCAGCTTCCGGCCGAGCGTCGGCATCTGACTCAGGTAATAAGCGCGCCACAGCATCCACGCCGGCAGGCCGGTCAGTTTGATACCGAAGATCTTGGCGACGCCTTTCAGGTGTCCGACTGTCGCCATCATCCCGCGCGCGCGATACATGAATGGTTGCGTTGGGCGGCCGCGGGCCTTCGCGACGATGTTCCTGGCAAGGTGTTTGGCTTCAGCTATCGCGAATTGCGCCGTCGGCGGTGCCGGCCCATCGTCGCCGTTCATGATCAACGCGCAGTCACCCACGGCCCAGACACCATCGGCGCCAGCCACGGACAGGTCAGCCTGGCATACGATGCGCCCGCGCTCGGTCGGCAACGCAGTCAGGCGCGACGTCAGCGCATTCGGCGTCGTGCCGATCGTGCATATGGTCGTCGCGGCAGCGAGCATCCGGCCGTCGTTGAGCCGCACGGCGCGCGCGCTGATCGCCGACGCCCCAGTCATTGTCATGACATCGACGCCGCGCCTGGTCAGCGAACGCTCGGCCGCCTCGCCGAGTGAAGACGGCAACTCGAAGAGCAGGCGATCCACGCTTTGCAGCAGCGTGACCTTGAGTTCGTCGGCGGCGACGCGCGGATAGTAGCGGCGAATCTCGCGCAGACTGTCGGCGACGGCGCCGGCAACCTCGACGCCTGAGAACCCGCCGCCCACGACGACGAAGTGGCCCAGGCATTTGCGCAGCGCGGGATCGGTTTCGAGCTCGATCTGGGCGAGTCGCCGCAGGACCAGGTTGCGGATGTGCATGGCATCGCCGACGGTCTTGAGTACGACTGCATGCTCGGCCATTCCGGCGATAAGGTCGACGCGCGCCCGGTTGCCGAAGGCCAACACCAGGTGGTCGTATTCAATCTCGACTTCGCGCTTGAGCGTGTCGCAGGCAAGGCGCTTCCTGTCGAAATCGACGTTGCCGACGGTCCCCATCACAAAGCGCGCGCTGCCGACCGTGGCGCGCAGTGGAGCGACGACATGCTCGGGAAACACCGTCGCGCCGACGACTTCGGCCAACATCGGGTTGAACGTGGTATAGCTCTCCTCAGAAACCAGTGTGATGTCGGCGAACTTCGCGCGCTTCTGCAGCAGGCGGGTCAGATTGGCGCCGGCAAAGCCGCCACCGACGATGACGATATGTGGTCTTTTCTCCGCCATTGCGCAATTCCCTCTCCCGTAGCGTTCAGAAGTTGTGAGTACGGTTCGCCGGATTGGACGGCGTGGTTGGAAATTCCTTACATCGAATCGTGCACAATTCCGGCGCTGCAAGCGGGAGAGGAGACATAATTGAGAGGTGAATCCCGTTGTAAGGATTTCTCGAACCGCACGTCAAACGCACGCTCGCCGAGTGAACCGAATTCGCCGCAGCGGGGACGCATATGGGCTCCGCGGCAATGATGGACGCTCACGAGTCAACTTTTCCCCTTTTTCTGTCAACCCAGAGGAGCTTCACTATGGACAAGCGTCACGCCCTTATCGCCGCCGCCGTTGCGGGTCTGTTCTCTGTTTCCGCTTCGGCGCTGGCCGCCGACGATCACGCCAACCAGGACAAGTGCTTCGGCATCGCCAAGGCGGGCCAGAATGACTGCGCTTCGAGCAACGGCTCGCACGGCTGCGCCGGTCAGGCCAAGGCCGACAATCAGGCCGCCGACTGGAAGTACGTCGCCAAGGGCACGTGCGAGTCGCTCGGTGGGAAATCGGCTCCGCCAGCCAAGTAACGAAGACGCAAGGGCTGCCTGCGTATCGAGTCCGATATGCAGGCGGCAGCCTGCACCGGCGGCGTGTCCGATTGCGGGTCGATAAGCCGTAATACCCTATACAAATGAAAAGCGTCATCGACCAAACCAGCCACGACGATACCGCCAATTGCCTTGGCGGAGTCGGTATCGGCTTGCGCGCGCCCCACTATCGCGAATTGCTTGCGCGCGAACGCTGCGCCGACTGGCTCGAGGCGCACAGCGAAAATTATTTTGGCGACGGTGGTTACGACTTGCATGTCCTGACGCGCCTGCGCGAACGCTACCCGGTCAGCCTGCATGGGGTCGGACTCGCTCTGGGCTCGGCCGCTGGCTATTCGTCCGGCCACCTGCAAAGGCTGGCGGCGCTGGTACGGCGGATCGAACCGTCGCTCATTTCCGAGCATCTGTGCTGGGGCGCCGTCGATGGCCGCGTCCTCAACGATTTGCTGCCGCTACCTATGACACGCGAAGCGCTCGAACTGATGTGCGGCCGTGTTGCCGAAATGCAGGATGTGCTGCAGCGCCGCGTGCTGATCGAGAACGTGTCGAGCTATGTCCGCTTTGCCGGCGACGAATACGACGAGGCCGGTTTCCTCAACGAACTGGCGCGACGCAGCGGCTGCGGCATTCTGCTCGACGTGAACAACTTGTACGTGAACCAACTCAATCACGGCTGCGACGCCGCGGCGCAAATCGACGCGATAGCGCCCCGGCACGTCGGTGAAATTCACCTTGCCGGTCACCTCGTCACCGAGCTGGCCGTGATCGATCATCACGGCGCCCGCGTCAGCGATGCGGTGTGGGCACTGTACGAGCGGGCGATCGCGCATTGCGGCTGTGTTCCGACGCTGATCGAGTGGGACACCGACGTGCCGGAACTCGACGTGCTGATCGACGAAGCCGCGACTGCCCGGCAGCGCTGCGCGGCGCCGAGGAGTCGCGATGTCCGCGCCGCTTGAACGCGTACAGGCCGACTTTGCCGCGGCATTGGCCGAGTCGGGCGCCGCGGCCGCGCTGCTGCCGGCGCTGGTCACGGATGATGCGCGCGTGCTCGAACGTCTCGCGCTGTACCGGGGAAATGTCAGCGCCGCCTGGGAGAAGGCGCTCGCCAATGCGTATCCGGTCGTGCGCGCGCTCGTCGGCGATGAGTTTTTCGGCGGGCTTGCACGCGCCTATGGCCGCGCGCATCCGAGCGCCAGCGGCGACCTCAACCGGTTCGGCGCCCGATTCGGACAATTCATCGACGCGTTCGAGCACACCCGATCGCTGCCGTACCTCGGCGATGTCGCAGCGCTCGAGTGGAGCGTCCACGCTGCCCACTACGCCGCCGATGCGGTAGCGCTGACGCGCGAGCGGATTGGCGCGTTGCCGCCCGGCGAGCTGCTGACCGCGCGCTTCGCGCTGCATCCGGCCTGCGCGTGGTTGCGATCACGATTTCCGGTCGCGAGCATCTGGCTGGCGCATCAGCCGCAGGCAACGGTCGGATTGCCCGATTCGCTCGACCGCGGCGAACTTGCGCTGGTTGTGCGCCCGCGCTGGCGCGTCGAAGTGCTCGTATCGAGTGCCGGGGAACTCGCCGCGCTCGCGCGGCTGCTCGAAGGAG
>DASRTK010000102.1:0-4726 GCA_035655975.1 Rudaea sp.
CCCCCTTCAACTGTGATTCTGGAACCCTCAAGGGACAGCGACACATCTGGGGCGGCCGGCAGAGCGTGCGTAACGTCGTCTACATGGCCACGCTCGTGGGCGTGCGCCACAACCCGACGTTACGGGCTCACTACCGGCAACTACGCGCACGCGGTAAAGCCGCCAAAGTGGCCTTGGTTGCTTGCATGCGCAAGCTACTCGTGATCCTTAATGCCGTGTTCCATTCCGGATCACCCTACGTCGAACGCGCCACAACCTAACTTTTTGGGAGACGGTTGCTACGTCAATTCGCTGAGCGGCTCCGGCGTTGCGTCCACCGGCGCCCGCGACTTCGACTCACGCGTCCAGCGATCGCGCAAACGCAGAATCGGCGCCTCATAGAAACGATAGACGAGCGCCGCGGAAGCGACCGACAATGCGACGAACAGGATTGCCTGGAACAGGCAGCCTGCGACCGTCTGCGCGTTTCCGGCGAACGTCGCATTCATGACGCGCATGACCGCAAGCTGGCACAGATACAGCGCATACGACCAGCGCGCGATCGCGCGTATGCCATTCTCGACCGGCGCCGGCACGCCGCTACGATGCCAATTCGCAGCAGCTGGCAGAAACGCCGCGAAGCTCGCCGAAATCAGGCTGAACAAACCGGTGCGAGCGAACAGATCGGTGTCCTTCGGCAGAACCAGGTAAAGCGCAATGCCGATCGCCATGCCGACGCAACCAACGCCGGCGATGATATTTGCATGGCGCCGCGCAACACCATCGCGATGCCGGTAAAGCAGCAGCGCCAGCGCGCCATAGGCGATGGCATCCAGGCGCACGAGAGTAACCATGCGCACGGCCTGGTCCCAGACCGGCTGCTGCGTGACGACGTAGACGACGCGCACCAGCGTCGCCAGTGCGATCGCAATTGAAACAAGCAGCGCCGCCGGCACGCGCCGCATGACGCGGCCGCTGCAGGCCAGCACGAGCAATGGCGCGACGAGATAGAAGATCTCCTCCACAGCCAGGCTCCACGACTCGATGAAGAACATCGGCTGCGGCCAGGCGAAGTTCTGCATGAATATCGCGTAGCTCGCCGCATGCGGCCAGGCACCATCGATCCAGCGCGCCAATCCGATGTTGATCGCGAGGAACAGGTAGTAGTTCGGCAACGTGCGCAACCAGCGCCGCAGCCAGAAGCGGCCGACTGCGAAGCGCGCTGCCTCGGCCTGCTTCACGAGAATCGCGCCGATCAGGAATCCGCTGAGGACGAAGAACAGTTCAACGCCGAGTTGCCCGAACATCCACACGGCTTCGAGCTGGTGCGTCAGCGGCAGGAACATGAAACTCGCGTGCGCGAGGAGCACGAGCAGGATCGCCAGCGCGCGCAGGAAATCCAGGCCGAAGACGCGGGTTTCGGACATCACTCAGCTCGGAAGCGGCCGACGCGCTGCGCGAAACGCCGCATCGTCATGCTTCGCGCCGAATGCGCCGTCCGCGTGCTATTCCGTAGATGCTGATGCCGAGCCACAGGAATTCGAGCACGAACGCCGAAAGATTGAACGCGTAGAGAAGCGACAGAAGCACTGCGAACGCTCCGAATGCGTTCATCAGCTGATAAGGCAGCGCATCGCCACGCGCGCGTCCGGCCTGCAGCAGGAAGTAGGCCAGCAGCGTCAAAACGACGCCGACAAGACCAGCCCAGTCGTACCAATGTACCGAAGCCAACATGAGATGGATTCCTCCGTCAGGTAGCGTACGGGTCAGTTCTGTGCGCGCGCCGCAACCGGGTATTCAGGCGCGCACCGACAAGACCTTCACTTATTTGCCGGGGCGCCACGCTGGCGCAACGCCTCGAACAACGCGACACCGGTCGCAACCGACACATTCAGGCTTTCCACGCCGCCGCGCATCGGGATGCGCGCGAGAAAGTCGCAGGCCTCGCGCGTCAGGCGCCGCATGCCCTCGCCTTCGCTGCCCATGACGATCGCGATCGAACCCTTCAGGTCGAGCGCATAGAAATCGCCGCTGACATCGCCGGCGAGGCCGACGAGCCATACGCCCTTGTCCTTGAGCGCCTTGAGCGTACGCGCGAGGTTTGTCACCGCGAAGAACGCGAGGCGGTCGGCAGCGCCAGCCGAAGCGCGGCGCACCGTCGGCGTGATCCCGGCGGCCTTGTCCTTCGGCACGACGACCGCCGTGACACCGGCAGCTTCCGCGCTGCGCAGGCAAGCGCCGAGATTGTGCGGGTCGGTCACCCCGTCGAGCACGAGCAGCAAAGTATCCTTTTCCGCTTTTTCCACCAGTTCGTACAGTTCGCTCTCGGCGCGCGGCGGCGGCGCCCGGTAACGCGCGACGGCGCCCTGGTGGCGCGCCCCGCCGGTCATGCGGTCAAGCGCCTCGCGTGGCCGCGAATGCGGCTTCACCCCGAGATCGCGCGCGCGGTCCGACAACTCCTTGAGCCGCGCATTGTGACTGTCGGACTCGATGTACAACTCCAGCACGTTGCCGGGATCGTGCGTCAGCGCGGCGTCGACCGCGTGTATCCCAAACAATAATTCACCACTCACGACTCGCCCCCATCCGGCTGCCGCCACCTTCCCCCGCTACGCAGGGGAAGGATTTCTACGTTTACCATCTCACGTTTTCCCTTCCCCTGCGAAGCGGGGAAACATCGGCAGGATTGCCGATGTTTGCAGCGAAGGCTGCCCGAAGGGCGAGCCACATGGATGTGGCGCATACAAGGTGCCCGTAGGGCGGATGGGGGCGGCTGTTTGGCTTTCCCAGCGAGGCGTTGCATGCAACTCATCCGCGCTTGCCTCCCTGCTCATTCGTCACCAGCCGGAAATCGATCTTGCGATCTTCCAGGCTTGCGCGCAGCACCTGCACGCGCACCGGGTCGCCGAGGCGGAACTTCAGGCCGCGCCGCTCGCCACTCAGCAGATGCTTGATCGGATCGAAGTGATAGTAGTCGTTCGGCAACTGCGTGATGTGGACCAAGCCGCTGACTTGCGATTCGGTCAGCTCGACGAACAGGCCGAACGAAGTGACGCCAGAGACGATGCCTTCGAACTCGCCGCCGACATGCTTTTCCATCCACGCGCACTTGTAGCGCTCGTCGACATCACGCTCGGCTTCGTCGGCGCGGCGCTCGAACTGCGAGCAATGCGTCGCCAGCACGGCCATGTCGCTCGGGCTGTAGGTGTAGTCCGCGAGCTTTCCCCTGCTCAGCGCGAAACGGATCGCGCGATGCACGAGCAGGTCCGGATAGCGGCGGATCGGCGAGGTGAAATGCGCGTAGGCGTCGAGCGCGAGACCGAAATGGCCGGAATTCTTCGGGCTGTACACGGCCAGCGATTGCGAGCGCAGCAGCACCGACTCGATCAGGTGCGAATCGACGCGCTTGCGTACCTTTTTTAGCAATGTGGAAAAATCATGCGGCGTCACTTCGCCGGCCGGCGGCAGCTTCAGGCCGAACTCGCGCAGGAATTCGAGCAGGTCCTCGTACTTGGACGCCGGCGGTGGCGCGTGGTCGCGATACAGCGCCGGCACCTGGCGCTGGTCGAGAAATTTCGCCGCCTGGACGTTCGCGGCGATCATGCATTCCTCGATCAGCTTGTGCGCATCGTTGCGCGGCTCGGCGCCGAGTTGCACGACATCGCCGGACGGCGCCAGGCGAAACTTCACTTCGCGGCTGTCGAAATCGATCGCGCCGCGGCGCTGCCGCGCCTTGGCCAGGATGTGGTACAGCTGGTGCAACCGCTCCAGTTGCGGCATGACGTCCGAGAGCTCGGCGCGCGCATCGGCGTTCTTCTCGCCGAGCGCCTGCCAAACGCGCGTGTATGTCAGTCGTGCATGCGAGCGCATGATCGCCGGGTAGAACTTCGAACTCGACACTTCGCCGTCGTGACCGACCTGCATGTCGCAGGCCATGCAGAGGCGCTCGACCTTCGGATTCAGCGAGCAGATGCCGTTCGACAGCGTCTCCGGCAGCATCGGCACGACGAAGCCGGGAAAGTACACCGAAGTCGAGCGCTTCTGCGCCTCATCATCGAGCGCGCTGCCGGGTTGCACGTAATGCGAGACGTCGGCGATCGCGACGATCAGACGGAATCCGCCGGCGGACGGCTCGGCATAAACCGCGTCGTCGAAATCGCGCGCGTCCTCGCCGTCGATCGTCACCAGCGGCAACTTGCGCAGGTCCACGCGGCCCGCCGCCTCGTCCTGCGTGACCTGCGGCTCGACCTGCGCAGCTTCGGCCAGGACCTCGGGCGCCCACTCGCGCGGCAGCCCGTAACTCGCAATCGCCATCTCGACGATCAGCGATGGCGTCAGGCGCTCGCCGAGCACGCTGATCACCTCGCCGATCGGACCGCGCTGCGCGGTCGGCGGCTGCGTGATCTCGGCGACTACGATCTGGCCGGAGTGCGCGCCCTTGTCCTTGCCCGGCGGGATCAGTATCTGCTGATGCAGACGCCGATCGTCCGGCGCAACGAGCACGACGCCATTCTCGATGACGACTCGTCCAACCAGGCGCGAGGCCCGCCGCTCGAGCACTTCGACGATCGCACCCTGCTTGCGCCCGCGCTTGTCGACGCCAACGATGCTGAGCAGCACGCGGTCGCCGTGCAGGACCTTGCGCATCTCGGCCGGGGAAATGTATACATCGTCGCCGCCGCCATCGGGGCGCAGGAAACCGAAGCCCTCGGCGTTGGCGATGATCGCGCCGGGAATCAGGTCGAGC
>DASRTK010000103.1:0-6242 GCA_035655975.1 Rudaea sp.
TACCTGCTCAGCGTCGTGCCGCTGGTCGTGCCGCCATTGCGCAAGCGCAGCGAGGACGTGCCGGAACTGCTGCGTCTGTACGGCGATTTTTTCGCCAACCGCGATCATCTGCCGTACCGGCATTTCCCGGTCGACGTGCAGAATCGCCTGCGCAACTATGGCTGGCCTGGCAACGTGCGCGAGTTGCGCAACCTGGTCCAGCGCCTGCTCGTCATGGGCAGCGCCGACCAGGTCAGTCTCGACGAGGTCGAAGCGGCATTCGGCACCCTGCCGGCAACGCCATCTGCGGCCGTGCCCGCCAGCCAGAACAATGCCGGCGTCGACTTCAGCCTGCCGTTGCGCGAAGCGCGCGAGCAGTTCGAACGTCTTTACTTGCTGCGCCAACTGCAGGAAGCCGGCGGCAGTGTCGGCAAACTGGCCAAGATCGTCGGCATGGAGCGCACGCATCTGTATCGCAAGCTGCGCGATCTTGGCGTCGACGTGAAGGCGGTCGTGCGCGACGAGTGACTTTTTTCGCGATGTTGCAAAAACCAAACGCAAGATTTTGGACGCGGATTAACGCGGATTAACGCGGATAAGAGCGGATTCTGTGGGAAGAGCTCGATCGCCGGCCCGCGATTCGAACCCTTCGCATCCGAAGTTGTCTATCCGCGTTGATCCGCGCAATCGGCGTCCAAATATTCTCTTGTTCCGCGTTAATCCGTGTTGATCCGCGTAATCCGCGTCCAAATATTCTTCGTTCCGCGTTGATCCGCGTAATCCGCGTTCAAATATTCTTTAGTTCTGGATCTCCATCGAGGATGAAATCATGAGCGTAAAAGGCAAAGTCGCGCTGATTACTGGCGCCGCGAGCGGCATCGGCAAGCGCATTGCCGAGGTGCTGGCCGACAACGGCGCGCATATCGCGGTCGCCGACATCAACCAGGCCGCGGCCCAGGCGGCCGCCGACGAGATCAAGGCGCGCGGTGTCAAGGCGACGGCAGTCGTCATGGACGTCACCGATGAGGGCGCGGTCGAGGCGGGTGTCGACAAGACCGTCAAGGACCTTGGCAGCGTCGACATACTCGTTTCCAACGCCGGCATCCAGATCGTCAATCCTATCGAGAATTTTTCCTATGCCGACTGGAAGAAGATGATTGCGATCCATCTCGACGGCGCGTTCCTGACCACGCGCGCGTGCCTCAAGCGCATGTACGCGGCCGGCAACGGCGGCTCGATCATCTACATGGGTTCGGTGCACTCGAAGGAGGCTTCGAAACTCAAGGCGCCGTACGTAGCGGCCAAGCACGGGCTGATCGGCCTGGCCAAGGTCGTGGCCAAGGAAGGCGCGGCGAAGAACGTGCGCGCGAACGTGATTTGCCCGGGCTTCGTGCGCACGCCGCTGGTCGACAAGCAGATTCCCGAGCAGGCGAAGGAGTTCGGCATTTCCGAAGCCGACGTGATCAAGAACATCATGCTCAAGGAAACCGTCGACGGCGAATTCACGACCGTCGACGATGTCGCCCAGTGCGCGCTGTTCTTCGCCGGCTTCGGCACCAACGCGCTGACCGGCCAGTCGATCGTCGTCAGCCACGGCTGGTTCATGCAATGAGCACGCAAGCCAGGCGTGTGGCGAAGGCGCGAAAGAAAAGCCCGCCGAGCCCGCCATCAGCCCGGCGTTCCACAAATCCACAAGTAAGCAAAGTACCAAAGCCGCCGGCGCTCGCGGCGCGCGACTATGAGACCGTCGTGCTCGTCCTGCAGGGCGGCGGCGCGCTCGGCGCGTACCAGTGCGGAGTCTATGAAGGACTCGACGGTGCCGGCATCCGGCCCGACTGGTTCGCCGGCATCTCGATCGGTGCGATCAATGCGGCGATCCTTGCCGGCAACGCGCCGGAGCGCCGCGTCGAGCGCCTGCGGGAATTCTGGCAGCGCATTTCGACGCCCGCGCTGCCGCTGCCGCCCCAGGTATTCGACTGGCAGCGGCAATGGCTCGACGCACTGCCGAAATACAGTCCGTTGCAGGCGCTGGCCAATTCGGCCGGCGCCATGACCGCGCTGTTGCACGGGCAGCAGGGTTTTTTCGTGCCGCGCCTGCCGCCGCCGTATGCGGCGACGCCCGGATCGAGCGCGGCGACGAGCTTCTACAGCACCGCGCCGCTGCGTGCCACGCTCGACGCGTTCGTCGACTTCGACCGCATCAACCACGCGTCGGCGCCGCGCCTCACGCTCGGTGCGGTCAACCTGCGTAACGGCAACTTCGTCTATTTCGACAATCGCGACATCGCGATCGGCGTCGAACACGTGCTCGCGTCGGCCGCGTTGCCGCCGGCGTTCCCGCCGGTCGAGATCGACGGCGAGTTCTACTGGGATGGCGGACTGGTGTCGAATACGCCGCTCGAGTACGTGCTCGACTCGACGCCGCGCCGCGATACGCTCGCCCTGCAAGTCGACCTGTGGAGCGCGCGCGGCGAACTGCCGCGCACGCTCGGCGACGTGCTCGAACGCCAGAAAGACATCCAGTATTCGAGCCGCACGCGCCGCGGTACGGACACCGCGGCCGAGCAGCAACGCCTACGCCTGGCGCTCGGCGAATTGATCAAGCTGCTGCCCGGCAAGCGCGTGCCGCCGGCGCTGGCCGGGGCGTTTTCCGCATGGACCTGCACGAAAGTCGTGAATATCGTGCACCTGATCTACCAGGCCAAGTCCTACGAGCAGCAGTACAAGGACTATGCGTTCGGGCCGCTCGCAATGAGCGAACACTGGAGCGCGGGCCTCGGCGACATGCGGCGTACGCTGGCCTGTCCGCATTACTTCGCGTTGCCGTCGCGCGACGTCGGAGTCGTCACGCACGATATCCATCGCTGAACCATCACGATGAATACCGCACGATGAATGCCGCGACCGTCGAACGATTGCGCGCCCTTTGTGGCGGACCGCGCGACGGCGCCCTGCTGCGCTTTTCGCTCGGCAACGCCCTGATGGCAGCTGGCGCGCCGGTCGATGCGGCAATCGAGTTGCGCCGCGCCGTCGAATTCGACCCGGCCTATTCCGCCGCCTGGAAACTCCTCGGGCGCGCGCTGATCGAAGCCGGCGATCCGGTGCAGGCACGCGCGGCCTGGTGCGATGGCATCGCCGCTGCAGGGCGCGCCGGCGACGTTCAGGCGCAGAAAGAGATGCAGGTGTTCGTCAGGCGGCTCGACAAACACGGTGGCAGTTCCGCGCCCGATTGAGTGGTTACGGCCGTCTCCTGGGTGGGCTGCTGCAACCGCCGCAGGCGCAAGCGGGGACAACGCATGACGGCGACATCGATTGATTGCCGGCGCCGCTCAATACAACGGCTGCGGTTCGCCCGGCGGCCGGATCGAATAACGCTTGTAGTGCCACTGGTACTGGGCAGGCGCCAGGCGCACGCACATTTCCACGCCACGATTGAGGGCGGCAACGGCGGTCGGCAGGTCCGGATCGGCGATGCCGGGGGGCGCCGGCAGAATGTGCAGTCGATAACCGGCGCCGCGCGGCAGCCGTTCGGCGAATGCGAACAACACCGTCGCTCCGGTACGCTGGGCCAGGCGCGGCAGCAACACTGCCGTCAGTGCCTGCGTGCCGAAGAACGGCGCGAACTCGCCCTCACCCTGCTTGGGCTGCTGGTCGGGCAGGATCCCGACCACGCCGCCATCGATAAGCCGCTTGTAGAGTTTGCGCACGCCGACTGTGCCGTCAGCCGGCACCTGTTCCACCGCGCGCGCGCCGTGGCGTACGCGCAGCAGCAGTGGTTCGAGCGCTGGTTGGCGCGGGGGGCGATAGGCGATCGCAAGCGGCGTGCGCTTGCAAACCCAGAATGTGAGCAATTCCCAGCAGCCCAGGTGTGGCGCCGCGAAGATCATTCCACGGCGTGCGGCGATTGCCTGGTCGAGCAACTCGAGGCCGCGCACCTCGCGAACCAGCACCTGCGCGCTTTCTACGGATCCGGACCAGACCTTGCACACCTCGAACACCGATTTACCGGCCTCGAACAACGCCGATTTCAGCAACTGCTGTCTGCTTTCGCCGGGAAACTGCGTTATTACTATCGAGAGGTTCACCTCGGCTTTGCGGCGCACGGCATTCGGTGTGTGCAGCAGCACCCAGCCGAGCGCGGTACCGATCCGGTGCAGGGCCGGCAGCGGCAGGCGGCCGATCATTCGAAGCACGTGATACAGGATGGCGACGTACCAGCGCACGAATGCTCCCCAGCCGGTAAACGATTGATTGTAACCGGCCGCCCATGCGCCGCGGTGACGGACTCGGTGCGGTGCGTGCCCTGAATGAGGGAAAGATGCTAAAACTTCGCCATGCTTGCCCTGATCCAGCGCGTGCGCAGCGCGCACGTCGACGTCGACAACCAGACCGTGGGGCGGATCGGGACGGGGCTGCTTGCGCTGATTGCCGTCCAGCCGGGCGACGGGGAGCTGCAAACGCAACGGATGCTCGAGCGCCTCCTCGGGTACCGGGTGTTCGCCGACACGGACGGACGCATGAACCGGTCGTTGGCCGAGATCGGCGGCGGTCTGCTGCTGGTACCGCAATTCACCCTGGCAGCGGACACGAGCAAGGGCATGCGGCCGAGCTTTACTTCCGCGGCGCCGCCCGAGGTCGGGCGGCTGTGGTTCGAGCGCCTGGTCGAATTGGCAAAAAAAACGCACCCGCGGGTGGAAATTGGGCGGTTTGGCGCCCATATGGACGTATCACTGGTCAACGACGGGCCAGTGACGTTTTGGTTGGAGGCGCGGTAGCTTGGGTGTTCAGGCTACGAGCGGCGCCCGCTGTGCGGGCCGGGTTGCTAGGCTCGGCCATCCGGGCCTCGCCAAGCAACGATCCGTCCGCGGGTCAAACCGCGGACCCTCGGCGTCCGCGCGCGATGCGCTTCAACGCATCGCGCGAGCCGCGGAGACCTCGACTTGACACCGTTCCTATACTTCCTAGTCTTTGCTCGAAGCAGTCTCCCTCATGACCACTGAACCCGGTAACCAGCAGCAACAGTCCGAAATCAAGACCTTGATCATCAAGGGCAAGGAACAGGGCTACCTGACCTACGCTGAAGTCAACGATCACCTGCCCGACGACATCGTCGATCCGGAGCAGATCGAAGACATCATCGGCATGATCAACGACATGGGCATCGAGGTGCACGAGGTTGCGCCCGATGGCGAAACCCTGTTGCCGGAAAATCCGGTCGCGACCGACGACGAGACCGCGACCGAGGAAGCCGTCGCCGTGCTGTCGGCGGTCGACGCCGAAGTCGGCCGCACGACAGACCCGGTGCGCATGTACATGCGCGAGATGGGCACGGTCGAGCTGCTCACGCGCGAGGGCGAGATCGCGATCGCCAAGCGCATCGAGGAAGGCCTGAACCAGGTCCAGAGTTCGCTGGCGAGCTTCCCGTGGTCGATCCAGCTGCTGATCGAGGAATACGACCAGCACACCGAGGGCAAGAAGCGCCTGTCGGAAGTGTTGACCGGCTTTGCCGACATCGAAGTGCCGGGCCTGGACATTCCCGATCCGATTCTCGAGGCCGTCGAGGCCGAAGTTGCCGTGGTCAAGGTCGGCGAGGAAGAAGCCGAGGATGGCGAGGAAGCCGGCCCCGGCGAAACCGGACCGGATCCGATCGAGGTCACGCGGCGGATGGAAGAGCTGCGCACGCTGTACGGCAAGTTCCAGAAGTCCGCCGACAAGGTTGGCAGCGCCGACAAGAAGACGGCGAAGCTGCGCGACCAGATGGCCGAGGCGTTCCTCAAGCTCAAGCTGCCGGCAATCATGATCGACAGCTTCGTCAAGAAGCTGCGCGACGTCGTCGCCAACATCCGCTCGCACGAGCGCGCGATCATGGACATCTGCATCAAGCAGGCGCACATGCCGCGCAAGGATTTCCTCAAGGCGTTCCCGCAGCAGGAAACGAACTTCAAGTTCGCCGACGAGATGATCCGCAAGAAGCAGAAGTGGTCGTCGGCGATCAAGGCGCACCGCGAGGAGATCCTGGGCGAGCAGGAAAAGCTCGTTGCGCTGGAAAAGGCGCTGTACCTGTCGCTGGCCGACATCAAGGAAATCAACCGCGCGATGTCGATCGGCGAGGCCAAGGCGCGCCGGGCGAAGAAGGAAATGGTCGAGGCGAACCTTCGCCTGGTCATCTCGATTGCGAAAAAGTATACCAACCGCGGCCTGCAGTTCCTCGATCTGATCCAGGAAGGCAACATCGGCCTGATGAAGGCGGTCGACAAGTTCGA
>DASRTK010000104.1:0-13843 GCA_035655975.1 Rudaea sp.
TGTGAGATCAGCATGGCCTGCCCAGGGGCCAAGGTCGGCCCGGCCAGGATCATTCCGTCGGGGATCAGGGCTGACCCGCAGAACTGAAAAGCGACCGCCTGCAGCATGCCCGATTTCTGCAGCTTCGGTCCGCTGGCCGCGACGTCCGCGAGGCTCACATCGGCTATTCGACGCGTATCGATTGCAGCGCCGCCATTCGATAGCTCCAGATCGATCGCCGTGATCTCCGCCACTGTCGCGGCGTGATTGATGATCACGACGTTCTGCAGCAGCAAGCTCTGCACGCCACGCAGCGACTCGAGCGGAAACGTGCGCGCCTGCGCGGCGGGACAGAAGCGTATTTCTAACCCGGCAACTTCCTGCGCGAAGACTGCGGCGCTGACGGTCAGTAACAGCACGCCTGCAACGAGGGTGGCGGCGACACTGCGCATTCGATTTCTCCTCGATGGTCGGTCGGCTACGAATACAGCTCGTGGTGCTGGACGGTTGATTCGAATTCCAGCAGAAATCCGCTGTCCTCCGGATAGTACTTTGCGCGCGCGATGTCCGCGCCGGCGAACGCCTCGATTGCCTGGCGCGATTCCCAATGCGTCAGCGTCAGGAAATGCGTAATGTCGCCCTCGGCCCGGCGCAGGATGTAGGCCGCCAGATTACCCGGCGTGCCGCGATAATCGGGCAACGCGCGGCGCTGCAGAAAGGCGAGGTACTCGTCGGCCTTCGCCGTAGCCGTCCTGCCGTGCCAGATACGCGCGATCATGAAATCCTCCATCCGGTGCCGGCAGCGACGTGCCCGCTCGCCGAAAGTTTCAATGCGGTGGCTGAAGGCTGCTTGGGTCGCCTGAAACGGCCGGGCACGTGGCGCTATCGCGGTCGACGACACTTACGTCGCAGTCTGCAGCCATGCGAGCGCCTCCGATTCATCGACGAACGTCTTTACCCAGTAACCGCGGTTCACGCTAACGGCCTCGATGTACTTCAGCATTGGATTGCCGCTGGCGCCGAGAAAAGCAATACGAAAGGTCTTGTCGATCCCCAGCGCGGGACCTTCTTCCGCGTGCCGGATCGTGCCGAGATGGTAGTCTCGATAGTTGGCTTCGCGGATGTCGAACAACAGCAACTTGCACTGCGCTTCCGCCGCGATGACAGCCACCTGGCGCAGCATTTCGGTCGTTGCGGCATATTCCACGTCGCCGCGGTAGGTGACCCGGACGAACGCCCCTTCCTTGGTGATTTGAATGTTGTGGGGCATGCGCTCTCTCACCCTGCTGCGTGCACGGGCACCATCATGCCAACGCGCTGAAGCAAATAATACAAATGAAGCCCGTCACCGAGGCCAGGAAATAGCGCACCTGCCTGCGCGTTGCGTCGTCGTACCATTCCCGTCCCCGGTGGGCATTGTCCGCCGATCGATATGGCCGCGCTACTTTGGTGACACCTCTACCGACCGTCCGCGCTCAGCGCGCGGCATAGAGATTCGCAACTGCGACCACCCCGGCGGCGGAAAATACCGGTACGACAATGCGCTGGTAATCCGCACCTTCGAACTCGTCGAGTCGCGCCCAATGCCGGGGAAGCTCATCGGAGACGAACATCTCGACCGCAACCGCAGGGCCCGAAGGTGACCAGTGCAGGGTCGGAAAGCCCAGGCCGGCGCTCCAGCCGCGATCGGCCAGTTCGCCGCGGACGCTGCCGCCCGAATACCACTCGCCGCGCAGGTCCTGCAGTTGCCGATGGTTCGAGCGCCCGGGAGCCAGCGACCCGTACACAGCCAGCCTGTAGTGGGCGCGGAAACGCGCCGCGATGCGTTCTTCGAACTGCGCAAGGCGCTGCGAAAGACCTGCCGCGCGCAAAACATTGACCTCGAGGAGCATATCGAGGTCGTCGTCGTCGAAATCGATCGGAGCAGACAGCGGCATGAGGGTCACGATGCGGGAATTCACGCCACCTTCGTGACGCCGCCGCATCGTGCCCCGCTGCGACGCGACCGGTCAATGGCGCCCGCGGGAATCACAAGCAGCGCGCGTCCCGAGTCATCAGTTCGCAACAATCCATTCCTAGCATGACGATTCCGCGCACCTTTTCCCAAGAGGAAACCGCATGAAGAATCTCCTGGCCGCAACCGCATTTCTCGGCGCCGCAATCACGACCACCGCCGCGCTGGCCGAACAACCGGTCTGGCTGTTTCCGAACAGCGAAGACACGCCGCCGATCACGCTCGCCGTGTTCGGCGACTGGCCCTACGCACAATTGCTGCTCGACAACGCCGCGCTGCTGACCGGATCGGTCAATGCCGACCCGGACGTCAGCCTGGTCGTGCACGTCGGCGACATCCACTCCGGCAGCATGCCCTGCACGAGCGCCGACATCCTGCCGGCGATCGCAGCGTCCAATCCGGGCTGGAGCCAAAAGATCTACTACCAGTTCCAGCAGTTCACGAAGCCGCTCATATACACGCCCGGCGACAACGAGTGGAGCGACTGCCACAAGTCCAAGCAGTTCAGCAGCGGCGCGCCGTTGAAGGAACTCGCGTCCGTGCGCAGCCTGTTCTTCGCCAGGCCCGGGCACAGCTTGGGAGTGACCGACAAGACCGTAGTCACCCAGGCCAAGTCTTTCGACGCAGCGCATCCGGGTGACGCCGCCTACGTCGAGAACGTGATGTGGATGGATGGCAAGGTCGCGTTTGCGACATTCAACATGCCCGGGGGCTCGAACAACGACACCGCGCCATGGTCGGCGCCGTTCACCGATGCTGCCGCGCAAGCTGCCGAAGTCGCCGCGCGAACCGGCGCGGACATGCGCTGGCTGCAGAGCACGTTCGACACGGCGCGGGAAAACGACGCGCATGCGGTCGTCATCATCCTGCAGGCGGACATGTGGGATCCCGAGGCGATCGCCGCCGGCGGCGCCGGACTGGACCAGTACACGCCGTTCGTGCAGGAACTCGCCGACCTGACCGTGAATTTCAACAGGCCGGTGCTGCTTCTCAATGGCGACACGCATGTCTATTTCGAAGACCAGCCGCTGGCCAATCCAGCCAGCAATACCGGCGTGATCCATCACACCCAGCCGGTGCCGAACCTCACGCGCATCGTCGTACAGGGGTCGACGACCGCGCCGTCGGAATGGCTGCGCCTGACGATCGACACGCGCAAGCCGCAGCCATTCAGCTGGACGAATGTGGCGTATTGCAAGGATCCTCTGACCAGCTGCCAATAGCACACGTCTGGAGAGTACACGCGCACAGCTCGTGTACTCTCCGGTCTTCAGCGCACCTCGGCCGAAACGGAAACCGAGAAGTCGGCACTCACGGTCGCCTTGATCGCATTCACGTTGTCATTCTCGATCGTGCCGTCCAGCGTCCCGGAGTAGCGCTGGCCGTCGACGACGAACGCGACTTTGACCGCCGTTTCAACCCGCGGATGGATGCGGACGAATTCCGTGCCGCCGGCCCTTACTGTGCCGACCGATTCGGAGAAGCCCTTGCCGGAAACGACAACCTCGGCCAGGTCCGAAGACGACTGGTTTTCGATGCTGACGGGAACGCCGGAGATGCATCCCGACAACAGCGCCGCGCCGACAATGATCGGGAAAGTTCGCCAGTTCATGCCTTGCTGCGTCCGATTGCGATGAGTCCGGTGTGCCGCCGCTCAACGTGACCCGGGCGGCGGGTCCGGCAAATGAAAGCACGATCCTCCGCGCGGCCGCAACGGGCCCAGCTGCCGCGTGCGCCGGACTCCGGCTGCGAACACGCCTTATAATGCGCGTCGCAACCGGAGATTCAACATGCAGCAGACGATGAAGGCGCTGGTCAAGCGCGAGGCCGCCAAGGGCATCTGGATGGAACAGGTGCCGCTGCCCGAGATCGGGCCGAACGAGGTGCTGGTCAAGCTCGAGAAGACGGCGATCTGCGGCACCGACCTGCACATCTACAAGTGGGACGAGTGGTCGCAGCGCGTGATCAAGCCAGGGCTGGTCATCGGCCACGAGTTCGTCGGCCGCATCGTCGACATGGGACCCGGCGTGCGCGGGTATACATTGGGACAACGCGTGTCGGCCGAGGGCCACATCGTCTGCGGTGTATGCCGCAACTGCCGCGCCGGCAAGCAGCACTTGTGCCCGAACACGGTCGGCATCGGCGTCAACCGCGCCGGCGCGTTCGCCGAGTACATCGCCATGCCTTCCTCGAACCTGTGGCCGATCCCGGACCAGATTCCGTCCGAGCTCGCCGCGTTCTTCGATCCCTACGGCAACGCCGCGCACTGCGCGCTCGAGTTCGACCTGATCGGCGAGGACGTGCTGATCACCGGCGCCGGCCCGATCGGCATCATCGCCGCGGGCATCGCCAAGCACGTCGGCGCCCGCAACGTCGTCGTCACCGACGTCAACGACTACCGCCTGAAGCTCGCCGCCGACATGGGCGCGACGCGTGTCGTGAACGTGTCGAAGCAGTCCGTGCGCGATGTCGTCAAGGACCTGCACATGGAAGGCTTCGACATCGGCCTGGAGATGTCCGGCAACCAACGCGCGTTCAACGACATGCTCGACTGCATGTATCACGGCGGCAAGATCGCACTGCTCGGCCTGCTGCCGAACGGCGCCGGCATCGACTGGGACAAGGTCATCTTCAAGGGCCTCGTGCTGCACGGCATCTACGGCCGGCGCATGTACGAGACCTGGTACAAGATGACGCAGATGCTGCTGACCGGATTCCCGCTGCAGAAGGTGCTGACCCATCAGATCCACATCGACGACTTCCAGCGCGGCTTCGACCTGATGGAATCGGGCAACTGCGGCAAGGTCGTGTGTTCCTGGAACTAGACGGTTCGTGAACGTGGTTTGCGCACCAGCCCTCCGGCGCGGAGACTGCGGAATCGGAACGCCCGCATCACAGTTGGCCGAGTAGACTTCGACCCGAGGGCGGAATCGCCGGCTTCGTGGAAGTGCGGAAGCAGAACCGTACGCTGGCCGATTGCACGGGAGCATCATCGGCATGGTTGATCGATTCGACAATCCGCGTTGGACGGCGGCGCGCGGCCGAGCTGCCGCTGTCTATCGCTCTTGGCGCTTGCGCAAGTCGCTGCTGATCCTCGTCATCGCGTTCGTGATCTACGGCCTGCTCGGCTTCCTGGCGGCGCCCCCGATCATTCGCCAGCAGATCGAAACACGCGCGAGCGCCGCGTTGTCGCGGCCGGTGACACTGGCGGCGGTGCATCTCAATCCCTACACGCTGCGGCTGCAGCTCGACCAGCTGCGCGTCGCCGATCGCGACGGCAAGTTGGCGTTCGTCGACATCGACCAGACGCTGATCGATGCATCGTGGTCGTCGCTGTTCCGCATGGCGCCGGTTCTGGATGAACTGGTTCTGCAGCACCCTCGCATCCGCGTCGCGCGCAGCGCCGACCAGCGCTTCAATTTCACGGATCTCATCGAGCGTTACGCGTCCACGCCGCCGGACCCGAAGCAGGCGCCGTCACGCTTTTCGTTGTCCAACATCAGTTTGCACGGCGGCGAGATCGAGTTCGACGACGAGGTCATGCAGACCAAACATCGCGTTGAGCAACTGGAACTCGGCGTGCCTTTCCTCGCCAACCTGCCGAGCGCCACCGAAGTGTTCGTCCAGCCGCTATTGGCGATGCGCGTCGACGGCAGTCCGCTGCGCATCGAAGGCCACGCCAAGCCGTTTGCCGACAGCCACGAATCAGCGATGAGCTTCCAGCTCGACCGGCTGGATCTCGCCCGGCTGTTTGGCTACGTGCCGAAACCGTTGCCGATTGCGATACCGAAGGGCCTGCTCAGCGGCAAGCTGGATTTGCACTTCGTGCAGGCCAGGCCGGCGCCGCTGTTGCAGCTCACAGGCAATCTGCAACTCGACGACTTCGCGCTCGACAACAGCCACGGAGAGCCGGTCGCGCGGCTCGATCACGGCACCGTGGAGCTCACCGACCTCCAGCCGCTGCTGTCGCGCTACCACCTGGGCGCGGTGGCACTGGATCAGGCGCAGGTCTTCTACGCGCTCGATGCGGGCGGACGCACGAGCCTCGATGCGCTGATCGCTCCTCCTGCGTCGTCGCCAACCGAGAAGAAGACAGCTCCGACCGATCTGCGCATTGCGTCGATCGCGCTCAAGGGCAGTGCGGTGCGGTACATCGATGCGACCAAGAACAAGCTCGACGTCACCGACCTGCATGGCGACATCGAAGGGCTCAGCACACTCGCCGCGCCCGCGGCACGGATCGATCTGGCCGGTCAGCTCTATGGCGGCACGATCAGCACAAAGGGGGCGCTGGATCTTGCGGCGTCGAAGCTCGCCGCAGCCGTCGGACTGAAGCAGGTCGACGTCGTGCCTGCGCAGGCCTTGTCGGCTTCCTCGGTCGCCGCGCGCATGAGCAAGGGCAAGCTCGATGGCACCGGTCAGTTGCAGCTCGACTGGACCAAAGCCGTAAACATCCGTCTCTCCGACGCGCACGCCACGGTGAGTGACTTTGCGCTGGAGCCGCAGTTCAAGGGTCATGGTGCGCCGGTTGCCTGGAACACGCTCGAAACGGAGATCACGCAGTTGGACCTGGCCGGTCGACAAGCCCAGCTCGGAACGGTGACGGCCACCGGCCTGAACCTCGACGTCCAGCGCAACGAGAAAAAGTACATCAGCCTGGTCGACCTGTTCGCAGTCCGGACCTCGCGCAAGGCGGCACCGGACAGTGGTCCCGTGTGGCGCTGGACCATCGCGCACCTGGGTTTCTCCAACGCCTCGCTCAAATTCACCGACCTGGCTCTGGGCAGCAAGCCGGTCACGATCAACATCCAGTCGCTCAAGGGCGGCATGGACAGTCTCAGCGACGACCTCGGTCAGCCGCGCGATCTCAAGCTCGAAGGTGCGCTCGACAAGGGCGGCTTCATCGCCAGCGGCAAGCTGCAGCCCGTGCCGCTTGTTGCGACGATCGATTTGAGCACCAAGCAACTGAACATCGTGCCGTTCGAAGGCTACCTGAGCGTGCCGCTCAACGTCGCCATCAGCAGTGCGCGCCTCACGAGCAACGGCAAGTTTCACTACGATGGCCGCAGCGACGCGCCCAGGTTCACCTATCGCGGCAACGCGGCGCTGGAACGCGTGAGCATGCAGGACAAGCTCAGCGGCGACGATTTCATGCGCTGGCGTACGTTGAGCGGTTCGAACATCGATATGGATTACGGCAGCGGCACGCCGCGCGTCCGCGTCGACGGCGTTGTGCTCAGCTCGTTCTACTCGCGCGTGATCGTGAACGCGAGCGGCAGGCTGAACCTGTCCGATGTCGTGTCGAAGCCCGACCAAGCCGCGGTGTCCGTAACGCGGGCCGAGGGCAGCGTTCCGCCCGGCGCCACGACGCCTGCCCCGACTGCGGCAAAGCCCGCGGCGCCGGCATCCGCGCCGGCGCCCGCGAGCGGGAGCAGTGCAGCAGTGGTCGCATCGGCCGCACCAGAGGCCGACATCCATATTGGCGGCCTCACTTTGATCGACGGCCAGCTCAATTACACCGACAACTTCATCAAGCCCAACTACACGGCGGACCTGACCAAGCTGACCGGCAAGGTCGGCGCCTTCGGCACGATGCCCGGTGACCCGCCCGCCGACCTGTCGGTGCAGGCCGCGCTGGACGAAGACTCGCCGGTCAGCATCGACGGCACGATCAATCCGCTGCAGCCAGTGGCGTTCCTCGACATCAAGGGCAAGGCCAATGACGTCGAACTGACCCGCCTGACCGCGTATTCCACGCGCTACACCGGTTATCCGATCACGGCCGGCAAGCTCACGGTAGACGTCCACTACCTGCTCGACCAGCGCAAGCTCAGCGCCGACAACCACATCTTCGTCACGCAGCTGACGTTTGGCGAGCGCGACGAAAGCCCCGGCATCCAGCACCTGCCGGTGAAGATGGCCGTGGCGCTGCTCGAAGATTCGGACGGCAACGTCGACGTGAACGTGCCGGTCTCGGGCTCGCTCGATGATCCGCAGTTCAGTCTCGGCGGCCTCGTCTGGCGTGCGATCGGCAACCTGATCGGCAAGGCGATCACGGCGCCATTCCGCTTGCTCGGCGCGGCCTTCGGCGGCGGCAGTCACGAAGACCTCAGTTACGTGGAATTCGATCCCGGTTCGGACGTGCTGGAGGGTCCGGCCACCGAGCGGCTGGGCAAGATCGTGGCGATGCTCGACAAGAAAGCCAAGCTGCACATGGACATCACTGGCCGCGCCGATCCGGCGAAGGACGAGGACGGACTGCGCAAGTTCACCGTGGACACCATGGTCCGCCGCGAGAAGGCGCTCGACGCGTCCGGCAAGAACGTCGATACATCCAATGCGGCGCTGGCCACCGTCAGTGTTACACCGGACGAATATCCAAAGTTCCTCAAGCGCGCCTACAAGAACGCCGAGTTCCCGAACAAGCCGCGCAACTTCATCGGGCTGGAGAAATCGATGGAGCCCGAAGAGATGCGCAGCCTGCTGGAAACCAGCGTGGCAGTCGACGCCGATGCCATGCGCAACCTGGCCGAACGGCGCGCCACGGCCGTGCAGACGTGGCTGAAGGGCAAGATCGACGACGCGCGCGTGTCGCTGAAGGAACCCAGGCTCGATCCCGAGGGCATCGACGACAAGGGCAAGACGACGCGTGTCGAATTTGGGTTGCGCCAAGGATGATCCGTTCGGCATGGAAACTCGACCTGCTTCAGTTGCCGGGTCTTCCGCCATCGACTGAACTCGGGTCGCTTGCGACAAGCTTTCCGCAGCGCGAATGTGCGACCGAGGGACGCACAAGACCGCACACCTCGTTCACGTCCGGTTCCGTGACGCTCTGGCAAACAGGCGGGCCGGGTTCACCGCTCCACCGATGACGCTACGACACACTTTGCTCCTGTGCGCTGCTTTCGCCGCTTGCGCTGACTGCGCCAGCGTTGCGGCAAAACAGGCCGCCGGCTGCGTCAGCGACTGCAGCAACGAAACCGAACCGACTCTGCCGGCGCCCGCACTGGTCCAGCCCGCGCTGCTCAGCGGCCCGAACTTCAGGGTAATTCCCGAAGTCCGGGTGCGCGGCTACATGGCGCGCTTCCTGATCGATACGCCGTACGGCCCGCTGACGGCGGACAGCGCCGACCTGCTTGCCGTGCGCGTGTCGGAGATTCCCGCACTCGAAGCGCTCGATCGCGCGAGCAAGACCGACGCCTTCGCGCATGCGCTGGCCGAGCGCGGCCGAAAGACCGGCACGGCAGTCGCCAACGTCGTCGCTCATCCGATCGACAGCGTGACCGGACTGCCGTCCGGCGTCGTGCGCTATCTGCGCAAACAAGTCGACACCTGGACCGGACGCGCGCAATCGCTCGCCGACCAGACGTCCCGCCATGCCGAAAATCGCGGCGACCCGTTTCGCGCGCCGATCGGTCCGATGACGGCCGGACGCGATCGTGAAAATGACGACGAAGCGGGGCATGACCCCAAGAAGAGCCGCGCCTGGTACGCGCGCGCCGGCAGCGAAGCCGGCCGCGAGACCAAGCGCTACCTGAAATACAGCCAGCAGCGCCGGGAGATGGCCAAATATCTCGGCGTCGATCCGAATTCGACGAATCCGATCTTGAACGAGATGCTCGACTCGCTGGCGTGGGCCGCGGTCGGCGGCAATTTCTCGGCCGGCGAGGCGCTCGGTGCAGTCACGGGTACGGCGGCCACGGTCATCTCCGACAGCGGCAAGATCAACCAGTTCGTGCTGGAGCAGGAACCCGAGCAGTTGCGCGAGACGATCCATAAGCGTCTGCTGAAATACTGCAGCGACGACGATTCGATCCGATCGTTCCTGCGCCGCGGCGCCTTCAGCGACACGTTGCGCGTGGCGCTGACCGAGTCCATCGAGAACCTTGGCGCGACCGAAAGCTGTAACGACGTGATCGAACTGGCCGCGACCACGCGCGCGGAGGTCGAAGCGCGCTACCTGTCCGACGCGCTGCAACAGATCCGTCGCCACGTGCCGGCAGCCGTCGGAGGCAAGTTGCTCGTGGTCGGCGCCGCGCTCGCCTGGCGCAGCGCGGACGGCGCGATCGTGCTGCCGCTACCGGTCGACTACCTGACCTGGAGTCACGATATCGGCGACTTTTTCGACCAGAGCGAATTCGCCGTCAGGAACAAGACCGTCCTGATCGCCGGCGAAGCGTCGATGACCGCACAGCGAAGACTGACCGAGCGCGGCTGGAATCTGGTGCTGCGCGCGCCGCACGAGAGTGCGTCGGAGTACGCGCTGGACAGGACGTCCGCCTCGCAATAGTCACTCATCCGGCGCCACTCGCGACCTGCCGGTCGGCACGGCATTTGCGTCGGCCGGCCCGAACCGGTTCCGGTTCGCTGCGCTGGGGGCTTCCCAATACGCTCACGTCGATCCGACGCGATTTATAATCCGAAGCCGGAGGTGTCCCATGCCGAACGATCCGTCATACACGCGGCGCCGTCTGCTGGTCGGTTCGGTCGCCCTGTGTTCGCTGCCATTCGGCCGCGTCTTCGCCAGCGAGGTCTGCCCGGGTTCGGTCACGAACATCCTCGGCCCGGCGTATAGAAAAGGTGCGCCGTTCCGCTCGCAGCTATGCCAGCCGGATGAACCTGGCACGCCGCTGACGATGAGCGGCAACGTCGCCGACGCCGCGACGTGCAAACCGCTTCCGGGAGCGGTCCTCGACATCTGGCAGGTCGACTCCAAAGGCGACTACGACTGGAACAGCAGTGCGTTCCACATGCGCGGCAAGTTCAGGGCCGGCGACGACGGCGCCTACGCATTCGACACGATTCTGCCGGTGCCCTACGGTCGCAGGCCGAAGCACATCCATTACCTCGTCACCTGCGACGGTTACGAGCCGCACATCACGCAGTGCTATTTCGACGGCGACGAGCGCAACGCGACCGATCCATACGTAAAGAAGGAACTGGTCATCGTGCCCGCTACGCACGCCGACGCCGGCAATCGTCCCGGCGCCCTCGCCGGGACGTTTCACGTCGCGTTGCAGCGCGAACAGCCTGCCGGCAAAAGCACTCCAGCTATCTACCGCGACTATCACGGCGACTACGAACTCGCGCCCGGTGTCGTCGTCACCGTCACGACATCCGGCCGGCACCTGCACTGGCACGTGAAAGGCACCGACGACGGCGAGGCCGAAGACGGCGACTTCGTACCCCGCTCGCACAACCGTTTTTTCGTGCCCGAATACGACGTCGACATCACCTTCGTGCGCAACGAGCATGGCGTGGTCGATCACCAGCTCGACAGTCACGGAAAGCTGTTCAGAAAGATCGGCGCCGGCTAGGCCTGCCGCTTCGGGGCGAGCGCTGTGAGCGATGCTGGGCGTTCCCGGCAGAGATGAGTTACCCGTTGCGCTAAAATGCGCGCCCCGTCTAGAGGATGCCTGCCATGGACTTCACCGCGCGCGATCGCCTTGCCGCCGAACTCGACTCGATCCGCGAACAGGGACTGTACAAGACCGAACGCATCATCACGACGCCGCAGTCGTCCGCGATCCGCACGACCGAAGGCGGTGAGGTGCTGAATTTCTGCGCAAACAACTACCTGGGCCTGGCCGATCATCCCGACATCATCGCCGCGGCAAAGCACGCGCTCGATACGCACGGTTTCGGCCTTGCGTCGGTGCGCTTCATCTGCGGCACACAGGACCTGCACAAGCAGCTCGAAGCGGTGATCGCGAAATTCTTCGGCACCGACGACGCAATCCTGTACACGAGTTGCTTCGACGCCAACGGCGGCCTGTTCGAAACGATCCTCAACGAAAACGACGCGGTGATCTCCGACGCGCTGAATCACGCCTCGATCATCGACGGCATCCGCCTGTGCAAGGCCGAGCGCCGGCGCTACGCAAACGGCGACATGGCCGAGCTCGAAAAGCACCTGCAGGAAACCCAGGGCAAGCGCACGCGGCTGATCGCAACCGATGGCGTCTTCTCGATGGACGGCTACATCGCCAAGCTCGACGAAATCGTCCGGCTCAAGGAGAAATATGGCGCGCTGCTGATGGTCGACGATTCGCACGCGACCGGCTTCGTCGGCCCGACCGGGCGCGGCTCGGCGGAGTTGCACGGCGTGCTGGACAAAGTGGATATTTTTACCTCGACGCTCGGCAAGGCCTTGGGCGGCGGCTCCGGCGGCTTCACGACGGGACGCAAGGAGATCATCGATCTGCTGCGCCAGCGCTCGCGTCCTTACCTGTTCTCGAACTCCCTGCCGCCGCCATTGGTCGCCGCCTCGATCAAGGTCTTCGAGATGCTCAGTGCCAGCACCGCGCTGCGCGACAAGGTCGCCGACAACGCGCTGTACTTTCGCAAGCGCATGACTGACGCCGGTTTCGACATCAAGCCCGGCACGCACCCGATCGCGCCGGTCATGCTCTACGACGCCAAACTCGCCCAGCAATTCGCCCGGGAACTTCTCGACGAAGGCATCTACGTCATCGGTTTCTTCTTCCCGGTCGTGCCGCAGGGCCAGGCGCGCATCCGCACTCAGATGAGTGCAGCGCACACGCACGCACAGATCGATCGCCTGGTCGAGGCGTTCGTGAAGGTTGGGAACAAGCTCGACGTCGTGAAGTAGCGCTCAGCACGCGCCTGACTCCAATAACCGACGCGCAAGCGTCGCCGGCGTCGAAAACGGCCACCACGACTTCGCGAAGTAGTCGAAGTCAGGTTGTCATCTGCTCGTCCCGCTCGGCCTGGCTCATGGACGCTTGACCGCCCCCTAGCGCGGCGGCGTCGTTTCGCTGCCAGCGGACCCGCGAATGTTATCGAAGCGTGCAAAGTCTCTTAGATTTTTCTTGCATGCAAAACCGCCGCTGAACGGCTTCGCGACAAATTGGCGCAGTCGTGAACCATGCACGGCGCTTGGAGGATTGACGTTTGCGGTTGCTGCGCGCCTCGGGGGCCGCGCAGGAGCGCTGAAGGTCCCCACATTCAATTGGAGGAGAAATCTATGAAGGCACAAACTCGCGTCATGCGGCGCATCGGTACGTCATTTGCCCTCGCGCTCGCGCTCGGTGTAACCGCCAACGCGCGCGCCGCCGATGGCTATCAACTGCAGGTTCTCGTTTCCGACGGATTGGTCGCGGCGAAAAACCCGACACCCGACCCGAATCTGATCAACGCCTGGGGCCTGACATTCTCGGCGACCAGCCCGGCCTGGGTTGCCGACAACGGCACAGGGTTGTCTACGCTCTATGACGGCAATGGAAACATTCTTTCACTGGTCGTCACCATTCCCTCGCCATCCGCGCCCACCGGCGGCACGCCGACCGGGATCGTTGCCAATGTGTCGACGGCGGCGACAAGTTTCCCCGTGGGGGGTGCAGCCAGCAGATTCCTCTTTTCCGCGGAAGACGGGACTATCCTCGGCTGGTCCGGTGGAACGGCGGCGATCATCGCTGTCGACAACTCGGCGCCGCCGCCGGTAGGGACGAGCGCCCTGTACAAGGGCATCGCCTTGAGTGCGGGAGGCACCGGACAGCTCCTCTACGCAACCGATTTCCACAACGGCCGCGTCGACGCTTTCAAGAACACGTTTGCGCCGGCGACACTGCCGGCAGGCGCATTCACCGACCCGAACCTTCCGGCCGGATACGCGCCGTTCGGCATCCAGGCAATCGGCGGCAACATCTACGTGACCTATGCCAAGCAGGTTCCAGGGAGCAACGATGAAGCCCACGGCAAAGGCCTCGGCGTTGTCGACGTCTACGATCCGAACGGCGTGCTGCTGGATCGCGTTGCGACGCATGGCAACCTCAACGCACCGTGGGGCATCGCGATGGCGCCGGCCGGATTCGGCAAGTTCAGCAACAG
>DASRTK010000105.1:0-6779 GCA_035655975.1 Rudaea sp.
CATCCATGGCCTGCACGGGATGACTTCATTACTTGATCAAGACCTGGATCCCGTGTCATCGGCCATCCATGGCCTGCACGGGATGACTTCATTACTTGATCAAGACCTGGATCCCGTGTCATCGGCCATCCATGGCCTGCACGGGATGACTTCCTCCTGAAGTCATTTTATCTCGGCGAGAAGTTTGCGGGCTTCGTCCTTCTGCGAGTCATTGCCTTCGGACATGACCTCATCGAGCATCGACCGGGCGCCTTCCGGATCGCCCATGTCGAGATAGGCCTTGGCCAGGTCGAGCTTCGTGCCGATCGCATCCTCGCTGACGAACAGTTCGTCGGGCGGTGCCACGAGTGTGTGCTCAGGCTGCGGCTCTGCACGTGGCGCTTCAATGTGTCGGTCCATTCCGGTTTCGGCCGCGTGCATATCGTGCTCGCGCGTGAAGTTCGGCAGTGGTTCGTGCAACAGCGTTTCCGTGTCGGGAGGCGTGTCTTCGGCGCGCACCGGCAGATCGAAATCGAAACGGTCCTCGGCCACAGCCGGTTCATTCTCGGCGTGCAGCGGCCGGTCATCGAACGTGCCCGCCTGCGTATGCATCGGCTCGGAAAAGACGAACTCGTCTGGCGGCTCGGCATGCGCATGAGCCGCGCCGTCTTCGTGACCGGCCATGGAAACCTCTCCGAACAGCGGGTTGTGCGGCGCGAGCACGGCACCCATCGCCAGCACTTCGTCCCATTCCGGCGCAGCCGGATCAACGAGGTGGGCATGCATCTGCTCCGCAGCTTCCTCGAATTGGGCCGCATCGCCGCGCGCATAGTAGTGGCGCAGCAGTTCGAGCGACGCCGTGCTGTTGCCGGGGTCTTCGCGCAGCGTGTCGAGCAACCGTTCTTCTTCATGGACAGCGTCGGGCCCGAGATCGCCCTCGCCACCAATCGCACCGCCCACGGTAAACGGCTTCGGCTTGCGCATGAAGCGCATCAGCGCGAGCAGTCCGACCAGCAGCAGCGCAGCGCCGCCGCCGAGCAGTACGTTCTGGTTCTTGTAGAAAGGCTCACCCGCCGGTTCCAGCGGTACGACCTTGGCCGCTGCCGTCGATTTTACTGGCGCGACCGCTGTCGTCGCCGGCTTCGATGTCGATGCCGAAGAGTCCGTCGAGGATGCCGGTGTCGAGACAGCCGCAGCGGTCGTGTCGCTGGAAGTCGCTGGAGAAGTTGCCGGCGACGGCGATGTCGATGCGGCAGTGTCCGTTGCGGGCGCGGGCGTCGCTGGCGACGGTGTCGTTGACGTCAATGATGTTGATGGAGGGGTCGTTGCGGAAGCGGAAGGCGCAGTCGAGGCGGACGGCGTCGTGCCCGGCGTGGCTGTCGCCGGAGTCGTCGAACTCGGCGCTGGGGTCGCTGTTGCCGTTGTCGATGCCGGCGGGGTCGTCGTCGCCGTTTCCGCCGCAGGTTTGGCTGCCGCGCTCTTGTCTGCCGCCGCCTTGTCCGCTGCAGCCTTGTCCGCGGCGCTCATGTCGCCCCAGATATCTTTCGCCGTGACTTTCTGCTCGGGCTTGCCGGCGGCAGCCGCAGGCGGAGCCGCGGTCGTGGCGACCGGAGGCTTGGCCGCCGCCGCAGCAGCGTTCGCTGCTGTCTTGGCTTGCAAGTCCTTCAACTTGGCCTGCAACTCGGCAATTTCCGAATCCTTCATCGTCAGCAATCGTTGGTCCTTGCTGCCAAGGTCCTCGAGCTGCTTCACGCGCGACTTCAATTCCGCTGCTTCCTGCTCGCGGCTGGTCAGTGCTTCTTTTGTACGCGCCAATTCGGCCTTGGTAGCGGCATCGTCCTTGCCGGTCCCGCCAGCTGCACCAGCACGGTCGCTGGCGGCGTCGCTTTTGCCCGCACGGGGCGGCACGAGCGCCAAGCGCTCTTGCGCCTGCTTGCCGCCGGCATCCGCGCTACCTGTCTTCGCCGGGGCCGCCGTCGCCGGGGTCCCGGTGTGCGCGACCAGCGTCGGCGAGGTGACGGGTGCCTTCGAGGTCCACGCTTCGTTTTGACTATGCACTTGCGCTACGGCCTCATGGATCGCACCGGCGGCGCGGATGTCGTCGCTGTTCGGAATGCGCAGGATTGCGCCGCGCTTGAGCGCGTTGATGTTGTCCTGGTAGAACGCTTTTGGGTTGGCCTTGAGCAGGGCCAGCATCATCTGGTTGATGTTGGTCTTTTCGTCCGGGCGCGTTGCTCGGGCGATTTCCGACAGGGTCTCGCCTTGGGCGACCGGACCGTAATCATTCCCGGCCGTCGATGGCGCAGCCGGTTTCGGCGGCGGTGCTGGCGCGGGAGCAGGCGGCGGAGAGGTCTTCTTCGGCGTTTTCTGCGGAGCGGCAGCAACCGGCGGCTTGGGTTCGGGGCTCGCCGCTTTTGACGGCGGAGCAGGCTTCGGCTGGGGCAACGGCTGCGCCGCGGCCGCCGGTTTTTCGGTGACCGGTGCGACCGTGGCAGGCGTGCCGCGGGCCGGCGGCGCGGTGACCGGCGGATCGAGCAGCACGGTGTATTCGCGCAGCACCTTGCCCTTCGTCCAGTTCGCGACGATCAGGAAATCGATCAACGGCTCGCGCACTGCATCTTTAGTCGTCACCTTGATGACGGTCTGCCCGCGCGCGTTTGTCGTGACCGCCATCTCGATCGGGACGGTCAGCCGCGCGCGGTTCAAACCCACGCGCTCGAAATCCGCGGCTGACGCCAGATCGACGGTCAACTCGGCAGCTTCCGTAGCCGACTCGGTCAGGACCGGAATCTCCGCATCGAGCGGCTGATTCAATCCGGATTTGACCTGGATAGCTCCCAGCCCTAACGCGAATGCATTGCTGCCCGCCAAAGCGAGCGCAACGGCAAGTGATAATTTTACCGGCCCTTTCATGAGGTTAGCCCCCCAACTATGTCTTTCATTTAAACCACTGGACGAGCTTCCACCCGTACTCCCTAAGCTCGAAAACGCCTTATAACACAATCGTAACTATAGGTCACAAGTAAGTTTTTGCCAATATCTCGGCAATCTGTACTGCATTCAGCGCGGCGCCCTTGCGAATATTGTCCGAAACGATCCACAGGTTCAGGCCGCGCGGGTGGGAAATATCCTGGCGAATGCGCCCGACATACACCGGGTCGTGGCCGGCAGCATCGCTGACCGGCGTCGGATACCCGCCGGCCTTGCGTTCGTCGATCACTTCCACGCCGGGGGCCTTTTCTAACAGGGCGCGAGCCTGCTCTGCCGTGATCGGGTCGCGGGTTTCGAGATGTACCGCCTCGGAGTGGCCATAAAACACCGGCACGCGCACCGCCGTCGGGTTCACCTGGATCGAATCATCCTCGAGGATCTTGCGCGTCTCCCAGACCATCTTCATTTCTTCCTTCGTGTAGCCGTTCGACTGGAACTCGTCGATATGCGGTATCACGTTGAAGGCGATCTGCTTGCTGAATTTCGCCGGCGCATGTTCCTGGAAGTTCAGCAGCGCCGCAGTCTGCTTTGCCAGTTCCTCCATGCCGGAACGGCCCGCGCCGGAGACCGACTGGTACGTCGCGACGTTGATGCGGGTAATGCCGACGGCGCGATGAATCGGCGCCAGCGCGACCAGCATCTGCATCGTCGAGCAGTTCGGATTGGCGATGATGCCGCGCGGCTTGTAGCGCGCAATCGCATGCGGATTGACTTCGCTGACGACCAGCGGGATATCGTCCTGGTAGCGGAACTCCGACGTATTGTCGATCACTGCGGCGCCGGCAGCTGCGGCGCGCGGTGCGTGCACGCGCGAAACGGAAGCCCCGGCCGAAAAGAAGGCGATGTCGACGCCGGTGAAGTCGTAGTCGGCAAGATTCTTCACGGTCAGCGACTTGCGCCCGAATTCGACGAAACCGCCCGCCGAGCGTTCGCTCGCCAGCGGCACGAGTTCGCTGACCGGAAACTTGCGCTCGTCGAGAATCGCCAGAACCGCTTCGCCGACGGCGCCGGTGGCGCCGACCATCGCAACTTTGAAGCTTTCCTTCTTGCTCATAATCCCTTCTTGCTCATGCATCTTAGCCGTTCATTCTGAAAAAACCTTTAACGCGGATTTACGCGGATGTGCGCGGAGTTTCGCGGATAAAGCAAATGACGTTGCTTATCTTGATCCGCGTTTATCCGTTCTTGTCCGCGTTTGATCCGCTTTTCATCCGCGTCGAAAACTCCCGGCCAAGACACCGGGATTGAGCACGTTTGGCGGGTGGCCCGCGTTCGGGCCGAAGCCCAGTGCCGCGATGAGATTGTCGACGGCAAGGCTGGTCATGGCCCGCCGTGTGTCGACGCTCGCGCTCGCAATATGCGGTGTCAGCACGGCGTTGTCGAGCGTCGGCAGCAGCGGATGAAGAGCCGGTTCGTTCTCGAACACATCCAGGCCCGCGCCGGCGAGCCGTCCGCCAGACAGCGCCTCGACCAGCGCCGCATCGTCGACGATGCCGCCGCGCGCGATGTTCACGAGGATTGCCGATGGCTTCATCAACGCCAGTTCCGGTGCGCCGATCGCATGCCGGTTCTGCGCCGTGAGCGGCAGCACGAGCACGAGGAAGTCCGCTGCACGCAGCAGGTCTTCGCGGCCGACGTATTCGGCATTGCAGGCTCGCTCGATCGGGCCATCGAGCCGCGAACGGTTGTGATAGATGACCCGCATGCGGAATCCCGCGCCGCGCCGGGCGATGGCTTGGCCGATGCGGCCCATGCCGAGAATGCCGAGTGTGCGGCCGTGCACCTCGGCCCCGAGCAACAGGTTGTATGACGGACTGCGCCAGAGATCCGCGCGCACGTAGCGCTCGCCCTCGCCGACGCGCCGCGCTGTTGCGAGCAGCAGCGCCCAGGCGAAATCGGCGACCGCTTCGTTCAATACGTCCGGCGTATTGGTCGCGACGATGCCCGCGGCGGTCAGCGCGGCGAGATCAAGATTGTCATATCCGACCGCGACGTTGGCGACGGCGCGCAACTGCACTGCCTGCCCGACTACCGCGGCATCGATCGGATCGGCGACACCCAGCATGGCGCCCTGCTTGTCATGCAGCTTGAACGCGACTTCACCCGGCGTCCATGCCCGGTCCTCGGTTTCGACCTCGACATCGAAGAATGCGCGCAGCCGATCGATGATGTCGCTGAACAGCGGGCGCGAGACCCATACTCGTGGATGGAAGGTGGTTTCGTTCACGACCAACTCATGCTTTTTCGTTGGTGCTGCCGGGTATGCGTGGCGCGACCTCGCCGACGTCGCCGCACTGGGCGCGGTGCCGCAGCGCCTGGTCGACCAGCACGAGCGCCATCATCGCCTCGGCGATCGGCGTCGCGCGAATGCCGACGCACGGATCATGGCGGCCCTTGGTCACGACCTCGACCGGTTCGCCGGCCAGGTTCACGCTGCGTCCGGGAATCAGGATGCTCGAGGTCGGCTTCAGCGCCATCGAGGCGACGATGGCCTGGCCGGTCGAAATGCCGCCGAGAATCCCGCCGGCATGGTTCGACAGGAACCCCTGCGGCGTGATTTCGTCGCGGTGCTCGCTGCCGCGCTGCGCGACCGCGGCGAAGCCATCGCCGATCTCGACGCCCTTGACCGCGTTGATCGACATCAGCGCGGCGGCCAGTTCGCCGTCGAGCTTGCCGTAGATCGGCTCGCCCCAGCCCGGCGGCACGTTTTCGGCAACCACGTTGACGCGGGCACCGACGGAGTCGCCGGATTTGCGCAGCGCCATGATGTAGGTCTCGAGTTCCGGAACCATCGCCGCGTCCGGCCAGAAGAACGCGTTGTCCTCGACTGTATCCCAGTCGAACGCGCGCGGACTCAGCGCCCCGAGCTGGGCCAGCCAGCCGCGCACGACAATGTGGAATTTTTCCAGAAGATACTTCTTCGCGACGACGCCGGCCGCAACCCGCATCGTCGTCTCGCGCGCGGACGAACGCCCGCCGCCGCGCGGATCGCGGATCCCGTACTTCTGCCAATAGGTGTAGTCGGCGTGACCGGGCCGGAACGTGTTGGCGATGTCGGCGTAATCCTTGGACTTCGCGTCGACGTTACGGATCAACAGCGCGATCGGCGTTCCGGTCGTGCGACCCTCGTACATGCCGGAGAGGATTTCGACCTCGTCGTCCTCATGCCGCTGCGACGTGTAGCGCGAGCGTCCCGTCGCGCGCCGCTCGAGATCGCGGCGGAAATCTTCGGGCGCCAGCGCCAGTCCCGGCGGACAGCCGTCGATCACGCAGCCGATCGCCGGCCCGTGGCTCTCGCCGAAGGTCGTGACGGTGAAGATTTTTCCGAACGAATTACTCGACATGGCGTGCTAAAGAAAAGAAAAAACAGAGCCTGAACCACGGAGAACACGGAGAACGCGGAGAGGAGCAAATGATTTGTTGCTTGCCGCCAATCCGGGGCCCGAGATCGGCTCCTCCATTGTTCATGCTTCTGCTTTTCTCCGTGTTCTCTGTGTTCTCCGTGGTTCAATCTTTCGCTTTTCGATTCGGCCTGCCAGCGCTGATCGGATCGACTTGGCATGGTTCACGAGTTCGCTGCGCTCAATAGCGAAGACGCCCATCTGGCCGACCTCGAACTCGATCCAGTTCAGCGGCAGTTTCGGCAGCAGCTTGACCAGGGCGCGCTCGCTCTCGCCGACCTCGACGATCAGCCAGCCGTTTGCGCTCAGGTGGGACGGTGCATCGGCAAGGATGCGCAGCGCGAAATCCAGGCCATCGTCGCCCGCCTTCAGGCCCAGCGAAGGCTCATGGGCGTATTCGGCCGGCAA
>DASRTK010000106.1:0-5668 GCA_035655975.1 Rudaea sp.
AAACCGCGCCCGGGCCGGAAACGGCATAATGCCGGGAGCCAGACCATATTCAGCATGGATCACGACAAAACGCTCCAGACCGCCCGTATCCCGCCGTCCGCGGCCGGCCGCCGCCTCGACCAGGCGCTGGCCGAGCTGTTCCCGGACTTTTCGCGGTCGCGCCTTACCGCGTGGGTGCGAGCCGGCGACGTGCTGCTCGACGGGGTGGTCGTGCCGCCCCGTCACATCGTGCGCGGCGACGAAGTCGTCACTTTGCACGCGCAGGCGACGCAGGCCGTGGAACTGGCGCCCGAGTCGATCGCACTCGACATCCGCTACGAAGACGCCGAGGTGCTGGTCATCAACAAGCCGGCCGGCCTCGTCGTGCACCCTGGCGCGGGCCAGCCGGGCGGCACGCTGCAGAACGCGCTGCTGCACCACGATGCGCGGCTGGCCGAAATTCCGCGCGCCGGCATCGTGCACCGGCTCGACAAGGACACCTCGGGGCTGATGGTCGTGGCGCGGACGCTGCGCGCGCACGCCGCGCTCGTCGAACAGTTGCAGGCCCGGGACGTTCACCGGCAATACGAAGCGATCGTGTACGGCGCGATGATCGCCGGCGGTAGCGTCGATGCGCCGATCGGCCGCCACCCGCGCGACCGGATCAAGCAGGCCGTGGTCGAGGAGCCGTCGGGCAAGCAAGCGCTGACCCACTATCGCGTGCGCGAGCGCTTTCGCGCGCACACGCTGATCGAATGCCGCCTGGAGACCGGCCGCACGCACCAGATCCGCGTGCACATGGCCCACGTGCAGCACCCGCTGGTCGGCGACGCGGTGTACGGCAGCGGCTTGAGGTTGCCGAAAGGCGCGACGCCGGAACTGGTCGATGCCTTGCGCGCGTTCCGGCGCCAGGCGCTGCATGCCGAGAAACTCGAATTCGTGCACCCGAAGACCGGCAAATCGGTCAGCGTGACTGCGGAGCGGCCGGGTGATCTCGAACAACTCGTGGGCAAGCTGCGCGAAGACTCTGTGCTCCACAAGAGTTAGACCAATTCGCCTATCTCGGGCTGTGCCGGGGGGGCTAGCTGTTTGGTGTCACCGGAATATTCGGCAAGGATCACCTCTCCCCTTGTGGGAGAGGTCGGCACGCGAAGCGTGCCGGGAGAGGGGAAGGCGGCGAAGCCGCCGACTCCGTCGGCGTCACCCTCTCCCCAACCCCTCCCCCATCAAGGGGGAGGGGCTTGAAAGGCACGCTGTTCGCCGTTCGACCTTCCATCGCATTGCATGCTATTCATAAAGGACCCTCCAACTTGTTCTGTCCCCCGCGACCCAAGTTTTGAAGTGGCAACCCAACGGAGAAAAGTCTTGCCTCCCAAGAACACGATGAAACTGAGTATGCTGGCCGCCACTCTCGCCACCTGCGTCTTCGTGGCGGGTTCGAGCGCAGCGGCAGAAAGCAGCGCCGATCGCGCCGCGATCCAGGCAGAAATAGGCAAGCGCCACGATGAGTCGGTCAAGCGCCTGCAGGAATGGATTGCGCTGCCGTCGATCGCGGCGGAGGATCGCAACTATCCGCAGGGCGCCGAATACATGACCAAACTTGCGCGCGACGCGGGATTCCAGCAGGCGACCGTCATGAAGACCGATGGCAAGCCCGGCGTGTTTGCGACGCTCGATGCCGGCGCGAAGAAGACCGTCGGCCTGTACTTCATGTACGACGTGAAGCAGTTCGATCCGGCCGAATGGTCGTCGCCGCCGCTCGAAGCGCGCATCGTCGACAAGCCGGGGTTCGGCAAGGTCATTGTCGGGCGCGGCGCAGTCAACCAGAAAGGGCCGGAGGCTGCGTTTCTGGCGGCGCTGCATGCGATCCAGGGTGCCGGCAAGAAGATGCCGGTCAATCTCGTCCTGGTCGCCGAAGGCGAAGAGGAAATCGGCTCGCCGCACATCGGTCAGCTTGCGCACCGTCCGGAAGTCGAGGCCGCGCTGAAGAAGACGGTCGGCGTGTTCATGCCGGCGGCGTCGCAGGACCCGAGCGGTGTCGTCACGGTCAGTCTCGGCGCCAAGGGCGTGGTCGAGCTCGAACTCGTGGCGAGCGGCGAAAAATGGGGCCACGGACCGTCCAAGGACGTGCACTCGTCGCTCAAGGCGATGGTCGACAGCCCGGCGTGGCGCCTGGTCAAGGCGCTGAACACGCTCGTTTCCGATGACGGCAATACGATCCTGATCGACAACTATCCGCAACCGCGCCCGCTGAGCGCCGCCGAGAAGGAAATGATCGCGAAAGCGGCCGCCGCCAAGAGCGAAGAGCAGGCGAAGAAGCAGATGGGAGTCCAGCACTGGATCGACGACCTGCCGTGGCTGCAGGCCAACGAACGTCTCGAATCGCAGCCGACGGTCAACATCGAAGGACTCGTCGGCGGCTACACCGGCGTGGGCGGCAAGACCGTGCTGCCGCATCGCGCGGTCGCCAAGATCGACATGCGCCTCGTGCCGGACATGAAGATGGCCGATGCCGTTGCCGCGCTCAAGGCGCATCTGGTCAAACACGGATTCGCCGACATCGAGGTCAACGTGACCGGCGGATACGGTCCGACCAGTACCTCGGCCGACACGCCGCTGATCCAGGCACAACTGGCCGTGCTCAAGGATGCCGGCGTCAGCGCCGTGCTGTGGCCGCGCAACGCCGGCTCGTACCCGGGCTACACGTTTACCGATCCGCCGCTGAGTCTCGCGTCCGGCCATTTCGGCCTCGGCCATGGCAGCGGCGCGCATGCGCCGGACGAGTACTACGTGATCGAATCGTCCAATCCGAAAGTGCAGGGCATCGACGGCGCGGCGATGTCGTTCGTCGAGTATCTGTACGAACTGGCGAAATAGCGGACTATCCCTCCCGCGGCGATCATGGATTTCTCGCAGACGTCAGACGCGCTCGTCATTCCAGACTGGCCGGCGCCCGCACCGGTTCGGGCGGTCGTGACGACGCGGAGCCTGCCCGGGAATTCGCAGCCGCCGTTCGATGCATTCAATCTCGGGCTGCGCAGTGGTGAGAGCCAAGCCGTGGTCCGCTCGAATCGGGCGTTGCTGGTTCGGGCGCTGGGGCTGCCGTCAGCGCCGCGCTGGTTGCGTCAGGTGCATGGCAACCACGCGGCTAGCTTTGACGAGACTGGCGCCGAGAACGACGATGAAGAACGCCAGGCCGATGCGGCGATCACGCGCATTCCAGGCACCGTCCTTGCGATTCTCACCGCCGACTGCATGCCGATCCTGCTGTGCGCCGCCGATGGATCGGAAGTCGCCGCCGTTCACGCCGGCTGGCGAGGCATGGCCGCCGGCGTCATCGAGACATGCGTCGGCCAACTGCGTGCCGCCCCGGCAAGGTTGATCGCTTGGCTCGGGCCGGCGATCGGACAGGACTCTTACGAGGTCGGCGAAGAAGTTCGCGCAGCGTTCCTGGCACCCGATCCCTCGGCGAACGCTGCATTTCGCGCCTCGCGACCCGGGCACTGGCATTGCGATTTGTATACATTGGCTCGCCAGCGATTGCATGCCCTCGGTGTAACGGCGGTCTACGGCGGCGGCTTCGATACGTTCGCTGATGAGCGCTTCTATTCATACCGCCGCGACGGCGCCAACAGCGGGCGATTCGCCAGCCTGATCTGGTCAGAGCCGTCGCGCTAGGCAAATTCGGGCGCCCCGCCTCTGCCGGGGAGGCAGTAGCAGTTCGAAGCTACTGGAGTGTTCGGCAGCAGAAGAGATCACCTCTCCCCTTGTGGGAGAGGTCGGCGCGCATAGCGCGCCGGGAGAGGGGAAGGCGGCGAAGCCGCCGACTCCGCAGGCGGCCTCTCTCGGCCATCCATGGCCTTCGAGGCACTTGGGCTCCTGCCCGGCGTCACCCTCTCCCCAACTCCTCCCCCATCAAGGGGGAGGGGCTTGAAAGGCATGCTGTTGAAGCGCTTGGTAGTGGTGTTGCGCAAAGCGCAGCCAGGGCTTGCTCTTCAGCCGCTCTGAGCGGCTCACACAACTGATGCCCGCGGCTTTGCCGAGGGCTACTTACCGGAGCTCGGCGAGGCACGGGCACTGAGTCGGCATCGATGTTGGATGCCGATCCGGAGCCGTTCGAGAAGGTGCCGGTTGCCGCCGACTTCGCGCCACATCGACTTGAATCACTGGGCTGCAGCCCGCATAGACGGACCATCTCGCGGCATACGCCGCAATCCTTTCCTGGGTGTCTTCGATGCGAATGGACAAACTGACTTCGCGCTTCCAGCAGGCGCTGGCCGATGCCCAGTCGCTCGCCGTTGGGCGCGATCACACCATGCTCGAGCCGGTGCATCTGATGACCGCGTTGCTCGACCAGCAGGGCGGCTCGACGACGCCGCTGTTGGCGCAGAGCGGCGTCAACGTCGCGGCGTTGCGCACGCGGCTCGGCCAGGCACTGGACAAGCTGCCGGCGGTCAAGGGGCAGGAAGGCAACATCAATGTCTCCAATGACCTGACACGGTTGCTGAATGTGACCGACAAGCTCGCGCAGCAGCGCGGCGATGCATTCATCGCCAGCGAACTGTTCGTGCTTGCTGCGCTCGACGACAAGGGCGATGTCGGGCAGAGCCTCAAGGCCGCCGGCGCGAGCAAGGCGAATCTGGAAGCCGCGATCGAGAAAATGCGCGGAGGCGAAAAAGTGGAAAACGAGAATGCCGAAGAGCAGCGCCAGGCGCTGGAGAAGTACACGATCGACCTGACCGCGCGCGCGGAGAAATCCAAGCTCGATCCCGTCATCGGCCGCGACGAGGAAATCCGCCGCGTGATCCAGGTGCTGCAGCGGCGCACGAAGAACAATCCGGTGCTGATCGGCGAGCCCGGCGTTGGCAAGACCGCGATCGTCGAAGGCCTCGCGCAGCGCATCGTCAACGGCGAGGTGCCCGAAGGCCTGCGCGACCGGCGCGTGCTGTCGCTCGACATGGGTTCGCTGATCGCGGGGGCGAAGTTCCGCGGCGAGTTCGAGGAACGCCTGAAGGCCGTGCTCAAGGACCTGGCCAAGGAAGAGGGCAACATCATCCTGTTCATCGACGAGCTGCACACGATGGTCGGCGCGGGCAAGGCCGAAGGATCGATGGACGCCGGCAACATGCTCAAGCCGGCGCTCGCGCGTGGCGAGCTGCATTGCATCGGCGCGACGACGCTCGACGAGTACCGCAAGTACGTCGAGAAAGATGCCGCGCTCGAGCGGCGCTTCCAGAAGGTCTTCGTCGGCGAGCCGAGCGTCGAAGATACAATCGCGATCCTGCGCGGCCTGAAAGAGCGCTACGCGGTCCATCACGGCGTGGAGATCACCGATCCGGCGATCGTCGCTGCAGCGACGCTGTCGAACCGTTACATCGCCGACCGGCAGTTGCCGGACAAGGCCATCGACCTGATGGACGAGGCGGCCTCACGCATCCGCATGGAGATCGACTCCAAGCCCGAGGAACTCGACCGGCTCGAGCGCCGCCTGATCCAGCTGAAGATCCAGCGCGAGGCGCTGAAGAAGGAAAAAGACAAGGAATCCAAACAGCGCCTGGCGGATCTTGAAACCGACATCGCCAAGCTCGATCGCGAGTTTTCCGACCTCAACGAAGTCTGGAAGGCCGAGAAGGCCGCCGTGCAGGGCACGAGCAAGCTCAAGGAGCAGATCGAGCAGGCGCGCGCCGAA
>DASRTK010000107.1:0-10523 GCA_035655975.1 Rudaea sp.
GCGAGATCGGCGCGGCACAAGCCGACAGCGGCGTGCGCGCGCTCGCGCCGTTGCAGCTTCGCAGCGTGTTGCGCGGCGACCTCGACAACATCCTGCTCAAGGCGCTCGAACCGGAGCCGCAGCGTCGCTATCCGTCGGCCGGCGCCCTGGCCGACGACATCGAGTCCTTTCTCGACCATCGCCCGGTCAGCGCGCACCCGCCGTCGCGCCTTTATCGGGCGAAAAAATTCATCCAGCGCCACCGCGGCGGCGTGCTGACCTCGGCGCTGTTCCTGATCGGCATCTTCGCCGCACTCGCAGTCGCGCTGTGGCAGGCGAACGTGGCGCGCCAGGAAGCCGCGCGCGCGAACACGGTGCGCGATTTCATCGTCACGGTATTCGATGCGGCACGCGCGCATCTGCCGCGCGAGCAGCGGCCGACTCCCGAGGCGCTGGTCGAACAGGCGCAACGCCAGCTGGCGGCGGCGACGAACCTCGACGCGGCGACGCGCGGCGATGTGCTGCGCACGCTCGGCGAAGTCAATCTGTCGCTGTCGAATTTTTCCCGCGCCGAATCGATGTTCGCCGAGGCCCGCGATCTGGCGACCGGCCGCGGCGACCACGCCGCCGCCGACAGCGCGCGAGTGCTGCGCGCCGACACGATGCAGCGCGCCGGGCGCAACGCCGAGGCGATGCGCGAGTTGTACGCCCAGCTCGATGATCTGCGTGGCTCGCCGTCGCCGACATTGCTGCGCGCATTGAGCGTGCTCGCCGCCGCCGAGCAGGCGACCGGCGCGCCGGATGCGGCGGTCGCGCATCGGCGCGAAGCCGCAGCGGCTGCGGACCACATCTACGGCGCCGACAGCATCGACGCCCTGGCCAGCGCGCTCGATGTCGGCAACACGCTTTCCGAGCTGGAGCGGTTCCCCGAAGCCGTTGCCGTGCTCGATCCGCTGCTGACACGCTGGCGCGCGGCGAACGCTCCACAGGACGACCGCTACGTCGCTGCCCTAACGAGCCTGGCAGCGGCGAGTGATGGTATCGGCGACAAACCCGGCAGCGAAGCGCACTACCGCGAACTGCTGGGACTCAAGCGGCACATCTACACCGCACCGCACGACGCGATCGCCAGGGCACTGCGCGATCTGGCTTCGATCGTGCTACGCGCCGAAAAATATGCCGAAGCCGAAGCGCTGCTCAACGAAGCGCTGACGATGCAGCGCCAGGTGTTCGGCGAGGATCACCGCGAGGTCGCTGTAAGCTACGATGGGCTCGGCGAGATCATGGTCGCCCAGCGGCGTTTCGCCGAGGCCGACGCCGCCTATCGCGCGGCGCTCGCGGTCTGCGAGCGCGCGCGCATCAGCGAAGAAGTGTGCCCGCGCGCGCGCAACAACCTGGGCATGTCGTTCTACCGCCAGGACCGGCTCGACGAGGCCAAGCGCGAGATGACGCAGGCACTGGCCGAACGGCGCGCGTTGCTCGGCAACGACCATCCGACGGTCGCCTATTCGCTGTCGACGCTGGCCAATGTCGCTGTCAAGCAGGACGACGGCGCCGAAGCCGTACGCCTTTCAGTGGAAGCGCTGGCGATACTCGATCGCAGCGGCCGCGGCGCCTCGCGCGAGGCGGTCCTGATCCGCAACGGCTATGCCGCGGCGCTGTTCCGCGCGGGCCGCAATGCCGAAGCCCTGCCCGAGATCGATCGCACGATCACCGACTGGCAACGCGTGGCGCCGGACGGCAAGATCCGGCACGTCGTGATGCTGGTACAGAAGGCGCAGATTCAGCAGGCGCTCAAGCGCGACGACGACGCACGCAAGACCGCCGAGGAAGCCATTGCCTTGAACGTGCCCGCCGCCGAGCTGCCGCCCAGGACCAAATTGTTGCTGCGCGAACTCAGCGGGCGCGGCGACATCTATCCGGAAGTGGCAGGCACGGCAACGCCATAGCGGCCATTTGCGATCGATGTCGCAGTCTTCGTACGGCGAGCGTTGATCGAAGACATCGAACCATACCTGATCCTGGGGGTTGCGATGCAAGAACTCACGCCGCCAGCACGCCGACCGGCTAGAATCGGTCGAGAGCCAATGCCATGCAGCCGACACCGGACGCGCCAGGAGATGCTGCCGGACAGCCGACCGACGCGCTGTTCGCGGAGGTCTACGCTCGCCTGAAGGCGATGGCGGCGCGCCAGCTTGCGTTGACGCCGAAGGGCGGCACGCTGGAAACCACCGCGCTCGTGCACGAGCTGTATCTGCGCATGTGCGCGAACCGCGAAACGGTGTTCGGCCATCGCGCCCAGTTCTTCGCTTACGCTGCGCGCGCGATGCGCCACCTGCTTTCCGATCGTGCGCGCGATCGCTTACGCCAGCGCGCAGGCGGCGAGTGGCAGCGCACGACGCTGACCGGGTCGGATCAGCAGCTGGCCATCGACAGTGCCGAACAGGCGCTTGCGCTCGATGCCGCGCTGCAGCGCCTCGAGCAGGCCGATGCGCGCGCCGCCCAGGTGCTGGAGCTGCACTACTTCGCCGGGCTCACCGCCGAACAGATTGCCGAGACGCTCGGCGTGGCGCGCAGCACGGTAGACCGCGACGGACGCTTCGCGCGCGCATTCCTCAAGGCCGAGGTGTCGGTATGACGCATTGCGCCGCCTGAAAGCGTTAACCGCTTAGACGAAGGGGCACGCATGCAGACATCGCAGTCATTGCGCGACTTGTTCGAGGCCGCGATCGAGCTGGCGCCGGCCGCGCGTGCTGCGTTTCTCGACCAGCGCTGCGCCGACCCATCGCTGCGCGCGCGAGTCGAACGGCTGCTGCACGCAGACGAAGATGCCACGGCGCTGTTTTCCGGCGGCGCGCGCGCTGCCGCACTCGCGATCGGCGATGCCGAGCTTGCCGATGCGCTGCCGCCCGGCAGCCAGATCGGTCCGTTCGAGCTGATCGCGGTTCTCGGCGAGGGCGGTTCGTCGACCGTGTTCCGTGCGCGGCGCGACGTGCAGGGCGTGCGCCAGGAGGTCGCGCTGAAGGTCCTGCGCCGCGGCCTGTATTCGCCGGACGCGCAACGCCAGTTCCGGCGCGAGCGCCAGGCGTTGGCGCAGCTGCAACACCCCGGCATTGCCCGCCTGATCGAGGGCGGCGTTACCGACAACGGCCTGGCCTACATCGCGCTCGACCTGGTCGAGGGCAACCCGATCACCGACTACGCGCGCGAGCGCCGGCTCGACCTGGGCGCGCGCCTGCGCCTGTTCCTGCAGGTCTGCCGCGCCGTCGAAGCGGCGCATCGCGCGCTGATCGTGCACCGCGACCTCAAGCCGTCGAACGTGCTCGTGACGGCCGATGGCCAAGTCAAGCTGCTCGACTTCGGCATCGCCAAGCTGCTCGACCGCGAGGACGAGACCCAGACCCGGTTGCCGGCGTTCACGCCGGCGTACGCCGCGCCGGAGCAGCGCGCCGACGGGCTCATCACGACCGCGACCGACGTCTACGCGCTCGGCATCCTGCTCGGCGAACTCGTCACCGGTCAGCGATTGAGCGGAGAAACCGGCCGCACGCCGTCATCGCAGATCACCGGGAACGAGCCAGCCGGCACGCTGCCGGCACCGGCGCCGATCACACGTCGCGCGCTGCGTGGCGACATCGACAATATCGTGCTGAAGGCGATCGAAGCCGAACCGGAGCGGCGCTACGCGTCGGCCGGCGCATTCGCCGACGACATCGACCGCATGCTCGATGGCCGGCCAGTCGCGGCACATCCGCCATCGCGCCGGTATCGCGCGCGCAAGTTCATCCAGCGCCATCGCGGCGGCGTCGTGGCGACTGTCCTGTTCCTGCTCGCGCTGATGACGGCCTTCGGCATCGCGATCTGGCAGGCGAAAGTTGCCCGCGATGCGGCGCGCAGCGCCGAGCGCGAGGCCACGCGCGCGAATGCGACGAAAGATTTCCTGATCCGCGTGTTCCGCGCGAGCGATCCACGCATCGCGCAGGACAAGCCGCGCGGTGAAATCACGGCCCGGGAACTGCTCGACCTCAACGCGCCGCGCATCGACAAGGACTTCGCCAACGAACCGGATACGCAGATCGAGCTGCTCGGCGTGACCGCGTCGATCTATCACGCCTTCGACGATCAGGAGCGCTACCAGGCGCTGCATCGCCAGCAGCTCGAACTCGCCCGCAAACACTATGGCGAGCTGCATCCGATCGTCATCTCCGACCTGATCGACGACGCGAGCGATGCCAGCAACCGCAATGATTTCAAGCAGGCGTTGCAACTGCTCGACCAGATCGATCCGCTGCTCAAGCGCGCCGGCCTGGACGACTCAACGTTGCGCGCGCGCTGGTGGCTGGTGCGCGGCGATGCGCTGAGCGACGACTTCGCTGCGACCGCGCAGCGCATGCAGGCATTGAAGAATGGCGTCGACCTATACGCGCACGTTGCGCCGGAGAGCAACGGCTACGTCGATGCGCTCAACGCAATGGGCAACGAACTGAGCGGCCAGATGAACGACGTCGAGGCGGCAAAGTACTTCGCGCGCGCGATCGAAATCGCCGAAAGCTTGCCCGATCGCGACGACGCCGGGCTGCAGCCGCTCTACGGCAACCTCGCCGGCGCGCTGTTGTACCAGGGCGACTTCGACGGCGCCGAGAAGGCTTACGCACGAGTCGCGGAGATCGCCCGGCTGACTACCGGCGAACACCACCATCGCTATTGGGTGCCTGCGGCGAACTACGCCGCGGCGGTGCACCAGCGCGGCGATCGCGAGCGCGCGCAGGCGATGTTCGCCGCGCTGCTGCCGCTGCTGCCGGGGCAACCCGAGCCGCAACAAGCATACGATGCGGCATTCGTGCGCGAGATGTATGCGCGTTGCCTGGTCAACGAGGGCCGCGCGCAGCTGGCGATTCCGCTGCTCGAAGGCGTGCAGCAGCAATACATGAAAGGCGAGCTGTACGAATTCGACCTGCGCCGCGTGAAGCAGATCCTCGGCGATGCCTACGACCTGGCCGGACGAAGCGACGATGCACGGCGTACGCTGAAGGCGCTGATCGACGAGTGGATCACGAAGGGCGCCGCGGATTTCTATCCGGTGCTCAGCACGCGCGAGCGCTGGGGCAGATTCCTGCTCGGGCAAGGCGACCTGGCCGGCGCGCAGGAGCAGTTCAACGAGGTGATCGGACAGGCGCACGGACGCAAGCTGACACCGATCGTGCTGGCCCACGGCGGACTGGCCAGGCTCGCGCTCGCGCGCGGGGACACCCCCGCTGCGGTCGCCGAAAGCACCGCCGCGATCGACATGTTCGAACACGTCGACGGTTTCCGTAACGTCCGAACGGGCCCTTACCTGTGGCTCATCCGTGCCGATGCGCTACGCGCTTCGGGCGACCGCCCCGGCGCGCGCGAATGGGCGCAACGCGCGCTCGAAGCGAGCCGGCGCTACGACGACGCTTCGGCGCGTTCGATCCAGGACGCGCAGGCCGCTGCGCAGGCGGCGACAAGACCCTGATCCGGCCGTAGCGCCGGCATCGCCATGAAGCAAACCATACGCAAACGGCGTTTACCCGTGCATGTCGACCCATCGGCAATGCGAGGAGACGACGATGCGCACGAACGACCGAGCCGGATTTGCCCGGCGCCGATTTTTCGCCGTTGCGGTCCTGCAACTGATCGTGCTGTTCGGCCTGGGGCAGTTCGCGCAGGACGCGTTGGCGGCCTGCAGCCTGCTCAAGCCGCCGCCGGAGTTCTACGTAGGCGACATTCACAGCGATGCGGCATGCACTCACGACAACATCCAGGCCGCGATCGACGCGGCGACGTGCCTGTATGGGACGAAGATCTTCATCACGCACGAGCACTTGTATACGAACCAGCATCTGAATGTCGACAACAAGAACGTCACGTTGATCGGCCGCGCCGACGGCGACACCTGCGGTCCCGCTTCGGTCGTCATCTGCAATCCGACCTGTCCACCGCCGATCCTGGCCCCGCTCGCGACGATCAGCGGCAGCAGCGGGGGCAGTGTCATCAACGTCAGCAACGCGAGCAGCGTGACACTGCAGTACCTCGACATCCGCGACGGCGACAACAGCGGCGACGGGGGCAGCGGTGGCGGCATCTATTTCGGCGGACACGGTTCGTTGACGCTGCTGACCAGCGTCGTCGAACACAATCACGCGGCCTACGGCGGCGGCATCGACGTGACGCCGTCGGGCGGCAGCGCAACGCTGACCCTCGGCGCGAATACGATGGTCACGTTCAATGTCGCCGATGTCTCTGGCGGCGGCATCCGACTGGAGGGCAGTTCGAACCTAGCCGCCGACGAGGACCGCACGCTGATCGGCTACAACGAGGCGACCAGTTCCTTCGGCGGCGGGCTCGAAGTCATCGGGCCGGCGCGCGCCGACATCGGTTCGCCGGGGCTCGCTCTCGACGGCGTCATCTATGCGAACCAGGCGCAATACGGCGGCGGCATCGCGGTGTTCGGCGGCCCGAACAAGGCGAAGGGTTACGTGAATCTCTACACGACCGACCCGCGGCGGCCGGTGACCGTCAGCGGCAACTCTGCCGATCAGCACGGCGGCGCCGTGTTTGCGCGCGGCGACCCCTCGGACGCCGATGGCGTTGCGAATTTCTGCGCGACGAATGCCCGTATCGTCGAAAATGCGGCTCTCGACGGCGCAGCGCTGTACCTCGATCACTACTACGACAACAACGCCCTCTCCAACGGCTATTTCAACCGGGCCGTCTGCGGCGGCCCGGCCGGCGTCGCCTGCGCGCGCGGGATCGCGTGCAACGAAATCGCCGGCAACGAGTCTCGCGACCCTTCGACGAACACGCTGACCGGCGGCGCTGCGATCGTCGTCTTCGGCACGCTGGATGCCGACCGCGTCGCCTTGCACGACAACAACGTCGGAACGCTGGTCTTCTCGTACCAGGCCGGGCCGAAGCTGAGCAACTGCCTGATCTCGCACAATCTGCTGAGCTACAACGTATTTTATCGCGACGCTGGCTACGGGGCTTCCGTTGACCAGTGCACGATCGCCGACAACAGCATCGGCGGCGCGGCGTTCGGTGACCAGTCGCCGGGCTTCTTCACGGATTCCCCGACCTTGACCAATTCGATCGTGTTCCAGCCCGGCATCCCGGCGGGCTGGGTTCCGCAGGTGCATTACACGCTCGTCGACCATTCCTATGGAGGCGACCTGACCGTGGAAACCATCAGCAATCCCGGCTTTGTCGATCCGGCCAATGGCGACTATCACCTCCGGCTCAACTCGAAAGCCGTCGACTACGCCGGCGGAATCGGCCTGCACGAACCGGATCTCGACGGCAATCCACACGAGATCGACGTGCCGACCGTCGCCGACACGTTCGGGCCGCGCGACGTCGGCGCCTACGAACGACAGTCGCCGTATGCCTGCGACAACAGCGGCGATTACCTGTTCTGCAGCAGTTTCCAATAGCGCAGACTTGATAGCGGCCATGCGACCAACGGCCCGCGATTGGACCGCTTCAAGTCGATTAACGCGGACGTGCGCAATAGCGCGCAGGGAGCGCGCCTTAGCCGTCAAGGACGACTATCACCTGCAGCCCGATTCGCCGGCGATCGATGTTGCCCCAGCAGCTAGCAATGGAAACGTCCATTTCGACCGCGTTCGCGCTGCGCGATCCGCTACAATCAGCGCGGAGGGCCAGACGATGAGTCCCACGCCCGAGGCACCGGAAGGTTCCGCCCCGCAGTCGACGGACGCGCTGTTCGCGGACGTCTATATGCAGCTCAAGGCGATGGCAGCGCGCCAGCTAGCGCGGACGCCGCGCGGTTCGACGCTCGAAACGACCGCGCTCGTGCATGAACTGTATCTGCGCATGTCCACCCACCAAGAACTCAATTTCGGCCATCGCGCGCGATTCTTCGGCTACGCCGCGCGCGCGATGCGCCATCTGCTCGCCGATCGCGCACGTGATCGACTGCGCCTTCGGGCCGGTGGCGAGTGGCAACGCATCACGCTGACCGGCTCGGATGAGCAACTCGCGATCGACAGCGCCGAGCAGGCCATCGCGCTCGACGCCGCCCTGCAACATCTCGAGGCCGGTGACGCGCGCGCCGCACGGGTGGTCGAACTGTACTATTTCGCCGGGCTGACTACGCAGCAGATCGCCGAAACACTCGACGTAGCACGCAGCACGATCGATCGCGACTGTCGCTTCGCGCGCGCGTTCCTCGAGACCGAATTGGGCAAGTGACGCAGTTCCCGGCCTAACGGCGTTGACATCAATGTGGTACTTCGGGCCACGCGGATGCAAACATTGCGATCATTGCGTGAACTCTTCGAGGCAACCGTCGAGTTGCCGGCGGCCGCGCGCTCGGCGTTTCTCGACGAACGCTGTCAGGACGCCGCATTGCGTGAGCGCGTCGAGCAGATGCTGATCGCAGACGCGGGAGGCAAAGCGCTGTTCACCGGCGGTGCGCGCGTGGCGGTCGCTGCGATCGGCGACGACGAGACTGCTGTCGCGCTGCCGCCGGGCAGCCGCATCGGTCCGTTCGAACTGGTCTCGGTGCTCGGTGAAGGGGGTTCATCGACCGTGTTCAGTGCCCGGCGTGACTTCGAAGGCGTGCAGCAACAGGTCGCGCTGAAGGTGCTGCGCCGAGGGCTGTATTCCCCCGATGCGCGGCGTCAGTTCCGGCACGAGCGCCAGGCACTCGCGCAGCTGCGTCATCCCGGTATCGCGCGCCTGATCGAAGGCGGTGTTACCGCCGATGGACTTGCCTACATCGCACTCGATCTCGTCGAGGGCCAGGCTATCGTCGAGCACGCGCGCGAACACCGCCTCGACCTGAGCCGGCGCCTGGCGCTATTTCTGCAGGTTTGCCGGGCGGTAGAGGCCGCGCACCGTGCGCTGATCGTGCATCGCGACCTGAAGCCTTCGAACGTGCTCGTCACCGAGGACGGTCAAGTCAAGCTGCTCGACTTCGGCATCGCCAAACTGCTCGACAGCGACGATGAGACGCGCACGGGCATGGCCGCGTTCACGCCGGCCTACGCAGCGCCGGAGCAGCGCTTTGGCGGACTGATCACGACGGCAACCGATGTCTATGCGCTCGGCATCCTGCTCGGCGAACTGGTCACCGGACAACGCCTGGCCGGAGGTAGCGGGCGCACGCCGTCATCGCAAATCACCGGCGACGAAGGGCCCGGTGTGCTGCCGGCACCGCCGTCGCTGACGCGGCGCGCGGTGCGCGGCGATCTCGACAACATCGTCCTGAAGGCGATCGAACTTGAGCCCGAACGGCGCTATGCGTCGGCCGGCGCGTTCGCCGACGACATCGAACGCATGCTCGGCGGCCGCCCCGTTGTGGCGCATCCGCCGTCGCGCCTTTATCGAGCCGGAAAATTCGTGCGGCGTCATCGCGCCGGCGTAGCGGCAACGGCGATCTTCGCGCTCGGGATTCTCGCGGCATTGGGCCTTGCGCTATGGCAAGGGCATATCGCCCGCCACGAAGCGATTCGCGCCAACGCGATGCGCGATTTCATGTTCTCGGCATTCTCCGAAGCCGAACCCAGTGTGCCGCGCGAAGGGCCGCCGCGGATCACCGAAGTCGTCGAGCAGGCCATTGCCAAGGCGCGCGGCGACGCGCGGATGAATCCCGAGGTGCGCACGGAGTTGCTGACGCAGCTTGGTGCTGTGCTCACTGCCCGCGGCCACATCGCCGATGCGCAACAGGCGATGCAATCGAACTACGATCGGGCGCGGCGCGATCTCGGCGCCGGCGATCCGTTGACGCTCGCCGCCGGGCGCGAGCTCGCGCGCTGCCTGATGCTGAGCGGCGACTACGCCGGCTCGCGTCATCTCGTCGACGCACTGATCGCTCGCGTGCCGGCAACCGAGACTGCGCTGCATGCGCAACTGCTGCTCGACTCGGCCGAAATTGCGACGAAACAGCACGACAAAGAACGCGCCGTGCGCGACGGCGACGACGGGTTGCGGCTGGCACGGGCCAGCGGCGACGACGGTCAAATCGAGTATGCCCTGAGCACGGTGGGCAACGTTCAACTGAGCGCGAACGACCTTGCAGGCGCTGCTCAAACCTACCGGGAGTTGCTGGCGCGTTACGAGCGCCACTACGGCCCGCAGCACGTCAAGCTCGGAATCGCGCACGACGCGCTGTCGCGCGTATGGCGTCGCAGCGGGGATCTCGAAGCCGCCGAGCGCGAGAGCCGCGCCGCGCTCGATATCGATGCCGGCGCGCTGCCGAAGGATGATTGGCGGCATGCCCGTCACCTCAACGGGTTGACGATGGTCCTTCTCGCCCGCCGCGATTTCGCCGGCGCCCTCGAAGCCGCCCAGGAATGCCTGCGCATCGATCGCATCGCCTTCGGCAACGAACATCCCGAAGTCGCGAACGACCTGCACAACGTCGCCATGCTCTATGTCCGCCTCGAGAACTACCCGGCCGCGGCCGCAGCAATGCGCGAAACGCTCGATCTGTCCATTGCACGATACGGGCCGGAAAGCCCAGAAACTGCGGTGAACCGGGCGAACTACGGCGCGGC
>DASRTK010000108.1:0-4627 GCA_035655975.1 Rudaea sp.
TCCATGAAATTGTGCAGGTTGATCGACCAGACGAGACTCAGCCAGATCACGCCGAGCATGATCGCGTAGGCAATCGCCGGCGCGCCGGCCGCGCCGTTCCCGGCGGATATTGCGGCGCTCGCCATTCCGCCGAGCACAATCGCCGCAGCCAGCGCGTGTATCAGAATGCGCCAGCGCGCGGCCAGGCCGCGATGGTCGTCGATCCAGCCGGCCGCTGCGACCAGGGCAAGCGCAATCCAGCACCCGAGCAAGTCGACCAGTGCCTCGCGCGGCAGGATGATCATTTCGGCCGCAAACAGGCAGAGCACTGCGGCCACGATTCCAATACCCCCGCCGCGCGGGGTCGGTTCTGAATGCGAGCGCCGTTGGCCCGGATGATCGATCAGGTTGCGATGGCGGGCGTAACGGATGCCGAGCGCTGTCACCGCGGCCGAAATCAGGAACACGGCGACGATCGAACCCCACCAGCGCACGTCGGACGGTTGTGACAACCAGTCCACTGTGGAGTTACTCGCCCGCGACGCCGTGGATCGGCCTGACCGATCCCCAGGTCTTGCAGCTCGGACACTGCCAGTGGTGTGCCTTGGCGCCGAATCCGCAGCGGCTGCAGCGGTACATGGCCTGGCCTTCGATCAGCTTTCGCGTCAGGTCCTGCAGAATCAGCAGGTTCTCGCGTGCCTCGCCTTCGGACTTGTGCAGTGTCGCGCCGATCAGCGTCATTAGCCCGCGCACCGACGGCCGCTGGCGCAACTGCCGCGTCAGGAAGTCGATCGCGGCCTGTTCGCCCTGCGTGCTGGCGTACAGGCGCGCCAGCGCGATCACTGGCGTCACGCCTTGCGAGCGCTCGATCGCATCGAGCAGGAATTTCTCCGCGCGCTCCATCTGCTGCAGGCGCGCATAGCAGTCGAGCAACGGCGGCAACACTTCGGGCACGAAATCGACGTCGAGCGTGGCCACGCGCTCGAATGCCTCGGCCGCGGCATCGAGGTGGCCCTGCTGCATTTCGACGTGGCCGAGCACGATGTATGCGCGCACGCATTCGGGCTGGCTTTCGAACGCATGGATCAGGTGATCGTGCGCGTCGGCAAAATTCTTTGCCGCGCGCGCCTGTTCGGCCTGTTCGCAGTAGAACTGCGCGATGACCGGACCTTGCGAGTCGCCGGCGATCTTCTCGAGGCGCCGCGCGTGGTCGATCGCCTTGCCCCAGTCCTTCTCGTGCTGGTAGATGCCAATCAGGTGGCGCAGTGCCGACGGCACCTGCGCATCCATCGCGACCAGGTCCGTGAACAGTGTTTCGGCGCGGTCGAGCAAGCCGGCGCGCATGTAATCTTCGCCGAGCTCGAGCAGAGCGATGGTCTTTTCCTCGTTGCTGAGGTTCGGCCGCGCAATCAGGTGCTGGTGCACGCGGATCGCACGATCGACTTCTCCGCGACGGCGAAACAGGTTGCCGAGGGCAAGATGCGTTTCGACCGTGTCACGGTTGAACTCGGCGAGCTTGAGGAAGACCTCGATCGCCTTGTCCGGCTGCTCGTTGAGCAGGTAGTTCAGTCCGCGGAAGTAACTCGACGACAACTCACTGACGCCTGCGCGGCGCGAGCGCTCGCTGTTGCGCCGGCCGAGAAACCAGCCGGACACGGCCGCGACCGGCAGCAGCATCGCCAGCGCAACGATAAAGATCGGCGGGACCAGAGTCATGCGTCGGCCGCGGGCGGCTGTGCGATTGCGGTGTCCACTTCGCTGTGCGCGGCGGCTTCGAGCTGCTTGAGCCGGCGCGACTGAACGCGCAGGCGACGCCGTAGCGGCAGCACGAGGCCGATATACACGAGCAGGCCGCCAAGCATCCATCCAAGAAGCAAGGCGCCGATCACGGCGCCGCCTTTTACCAGCGTCAGTGTTCCGAAATAGAAGTCGAGTTCGATCGGCTGGCTGTTCAATGCACCGAACGCTGCGCCGGCGACGGCGAACACGAACACCAGGAAAACAATCAGTCCGAGACGCATGCGACGGGGAATCTGGGCATCGTAATGGTGTCGCTGATCGCGCCGGAGCGGCGCAGGCGTTCAGCCTGCTGCCATCCAGCCCGCTGGCATCCAGTCTCGATCAGCCGCGTACCGGATGTTTTTGTGCGGACGCATTGACGCGTTCGCGCAATTCCTTGCCGGGCTTGAAGTGCGGCACATGCTTGCCCGGCAGCGCGACGGCCGAACCGGTCTTGGGATTGCGTCCCATGCGCGGCGGACGATAGTGCAGGGAAAAGCTGCCGAAGCCGCGAATCTCGATGCGCTCGCCCTTGGCCAGCGCCTGGCTCATTTGCTCGAGCGCGTTCTTGACCGCGAGTTCTACATCATTGAAAGCCAGGTGGCTCTGCATTGCTGCCAGGGCCTCGATCAGCTCCGACTTGGTCATGGACGCAGGATCCGAATTCTTGAGGGCGTTGTGAAAATTGTTTTTTTGGTCAATCGGATCGCGTCGCGGCCCGGAGTTTCCCCCGAGCCGCGACATGCGATGTTACTCGGACTTGTTGAACTGCTCCTTGAGCAGCGCACCAAGCTTGGTCGTCCCACCCGACGCCGACTGGTAGTCCTCGAGCGCCTGCTGCATTTCGTCGTCATCCTTGGCACGGATCGACAACTGCAGCACGCGGCCCTTGCGGTCCATGCCGGTGAACTTCGCTTCCACCTTGTCGCCCACCTTCAGATGCTGCGAAGCATCCTCGATGCGCTCCTTGGCGATGTCGGAAACACGCACGTAGCCTTCGACCCCGTCGGCCAGTTCGATCGTCGCACCCTTCGCGTCGACTTCCTTGACCGTGCCGTTAACGATGCTGCCGCGCGGATTGGCCGCCATGTATTGACCGAACGGATCCTGCTCGAGCTGCTTGATGCCCAGGCTGATGCGCTCGCGTTCCGGATCGACCGCGAGGACAACCGCCTCGACCGTGTCGCCCTTCTTGAACTGGCGCACGAGATCTTCGCCGGTGCCCTGCCAGGAAATGTCGGACAGATGCACGAGACCGTCGATGCCGCCGTCCAGGCCGATGAAGATGCCGAAGTCGGTGATCGACTTGATCTGGCCGGAGACGCGATCGTTCTTCTTGTGGATCGCGGCGAACGCTTCCCACGGATTGGCGTGCGTCTGCTTGATGCCGAGCGAAATACGACGGCGCTCTTCATCGACGTCCAGGACCATGACTTCGACTTCGTCACCGACCTGCACCATCTTGGCCGGATTGACGTTCTTGTTGGTCCAGTCCATCTCGGACACGTGCACGAGGCCTTCGACGCCCGGCTCGAGTTCGACGAAGCAACCGTAGTCGGTCACGTTCGAGACCTTGCCGAACAGGCGCGTGCCGGTCGGATAGCGACGGCTGATCGCAACCCAGGGATCTTCGCCGAGCTGCTTCAGGCCGAGCGAAACGCGATTGCGCTCGCGGTCGAAACGCAGGACACGGACTTCGAGCTCATCGCCCACGTTGACGACTTCGGACGGATGACGCACGCGCTTCCACGCCATGTCGGTGATATGCAGCAGGCCATCGATGCCGCCGAGGTCGACGAACGCACCGTAATCGGTGAGGTTCTTGACGACGCCCTTGACGACCGCGTTCTCCTGCAGGCGCTCGAGCAGCTGCTCGCGCTCTTCCGAATGCTCGCTCTCGACCACGGCGCGGCGGCTGACCACGACGTTGTTGCGCTTGCGGTCGAGTTTGATGATCTTGAATTCGAGTTCCTTGCCTTCGAGGAACACCGGATCGCGGACTGGACGCACGTCGACCAGCGAGCCCGGCAGGAATGCGCGGACATCCTTGATGTCGACAGTGAAGCCGCCCTTGACCTTGCCGGAAATCTTGCCGACGACGGTGGCGTTGGCCTGCTGCGCGGTTTCCAGTTCGTCCCAGACCAGCGAACGCTTGGCTTTTTCGCGCGAAAGGCGCGTTTCGCCGAAGCCGTCCTCGATGGCATCCAGGGCAACCTTGACTTCGTCGCCGACCTTTACTTCCAGCTCGCCCCGTTCGTTCTGGAACTGCTCGATCGGTACAATGCCCTCGGATTTGAGCCCGGCGTTGACCACAACGACGTCGTTGCGGATCTCGACGACAATGCCGGAAACGATGGTGCCCGGCTTTAATTTGGCCAGCGTCTGGCTCTGTTCAAACAGTTCGGCAAAACTCTCAGCGAAACTCTCAGTCATGTTGGTTCCAAGTTGTCTCAAGACCAGGCTCTAAGCTTTTGATGAATAGAGACTTCTGATCCACCTGTTGGGGCACTTTCGTGCCGTTGCAATTCCCTGCCGCGAACGGCAGGACCGTGAACCGGACCGACTCCGATCCGATTCGAAAAACGTTTCGCTTCTTCCGCTGCGGCGCCCGTCCCCACGCTACCGCGGCCTGACCAGTGCGAGCACCGTGGCAACCACGGCTTCGATCGGCATGCCGGTCGAGTCGATCAGCACCGCGTCGGCTGCCGGTCTGAGCGGAGCCACCGCGCGCCCGGCGTCGCGAACGTCGCGCGCCTGGATCTCCCGCAAAAGGGCGGCAAGTGTAACGCTCAATCCCTTTTCCTTCAACTGCTTATAGCGCCGTTTGGCGCGTTCTTCGGCGCTGGCGGTCAGAAATACCTTGAAACGG
>DASRTK010000109.1:0-13556 GCA_035655975.1 Rudaea sp.
GATCGTAGCGGTACTCAAGCTCAAGCTCCTGCCTGAGGAAAGCACAGCCATCGGCCAGCGCTCGACCACGAATCCCGAAGCCTACAAGTTCTATCTCATGGCGCGCCATTACAGCGTGATGGGCACGATGCGGCATCAGCACCTCATCGTGCGCCTTTGCCGCCGCGCGCTGGAGATCGATCCCAACTATGCACTTGCCTGGGCGCTGCTCTCGATCGGCCTGTCGATATTGAATGTGATTGCTGGCGAACCGGGCGACAACGGCTTGGAGGCTGCAGAGCGGGCGCTCGCGCTGGATCCGGGCCTTCCGCTGGCCCATGCGGCGAGAGCTCGCGTCCTGGTCGGCCTGGGCCGCTACGACGAGGCGATGATTGAGATCGCGACTGCGCTGCGCTTCGACCCGGACTCATACGAGGCTAACGCGGCGGCCGGACGCTGTGCCATAGCGACCCGCCGGCACGGCGACGCGATTGCCTATCTGGAAAAAGCCGCTCAAGTGTACGACACCGATTTTTGGGCTCTCGGCATGGCACTGCAGAGTTACACAGCGCTAGGCGACAGACCGGGCACCCGCAGCGCCGCGCGCCGCACGCTCGATCGGGTCGAACGAGTCCTTGCCGCGGAGCCGGACCACGGCACAGCGATGGGTTTCGGCGTCGCTGCGCTGTTCGTTCTGGGCGAGAACGAGCGAGCCAGCGAATTGGCCGAGCGCGCGATGCTGCTCGATCCAGACAATATCAACCTGCACTACAACCTCGCCTGTGCCATGGCCAAGGCTGGCCTGGGAGATCGCGCGCTTGATCTTCTGTCGGGGGTGGTCAACGGAGCTCAGCCTGATGGCCTGCGCTGGATACGGGTCGACAGCGATCTCGATTCTCTTCGCAGTGACCCTCGTTTCGAAGCGATGCTTGCCGCCGCTGAGGCACGTCATTCGTCGCCTCGGGCCGGCGCAAATACAGCCTCGCCAAAAACTTAGATCGACCGCGTTGCTGCAACAGGCGCGTCTGCTTTCCGACAGCGATTCTCGGACGTGCGCCGGCTAGTCAAGCGCGGAAACGGAGGCAACGGGTCACCCGTCACGCCACAACCGATGAAACACGCGCGCCTTGTCGAAGCGATGCTCCTGGCCACGCGCAAGGCGCGCTATGTTGCTGCGGTGGGTGAATATGATCATCAGCGTAATCGCGATTGCGAACAACGTCAGCGCGCTCGGCGCCATGCCCGAACTCAAGACCGCGAGCGCCGCGAACGCAACGGCGGCAACCATCGTTGCCAGGCCGACATAGCCGGTCGCGATCAACACCAGCGCCCAGATGCCGAGCATCGGCATCACGTATACCGGCGCCAGCACGAGCAAGGCGCCGACGACGGTCGCTGCGCCCTTGCCGCCGCGGAAACCGAAGTACAACGGCCAGCAGTGACCAATCACGGCAGCGAGTCCGCACAGTGCGCCCTGCGCGTCAGGAGTGTCGAACGGCGCTGGCGCGGCGGCAGCGGCATGCATTCCGAGCCACGCGGCAGCGGCGCCCTTGCCGACATCGATTACGATGACAGCGAGCGCGAAGCGCCAGCCTTGCGTTCGGAACGCGTTCGTGCCGCCGGCGTTGCCGCTGCCGGCACGACGGATGTCGACGCCATGCAGGCGACCGATCAACAGGCTGCCGGACAAGGAGCCGAGCAGATAGGACAGAAGGACTGCGCCGACGAGCAGCATGTCAGCGCACATCCGGCATAAGCGAGATCGCGACGGCGCCGGGACCGGCGTGCGCGCCGATCGCGCTGCCGGCGTCGAGCAGCTCGCAGACATCGACGTCAGGCAGCATGTGCAGCAACGCGCTACGCGCTGCTTCGCCCTCGGCGGCATTGTCGCAATGCAGGACTTCGGCGCGCCAGCGCCGACGGTGATCGATCTTGCGCACGACGCGCGCGACGAAGTGCGCCGGCAGATTGTTGCGATCACGCATGATGCCGCCGACGTGGAGGCATCCGTCGCCGCCGCCAAGGCGAACGACCGGCACCAGCCGCAGCCACTGCGTGATCGGCAGCGCCCAGCGTGGCATCCTTCCGCCGCGCACGGCGTTGCTCAGATCGCGCACGTAGGCGAACGTCTGTGTCTGTTGCGCGAGCGTCGAGAGTTCCGCGGCAATCGTCGCCGCGTCAGCGCCGGCGAGCGCGCGCTCGGCCGCATGCACGGCCAGAAGACCTTGCCCTCCGGAAGCGTTGCGTGTATCGACGACGCGCACGCGCCCCGAATCGGTTTCCTGCGCCGCGCGTTCGGCCGACTGCAATGTGCCGGACACCGCGCGCGACAGGCCGACATAGACGACTTCGGCATGGTGACTCAAAAGGAATTCGAACAGGCGGCGAAAGTCCCCTGGCGGCGGCTGCGACGTGCGCACCGGCTGCGTGCCGCGCTTGAGTTCCGCGTAGAACTCGCGCGCCGACAACGACACCTTGTCGAGGTAATCCTGCGCGCCGAAGTTGATGCGCACCGGGACGAGGTGCAGCGGCAGGCGCTCGAACGCCTCGGGCGGGATGTCGGCGGCCGAATCGACGACGACGGCGACGTCGCTCGTCTTCCGGGCCGCGCGCTGCTGCGCGCGCATGTCGTCTGCCTTGCGCGCGGTGACCTTGCCGAACAGCGACAGCGTGTCGAACAGCATCGCGGGTTCGTCGATGTGCAGGTGTACGCGCAGGCGCTCGCGCGTGCCGGCCATGACCAGGCTCGACGCCGGCAACGTGGCCAGCGCTGCGCGCACGGCATCGCGATCGATCGCCTCCGCCGCGAGTACGCATTCGGTGCAGTAGCGGTGTGCGCTGTCGTCCTCGCCCTCGACGCTTGAGAACACGCCGACCACGGCGTTGACTGCGGTGATGTTTCCACACAGCGCCGCCCGGCCGCGCAGCATGAAATCCTGGACGCCCTCGAGCAGTTCGACAAAACCCATCGCGCCGGCATCGACGACGCCGGCGCGGCGCAATACGGCAAGTTGTTGCGGCGTGTCGGCGAGCGCCTGGCGCGTCGCCGCGAGCGCGTGCGCAAATGTTTCGCGCAGGTCGGACATGCCGGCGTCGCGGGCGCGCGCGAGTGCATCGGCGAATGCGGCGATTACGCTCAACATGGTGCCCTCGCGCGGTTCGGCCACGGCAGCGCGCGCCTGTGCGGATCCGAGCCCCGCCGCCGCAACGAGGTGGTCCGCGCGCAGGCGGCCGACGCCGACGAGCGCCTCGCTCACGCCTTGCAGGAATTGGGCGAGAATCGCGCCCGAGTTGCCGCGCGCGCCGTCGATCGCTTCGCTCGCCGCGCGCTCGAGCACATTGCCGGCATGCGCGTGCCTGATCGGCCGCAGCGCTTCGAGCACCGCGCTCAGCGTGAACGCAAGGTTGCTGCCGGTGTCGCCGTCGGCAACGGGGAATACGTTGATGCGATTCAACGTCTCGCGACTGGCGAGCACGCGGCCGATGCCGGCGATCAGCGCGCGCTTGAGCGCACGGCCCCCCGGGGCGTAGGTGGCGGATAGAGGTACTCGAATTAGTGTAGCGTTTGCGGACATTGGATCAGGGCTGAGGGCTGAGGGCCGAGGACTGAAAAACGCAGCGAGTCGTGAGGTCAGTTACAGGCACGGACCAGGTCTGAGAGCGAGGACAGACTTGGAATGCCTCGGTTCGAATCCGGCGAAGCGCATCTCTCTGCAGCCCTCAGCCCTCAGCCCTCAGCCCTTCTCTCCACCGCATCGCGTAGTACACAGGCACGCCCATGGCAATCATCGCCGAACCCAGGTAGACCGGATTCTTCGACCACGCCGCCCAGCACAGCAGCGCGCCGTTGCACTGCTCGGCGTCGGTGCTGATGCCGGCGCCGACGATCGCCCATAGCGCGTAGCCTGCGCCGAGCAGTCCGCAGGTCGCGAGCGCGGCGGTGCGGCCGCGTGCGATCTGCAGGCGCCCATCGTGCAGCAGCTTGAGTGCGGCAGCCGCGCAGGTGAAGTACAGGATCAGAGTCGAAAACGACGAGATCAGGATCACGAAGTTGAAGACCTGGACCATGCTCTTGTCGTAATTGAACAGCATCAGTGCGGTAACGAGGATGCTCGACACGACCAGCGCGCGGGCCGGCGTCTGACGGCGCGACTCGCGCGCGAAGTAGCGCGGAAACACGCCGTCGCGCGCAAGCTGGAACGGCAGTTCGCCCTGCAGCAGGATCCAGCCATTCAATGCGCCGAAGCCGCTGATCGCCGCGAACAGGGCCAGCCAGTGCCCGGCTGCTTCTCCGAAGAACAGGCGCGCGACGTCGGCGAACGGCGCATTCGATTTCGCCAGCTCGTCGGCGGGAATCAGGATCTGCACGGTGGTCGATGCGATGATGTAGATGACCGCGGCCAACGCCGCGCCGATGATCGTCGCGCGCGGAATCACACGCTCCGGATTGCGCACGCGTTCGGTCGCGACACTGGCCGATTCGAAACCGAGCAGCGGCCACAAGGTCAATGTTGCCGCCGCGGTGAACGCGCCGAGCGTCAGCGGCGGGGACGCCTGCGCTGCAGCGGCAATGCGGCCGTCGCCGTGAAACAGCACGAACAGGCCGATGCCGGCGATCACGAACAGCGGCAGCAGCTTCATGACTGTCGTCACGACCTGCACGCCTCCGGCCGCGCGCGCGCCGAGCACGTTGACGGCGGTCAGCAGCCAGACTGCGGAGACCGTGACCAGCGGAGCGGCTCCGGGCCGTTCGCTGATGACCGGAAACAGATCGGCCAGATAGCTCACGCTGCCGGTCGCGATCGCCGCGTTACCGGCCCAGACGCTGATCCAGTAGCCCCAGATGATAAGGAATGCCGGCAATTCGCCGAATGCCATGCGCGCGTAGGCGTGCGGTCCGGCGGCGCCGGGCAAACCACGACTCAACCCGGCGAGAACACACGCGAGAATTACGGCGCCACTGGCCGTGAACAGCCACGCGCTCGTGCTATTGGCCAGGCCGTACGGCGAAAGCGCCGCCGGCAGGAGGAAAACGCCCGAGCCGATGATGTTGCCGACGACCAGCGCCGTGCACATCCACGGACCGAGCAGGCGCGACGTGTCTTTGACTGGCGTGTTCATCGGAGATCCCCTGGGATGCGTCGATTCATTTCAATGACGCGCGTCGTGAGCGTAGCACCGCGGGGGGCGAAGTCGAAGGACTACGTTTCGACCCCTTGAAGCCCTCCCCTTCAAGGGGAGGGTTGGGTGGGGATGGTGTTGAAGGGTAGCCTCTGATGCGTGCAATCGTCATTCGAGCAGAGCGGCCCCTCACCCCAGCCCTCTCCCCATCGATGGAGCCGATGGGGGCAGGGGGTAAAGAAGCGCGCTCACTTACTGGTCGTCGCAATTTCCGATGCTCAACTCTTTTCGACACCCAACACATTCCCATGCCGCGCGCCGATACCCAGCGCATTCCGAAACCCAACTCATATCACTGCATCGCCGCATAAACCGCGCGCGCGGCTTTCAGATAATCGAGCGTCGTACTCTTCTCCGCGTCGCTGTTGTAATCCTTGCGCGCCGCCGAAGTCTCGATCGCGCGGTCGAGCCAGCGCACGAAGTAAGCAGCATCAGGCGGCGAACGCGCGGGCTTTCCGTCGAGCGTGACGTAGACCGGGCTGGTCGTGGCATACGGATAAATATCCAGCACGAGCGGTTGCGCGTCCTTGTTCCACGCGCGCAGCAGCAGCCAGCCGCTGCCGGTCAGCGCGACGCGACCGGTCACGTCGGCTTGCGTGCGCGCTCCGGACAGCTTGTGCGTTGCGACAACCTTGCCGTTGTAGACCAGCTCGAAATGCTCGACCGGCGCAAACGACCGCAGCGCGGCGTGATAGGTCACCTGGCGCGGGCCGCTCAACGCCAGTTCGTCGCCCGGATGCTTGCCATCGACTTCCAGAGCCAGCATTGCCGCATTGGTCGCAAACGTCTTTCCGTGAGTAAGCGCATCGCGCAGCGCCTCCGGCGTATCCGCCCCGCCGGTGTCGAGGAACACGCGATTCATGCCGACCGGACCGCGCAGCGAGGCATAGTTCGTCATCGCGTCGGTGCCCGCGCCGGCCGGCAGGCGGAATCCACAATTTAGCAATTTATACCAGACCTCGTTCGTGACCAGATGGTCGTCGAAGCCGACCGCTTCGTAGTAGTCGGCCTTGCCGAGCGCAACGTCGGCCGGCAACGCATTCGTCAGCACCGCATCGCTGTCCGGCGGCGTATCGAACGGATGCGCGTAACCGACCAAGCCGTGCTGCGCATGCGCCAGGTCGGCGATCGCGCCATTGGTCGGATAGACGCTGCTCATCGCGCTCTGCTGGTAGCCGACGAATCCCGGAGTCAGATCATGGTCGTCGAGAAACAGCAGGCCCAGGTGGCCCCAGTAGCTCGAGTGATACTCCTGCGCCTGCATCAGCAGCACGCCGTCCTTGTACAGCGGCGGCGTGCCGAAGCCGGCGATGTCGGGCACGCGCTCTTCCTTGTTGACGACGAGGTTGAACAGCGCATCGAGATGCTCGGCGCGCGCCTGCTGCATCAGGCCTTCGGAGTTCTGCCGGTAGTGGCCGCCGTAATTCATGTGCACGTGCAGGTCGGCGCTCACGAACTTTCCGTAGTTTTCGGGCAGCCGCAATGGCGCGAGCGCGATCTGGGCGGCGGCGCCGCCCGCCTTGACCTGCACGTCGCGCTGCGCCGCGACGTAGTCCATGCCGTGCGTCACGACGACGTGCGCCGCACCGACCGGCACATCGACCGTGCAATCGCCGGCGCAATGGAAGTAGTGGTTCTCGAACGGCTGCAGGCTGCGATCGAAACCGTCGTCGGCATGGATCAATGAATTGTCCGGCGCATAGGCGCGACTGTCGCCGGCAACGACGCTGATGCGCGCCGAAACCGTTGCGCCGTTTTCGTCACGCACGCTCAGATGCAGCGCCGCGCGCGGGTCCTTGTACTTGCGTTGCGCGGCGTCGACGCGCGTGAGCGCTCCGCCCGCCAACGTCTGCACCCACACAGATGTATTGCCGCTCTCGTTGCTGATGTAGCCGACGCGCGCGCCGTCAGCGGAAAAGCGCGCGCCGGTTCGGTCGAACTCGCCGAAGGTCAGCGGCAGCGGCGCGGCGCCGTCGATCGTCGTCAGCCACAATTGATGCCACTGGCGTCCGTGATAGCTGCTGAAAAGGATGCGGCGCCCATCTGGCGTTACTTGTGGCTGCGCGCGCCACGCGGTTTCCTCGGTGTAGATCTGCTTGAGGTCATCGGGCGCATCGACCGCGACCGACCAGATCGCCCCGGTGCCGTAGGCAATCTCGCGGTTCGAAATGAAGACCAGCCGTTTGCCATCCGGCGTCCACGCCGGATTGATTGAATGATCGAACGCCGAGTAGTAATAGCGCGGAACCGCACTCTTGCGCTCGCCGACGATGCGCCGCGGTACGCCGAGCTTGCCGCTGTCGAGTTTGGCCACGTAAAGATCGAAGTGGCCGGTGCCGGAGGTCGAAACGTAGGCGATTCTGCTGCCGTCCGGAGAAAGACGTGGCTCGACATTGACCGCTTTGTTGCTCGTCAGTGCGTGTTCCTTGCCGCTGCCCAGATCGAGTTGCCACAACTCCAATGCATCGTGCTGATAACGAACGAACACGACGTAGCGGCCGTCGGACGACCAATCCGGCTGATAGTCGTAGCCGCTCGCGTGCGTCAATTCGCGCGCTTCGTTGCTGCCGATCGCCTGGCGCCAGAGCGAGCCACCCATGCTGTAGACCAGGTCCTTGCCGTCCGGCGAAAACGTCAGCGAGGACGGCCCCGTCGTGAGTTGCGGCAGGTACATCTCGCGGTAGTAATAGTTGTGTGGCAGGTCGATCTGGGCGAGGACGGGTTTGCGGGCGGCCAGTGCAGCTGTTGGGAGCACAAACAAAGGCAAGGTCGCAAATAGAAGCGCCCACGCTTTCGAATTGCAATGCCTAAGCGCCGAAGCAGCGACTTGCCCCCATCCGCCTGCGGCACCTTCCCCCGCTTCGCAGGGGAAGGAAAAGCCAAAGCGCCGAAATCTGGGATCCTTCCTCCGCTTGCGGGGGAAGGTGGCGGCAGCCGGAAGGGAGGTGCTCTGGTTGGACATGTCAGCGTCGGGGTCCGGTTACGCCACCTGCACCTCGAGCAATGCAGATTCGAGCATCGCCACCGCTTCGTCGACTTGGTCTTCGCTGACCAGCAACGGTGGCATGAAGCGCACTGTGCTCGCACCGCACGACAGCAGCAGCAAGCCGTGGTGGAACGCGCGCGTGATCAGCGCGTCGCACAGGTCCTTGGCCGGCGTGCGCGTTGCCTGGTCTTTCACGAGTTCCATGCCGATCATCAGGCCCTTGCCGCGCACTTCGCCGATTGCCGAGTGGCGCTGCTTCAGTTCGCCCAGCCGCGCCATGAAGTGCTCGCCGACCTTGGCCGCGTTCGCCGCGTATTCTTTTTCCACAAGTTCCAATGTAGCCAAAGCCGCCGCGCAGCACAGCGGGTTGCCCCCGTAGGTATTGCCGTGCGCGCCGCGTTTCCACTGGCGCATGATCGACTTGCGCGCGACCACGGCGCCGATCGGCATGCCGGAGCCCAGGCCCTTGGCCAAGGTCATGATGTCCGGCGCGACGCCCCAGTGCTGTGCCGCGAACATCTTCCCGCTGCGGCCAACGCCGCATTGCACTTCGTCGAAGATCAACAGGATCCCGTGGCGATCGCAGATCCGGCGCAGGCCGGCAAGGAAGCCGTCCGGCGGCACGATGTAGCCGCCCTCGCCCTGGATCGGTTCGACCAGGATGCCCGCGACTTCGGCGGCCGGCACGTTCGCCGCGAACAAAACATTTTCGAGGTAATCGAGCACAGCCTTGCCCTGGTCGGCTCCAGTGAACAACGGCCGGTAGGGATTTGGATACGGCACATGTGTCACGCCCGGCATCGTCGGGAAGAAGCCCTGCTGCTGCGTGTATTTGCTCGACGTGAACGCGAGCGCGCCCATCGTGCGGCCATGGAAACCACCGAGGAAGCCGATGAAGCGTGATCGGCCCGTCACATAACGCGCAAGCTTTAGCGCGCCTTCTACTGCCTCGGTGCCGGACTGGCAGAAGAAGCTCATCGCGGCTTCATCGAGCGGCGCGAGCGCGTTGAGTTTTTCGGCCAGGGCGATCTGGCGCTCGTGCCAGTAGTCCGAGGAGATGTGCAGGAATTCGTCGGCCGCCTCCTTGATCGCCTTGACGACCTGCGGATGACAGTGACCCGTCGCGCACACGGCGATGCCTGCAGCGAAGTCGAGAAAGCGGTTGCCATCGACATCCCACACTTCGACACCGCGCCCGTGCGACATGACGAACGGATAGTCGCGCGGATACGACGGCGACACGACTTCGGCGTCGCGCGCGAGCAGCGCGCGCGCTTTCGGTCCGGGGAGTTCGGTGCGGATGTGGTTGGCGCTTGCTACGGTCGCGCCGTCTTTAGTCGCTTGCAAATTGGTCATGGTCGTGGTGTTCCCAAAGAAACTAAATCACTGTCGTCATTCCCGCGAAAGCGGGAATCCATCTTGATCCTGCTCTTTAGCCGAAAAGCAAAATGGATTCCCGCTTTCGCGGGAATGACGTCAAAAATATAGTGCCCTCAATCCAAACTTCCAAAGCGAATTCACGGTCAGGCTTCGCGCTTCATCTGTTTCGTCTCAGCGCTTGTCGTCACTCGCGTCCCGGCGTGCGCCGCGCGCGTGCGCTCATGCAAATCGCGCAACGTCTGCAATTCGACGGCGGTCGGCGCTGCGATGACGTCGACCGACGGCGCGACCTGCAGCGGCCAGCCGGTGGCGGCGCGAATCGCGTCGACGCTCACGTTCTCGTAGCACGCGACCAGCGTGAGCTCCTGCGATTCCACCCCCGGCTTGAGCACGCCGAAATCGGTGATCACCACTTGCGGTCCCGCGCCCGTGAACCCGCGGCGCGTGCGTTCGCCGTAACCCCCGAGGAAACCAGCGGTCGAGCAGAAGTCGAGTTTCTCGACGAAGCTGCGCGACGACTGTTTCAGCACGACGAACGTCTGCCGCGCGTGCAGCGCGATCTCGGGCGCGCCGCCGGCGCCGGGCATTCGCGTCTTCGGCTTCGCGTAGTCGCCGATCACGGTCGTGTTGAGATTGCCGAAGCGATCGATCTGCGCCGCTCCGAGAAAGCCGACCTCGATGCGTCCGGCCTGCAGCCAGTAGCTGAAGATTTCCGGCAGCGGCACGACCGCCGTGGCGGTTTCGGCCAGTTCGCCATCGCCGATCGAGAGCGGCAGCACCTGCGGGCGCGTGCCGATCGTTCCGGATTCGTAGATCAGCACGATGTCCGGCGCATGCGTCAGGCGCGCGAGATTCGCCGCAGCCGACGGCACGCCGATGCCGACGAAACACACGCAGCCCGGCCACAGCATGCGCGCCGCGGCAATCGTCATCATTTCGTCGGGCGTGTAGGTGGCGGGCGTTGCGGGGTTCATGCGTGAGACGAGGGCTGAGGGCTGGGGGCTGAGGGCTGGAGAGCGGGCAATTCAGGCCCCTGATCGATCAGCCGCATGAACTCTTCGTGATCGCGGGTGCGCAGGACGTGTCGCTCGATCCAATCGGCGAAGGTCGCGCGATCGCGCGCAATGTGGTCCCAGCGCTGGTAGAACGCGTTGTCGCGCGCATAGTAGCCATGCGCGTACGATGGATACGCGCCGCGTGGAACAACTGCAAGCGCGGTGATGATCCAGTGCGGCAGCACGATCGCGTTCATTGGTGCATCGAGTGTGTCGACGACTTCCTCGACCGTGAGGATCAATTGTTTCGCCGCGAGCGCCGCCTCTTTTTGTGCGCCGACGATGCCCTGGATCAGCACGTTGCCCTGGCGGTCGGCGCGCTGGGCATGGATGACGGTCACGTCGGGATTCAGCGCCGGCACCGTCGCTAGCGATTCGCTTGTATAGGGACAGACGACTTCGCGAATCTGCGCGTTGTGCTGCGGCAGATCGGTGCCGGCGTATCCGCGCAGCATGCCGAACGGCAGGCGCGCGGCACCGGCGGTGTAAGCGGCAGCCATGCCGGCGTGCGAGTGCTCGTGGATCGCGAGCGCACGTGGCCAGGAATTTTCGACCGCGTCGCGCAGACGATAGAGCGAGCCGACGCCCGGATTGCCGCCCCAGGAGAATGTCAGCGCGCTTGCGCAGCCGCAGCCGATCAGCTGGTCGTAGATCAGGTCCGGTGTCATGCGGATCAGGCGCAGGCCGCGCCGCTGCTGACGGATGATCTCGTGACCCGCGGCGAAAGGAATCAGATGCGTGAAGCCCTCGAGCGCGATGCTCTGGCCGTCGTGGACGAACTGGGCGATGACTTCGCGGAGAGTGCCGAGAATCATCCAAGCGCTCCCTCAATCCGTTCACCCTGAGCGTAGGCGCAGAGCGCCGAAGTCGAAGGGCCGTGAAGCGCCGTTTCGACTTCGCTCGCTGCGCGAGCTACGCTCAACGCGAACGGCTGTTGAGATGGAGCATTCACACAGCGTCGCGCGAGCATCGCACTACTCCACCCGCGTCTGCGACTGCTCGCGCTGGTATTGCGCGAGGTAATAGAACGAGGCGATGCCCTTTCCGGTCGAGCTCGATCCTTTCCAGCCGCCAAACGGCTGGTAGCCAGGCCACGCGCCGGTCGTTGCGCCCTGTGCCCGGTTCGCATAAGTGACGCCGGCTTCGACGTGGTCGAAAAAGAATTCGATGTCGTTGTCGTTGCCGTAGCAACCGGCGGTCAGGCCGAGTGCCGAAGCATTCGTCAGGCGCATCGCCTCGTCGCGATCCTTGACCCGGCATAGCATGAGGATCGGCAGAAACATTTCCTCGTCGAACAGCGGATGCGTCGCCGGCGCTTCGGCCAGTGTCGGCGCGACATAGAAACCGTGGGCCAGTTCGCCGTCGCGCAACTTGAATCCGCCGGCGAGGATCTTGCCGCCATCACGCAGGCGTTCGCAGTATTTCACATAGTTGTCGTACGCGGACGCTGTCGTTACCGGACCCATCCAGTTTTCCCTCAGGCTTGGATCGCCGACTTTCAGCGCGCCGATCTTCTCGCATACGAGACCGGTCAACCTGTCGGCAACCGCGGCATCGACGTAGACGCGCGAGGTCGCCGAACATTTCTGCCCGCTCAGGCCGTAGGCCGAGCGCACGATGCCGCTCGCGGCGCGCTCGAGGTCCGCATTCGCGGTAACGATGCAGGCATTCTTGCCGCCCATCTCGGTGATGCACGGACGCGGATAGCGGCTGTTCGCGAGCGTACGGTAGATGTGCATGCCGACGCTGTACGAACCGGTGAACGTGACGCCGGCCATGTGCGGATGTGCGACCAGCGCTTCGCCGGCGACACTGCCGCCGCCGCTGATGTAATTGAACACGCCGGGCGGAAAACCGGCATCGCGCAGGCAGTCGGCGAGCAGCCGCCCGGCCCACGGCGTGTCGGTCGCCCCTTTGAGAACGACGGTGTTGCCGGTGACCAGCGCCGCTGCTACCGGACCGCCGCCAAGGGCGAATGGAAAGTTGTACGGCGCGATGACGAGCCACGCACCGTACGGTTTCGCGGTACTGCGGTTGTGCGCTTTGAACTCGGTCGACGGATCGTCCGGCAGGTTGTGATTGAAACAGTTCTGCTTGAGGTAATCGTCGGCGTAGAGACTGAAGAAATCGGCGGTCTCCTGCACGTCGCCGAGCGCCTCCATGCGGTTCTTGCCGACTTCGAGGCAGACCGCGGCGGCGATGTCGTAGACCCGTTCCTCGATCAGCGCGGCGGCACGGTGCATCAGGCGCATGCGCTCATTCGGCGACGTCGCGCGCCAGGCCGGGAACGCCGCGTGCGCCGCATCCATCGCGCGCGTCGCTTCCGCGGCCGTTGCGACCGGAAAACGGCCAAGCAACTGGCGCTGGTCGATCGGACTATGGCGCTCGTCGAAGTTCGTGCCCTTGACGTCGGCGCCGTCGATGTAGAAATCGTAAGTCACGCCGAGCCCCGCGGTCACCTTTGCCAGCGCTGCCTCGAAACGCTCGTGCATTTCGGCCGGCGGGTTGAACATCGTCGAATAGGTCAGTTTGAAACTCATGGTGTTCCTTTGGTGATTGGCAACAACCGCAACGCCGCGGCGGCGCTTTACTCCTCCCCCTTCAAGGGGGAGGCTGGGAGGGGGATGGTGTTTGCGAGTCGCCGGTACGCTGCGTTGGCGTTCCTCTCTAACCACAACACCATCCCCACCCAACCCTCCCCTTGAAGGGGAGGGCTTTAAGGCCGTCGCGATGCGGTGCGCGCCAGCAATGATGGCATGGGAAGAGCCAGTAGAGCCCCGCGCGCTGCTCACGTCTGCTCCATTTCGGTCAGCAACCGATCGAGCAGTTTCAGCGCATCGGCCAATTCATTCTCTTCGATCACCAGCGGCGGTGCGAGGATGATCAGGTTGCCGCGCGTCGCGAACGATACGCCGGCATCGCGCGCGCGGTCGACCAGGGTGCGTAACGCCGGCGGCGTTTGCGGCCACGGCGCG
>DASRTK010000110.1:0-10689 GCA_035655975.1 Rudaea sp.
CGACGACTGGGCTGGTCTCGGTGTCGAGGCGCATTTTCGCGGCAAAAATCCGTGGATGCCGTATCACGCCGGGGTGCGCGAGCACCTGGCCGAGGTAGTCGGCGCACAAGCGGGTGAAGTCGTCGCGATGAATTCGCTGACCGTGAACCTGCACCTGATGATGGTCAGCTTCTACCGGCCGACGGCCGAGCGGCCGGCGATCCTGATGGAAAAAAACGCCTTTCCTTCGGACCGCTATGCCGTCGAGTCCCAGATTCGTCATCGCGGCTACGATCCGGCCAGCGCCCTGATCGAACTCGAAGGCGACGAGCCGAACGGGACGATTTCCGCGGCGGCCCTGGAACGCGCTCTCGACCAGCACGGACCGCGCGTCGCGCTGGTGATGCTCTCCGGCGTGCAATATCTCACCGGGCAGTTGTTCGATCTGAAGCGCATCGCCGAACTCGCCCGGCGCAAGGGCTGCCTCGTGGGCTTCGATCTCGCCCATGCCGTCGGCAACGTGCCGGTGAACCTGCACGACAGCGGGGCCGACTTCGCGGTGTGGTGCAGTTACAAGTACTTGAACTCCGGCCCCGGCGCTGTCGCCGGCTGCTTCGTGCACGAACGCCACGCCGCCGCGGCGGCGCTGCCGCGCTTTGCCGGCTGGTGGGGCCACGACCAGTCCACGCGCTTCAGGATGGGCCCGGAATTCACGCCGACACCGGGCGCGGACGGCTGGCAGCTGTCGAACCCGCCGATCCTGGCCCTGGCGCCACTGCGCGTTTCGCTGGAGATTTTCCACCGCGCCGGAATCGGCAGGCTGCGCGAAAAGTCCGTTGCCCTGACCGGCTATTTCGAACATTTGATACAAACGCAACTTTCTGGCGTTGTGGAAATTGTTACCCCATCCGAACCCGGGCGCCGGGGTTGCCAGCTGTCGCTGCGCGTGAACGGTCCCCGCGACGCCGGACGCAGCCTGTTCGAGCACCTCGCCGGCAACGGCATCGTCGCCGACTGGCGCGAACCCGACGTGATCCGCGCAACGCCGACGCCGCTGTACAACCGCTACATCGACTGCCTGCGCTTCGTGCAGGCGGTGCGGGATTGGGCCGCGTAGGGTGGGCCTCGGCCCACCGCGCTTCTGTACTCACGTAAAGAAGAAGATGGTGGGCCAAGGCCCACCCTACATTCGCAAACGCACGCGCCGCTTCCTGAACGCCCGCTGCGCCTGCACGGCTAATGTCGTTTGTGTTACCGCTGAACTAACACGCTGACGAGTAGTCTTACCACCGCACTACGACGCAACGTCGTAACGGCCACTCAAGCGCGCCGCACGCCCCTCCCTTGCCGCGCTGAGCCTCGCACTTCTGCGAAGCGCAGAAGTCACGGCTTCGGCCACTCTGATTCGCTCAAGCTCTGATTCGAGGAGCTGCGAATCCTCTTTAAAAGGCTACCAATCATGAATCATGTCAATAACGCTCCTGGTGTTTCCCCGGCGAAGAACCTGCTCGATACCGCCGCTCTGGACGGCAAATACGTCACCTTCGGCAAGGCCATCGAGAAAGCCAACCTCGGCGCCCAGTTCCGCGGCCCGGGGCCTTTCACGATCTTCGCGCCGACGGACGCCGCGTTCGACAAGCTGCCTGCAGCGCAGCTCGAGAACCTGTTCAAGCCGGAGAACAAGGATGAACTCGTCTCGCTCGTCAACTTCCATGTCATCAAGGGCAGCAAGATGGCCGCGGACATCGGCAAGTGGGAGACGGCCAAGATGATCAACGGTCAATCCCAGCCGGTCAAACTCGCCGACGGCAAGATCAGCATCGGTGGCGCCCACGTCATCGCCGCCGACATCACCACGAGCAACGGCGTCATGCACGGCATCGACAAGGTCAACGTGCCGGCGTCAACCAAGCACTAAGTCTTTCATCACGTTAGTACGACACATGGTACGAACGGCAGGGAGCAGTCCCTGCCGTTTTTCTTGGGAGCGGACGCGGACAACTTCTGCTGGATCGCCGCTGCACAGCTCGGGGCGCTGTACGGACTCGAGCCTGAATACCACTACCCCGACGTCCCGAGCCATTTCAGCGGTGCTGACGGATGCGGGCTGAAGACATTCGGTACTCCTGGGTTCGGCCAAGCATCGAGCCGATGCAGTGTGACTCACGTCACACATTGGGGCGGGTGCCTGCCGAAGAGCCCGGCTTGGTCGCGCAATCTGCACTGAGAACCGCAGTGCTGCGGCCTTCGTGTTCACGATGCACTCACGCGAACTTCAGGATTGGATTTGTATATTCCTTGGCGGGGAATCGACGGGGCCATGTTTCTTACGGAGTACGCCATGCGCATTCGTCATCTCGTTCTGGTTCTCGCTGCCGTGTTGCTGTCAGCCAGCGTCGTCGCGTATGCCAAACCCGACGGCGCCGACGACGGGATGACGAAATCCAGTAACAAGGGTGGCAACGGTAACGGCAATAGCGGCGGCGATCACGGCAACCCCGGATCCGGCACAGCTCCCGGCAACAGTGGCAACAACGGCAACAGCGGCGGCACCAAGCTGAAAGTCCATCCTCCGCAGGGCACCTGCGATGCGAGCGACAGCAGCAGTGTGGATGGCCTCGACCTGCAGGGTCCGGAAGGGCAATCCGGCGCATCGCACGTTGCCCACACCTCCTTCGGCATGATCGATGCGCAGACCGGCGACCCTGTCGCATCTTCGTCGTCGGCAAACATGATGTACTTCTGGTACGGCTCCACGTTCGACTTCGTGCTCAACGCACACCAACTCCCCCCCGGTAGCGATTGGACGCTGACGTATCAGCCGGAACCGCTGCCTTCCAGCGGCGTTATCTGCCTCGGCAACGCGACGGTCAATGGCGGCGGCCAGCTGCATCTGGCCGGCTCCGTCGAGCTCGACTCGAATCTGCCGCCGGGCCTGGATCCGACCGCCGATCCGTCGACGCAGCCACCCGATGCGCTGCTCGCCCTGGTCCTGTCGGACGATGTCGACTGCACGGGCGGGACGATGACGAACTTCGAGGCCGGCATGTACCTGTGGAGCGCGCGCGTGCGCTATATCGACACGGATCTGCTGCCGCCGGCGGGGCCGTAAGACGGCGGCGCTAACCGCACGAACGCTTCTCCGTCTGAAAAACTTGCAACGGAACCGGCGCGCGCCGCGCGCCGAATCGTCGTCCAGATTCCGATTCAGCGAACAGGGTCGCGAGTCTGGAGCAGATTCTCATATTCGGCCGGCAGCGGCCCGGCTGCCTTCAGGTCGAGCATTTCGGCAATTCCATACGGGCGCCATATGCCGATGTTGCCAGTAACGACGAACATCGATCGCGACCCGATCGGATAGTCCGAGCACTCGTTTCCGCCATCGCCGGCAAAATAACGTTCGTCCTCCTCCCCATCGCGCCACGGCCGCGCAAACAAGACGCCGCGGTTCCAGCGCGCCTGATTTTCGAACAGTTGGGCGTCGCGATTGACATGTACGCCGACCACGACGCCAGGTTTCAGCGCGAGTTCCTTGTCGAACTTTTCCGCCCATGCGTCCTGCTCGGGAACCGGCCGCTCCGCTGCGAGCCGCTTGAGTCGATCGACCGTTGACTCACGCAGTGAACCGGCCGGGACGCAGGACCGCACCTCGCCGTCGACGACTGTCGCGCGCAGCCGGGGCGACGGTACGCAGAAATACAACGTGACGCCGGCGACAATCGCCGCCAGCGCGGCGAGCGCGCGCGCCTCGCTCCGCGGTGACAGCTTTGCCAGTGCCGCAGCGACACCCAGCACACTGCCCAGCAAAGCGCCGGTAGGCCCGGTTATCAGGATTCCGAGCAACGGACCCTGGTTTGCATCCGGAGCCAGGAGCATCGGCCCGATGAAGCCGGGCAGAAATCCGGCGATGCCGAGCACGATGGTCCAGCGAAGAACCTTCATTGCAATCCCCTGTCTGGCGGCGAGCGCGTGCCGGCGATCTTCGGCCTGCGCAGCGGTCCACACTATCCTGCGTGCGCGAGGCCTTTGCAGTCAACGATCGACCTGCCGGCGGCGGCGCCCGGCAGCGCAAATCCGGCATACTTCACCGATGAATCGCAACAAGATCACCCTGGTTGGCGCCGGCCTCGTCGGCGCCTTGCTCGCCACTCTGCTTGCGCAGCGCGGTTTTCCCGTCGAAGTGTTCGAGCGCCGTCCCGATCCGCGCAAGGCCGGATTTCTGGGCGGGCGTTCGATCAACCTTGCGCTGGCCGAGCGCGGCTGGCACGGATTGCGCGTCGCCGGCCTGCAGCAGCGCATGCGCCCGATCGCCGTCATGATGCGCGGGCGCATGGTCCACCATAGGGATGGCCGTACCGAACTGCTGCGCTACGGCCGCGACGATTCCGAAGTCATCTGGTCGGTCAATCGCGGCACGCTGAACATGACGCTGCTCGATGCCGCCGAAGCGGCCGGTGCGCGCATCCATTTCGACCAGCGCCTCGTGACAGTCGATTGGGACAAATCCACATTGCAACTTTGCGACGAAGCCGGCGCGACGCGCGAGCACGCTGCATCGCTGCTGATCGGTGCGGACGGCGCGGGTTCGGCGTTGCGCGCAGCGATGGCGCAGCGCGTCGATCTCGGCGAGCGCTTCGAGCCGCTCGATCACGGGTACAAGGAACTGGAGATTCCTGCCCTCAGCGCGGAGGCAAATCTGGCGCACCGTGTCGGCGAACCGGATTCCACAGGTCTGCCCCCATCCCAACCTTCCCCCGCAAGCGGGGGAAGGAGCAAAAGCGCGGCGTCCGAACAGCCTTCGGCCCTCAGCGCTCAGCCCTACGCTTCCCCGTCCTCGGCCCTCAGTTCTCAGCCCTCGCCTTTCGCCATGGAACCCAACGCGCTGCACATCTGGCCGCGCGGCAACTACATGTGCATCGCGCTGCCGAATGCCGAGGGCAGTTTTACCGTCACCCTGTTCCTGCCGAATCACGCGAAGCCGGACGCGCCGAGTTTTGCCAGCCTCGACTCGCCGCAGGCCGTGCGCGAATTTTTCGCGCGCGATTTTGCCGATGCCGTGCCGCTGATGCCGGACTACGAGCACGACTTCGCCGCGAATCCGACCGGCGTGCTCGGCACGCTGTATCTGGATCGCTGGCACATCGACGGGCGCGCGCTGCTGCTCGGCGATGCCGCGCATGCGATCGTGCCGTTCCACGGACAGGGCATGAACTGCGGCTTCGAGGACGCGGTCGAGCTGGCGGAACTGATGGACGGTGCGACCAGCGATGCTGCCGCCGTCTTCGCCGAATTCCAGCGCCGGCGCAAGCCGAACGCCGATGCGATTGCGGCGATGGCGCTCGAGAACTACATCGAGATGCGCGACAGCGTCGCCGACGCGCACTTTCTGCTGATGCGCGCGCTCGAACGCACGCTCGCCACGCGCCATCCCGGCCGTTTCGTGCCGCGCTACTGGATGGTCACATTCTCGCGCCTGCCATACGCGACGGCATTCGCGCGCGGCGAGATCCAGGCCAGCATCCTGCTGGAGCTGACGGCGGGCAAGAAGACGCTCGACGATATCGACCTCGCCCATGCCGATGCCCTGATTACCGCGCGCCTGCCGCCTCTGGCCGCCTGAAACGAGCCATCACGGGCAGGTCGCCGAACCGGTCAGCCGGGTGATCGGCTGATCGATGTTCCACGTTCCACTGAGCGGAGCGCTCAGCGTGATCGCCGTCGTCAGATGTCCCTGCGTCGCGTTCGAATACTTGACCGTGAAGTCGCCCGCCGGCTGCGTCGTGTACGCAACGAACGCGCACAATGGACAGAATCCGGTCGACTGCACCATCGGCAGGGTGCTCGACGCGGCGAACGGGCCGTTGCTGCCGACGACCCAGCGCGGATTGCCGGTGTCGTCGTACATGTAGAACGCATCGAATTGCTGGTTCGGCAGCACGAGCGCATCGAATCCGTAGCCGGGCTGCGCCGCTGGATACCACTCACCATTGAGATTGACGTTGCCGCCTGCGCTGACGCATGCCGGCGCCGCGAGCAGTTGCATGGCCTCGCTGCCGGTCTGGCCGTACAGATGCCACGAGAATATCAGGTGGTCTTCCGATGTGGTGGTAAGGATGACATCACCAACAGGGGTCGGCGTGCCGGCGCTGCTATCCCAAGCGACGCGATACAGCGTCGATATCCAGATGCCGGCGCCGGCGGCGGGTGCCGCATTCTGCGCTACATACCAAGTCGGCGTGCCATCTTCGAGATAGGTATACCAATCGAGAACCTGCTGGCCGCTTGCCTGGCTGATGAAGATGCCGTGGCCAGGACGTTGCGGATTGAAGTAGTTGCCGGGTCGCAGGGTGGGCGCGGGCGCCGTTCCGAGGTTGATTTGCGCCGACAGGTCGAAGCCCTTGTCGGAAAAGGGTAATGCTGAGCCCACTGCAACGATGTACCAGCGACCCGCGAATGCGGGAACGGTGGTGGTCCCAAATAAGCCAAGATCCTTGAGGACAGTTCCTGGTGGTGACGGAATGGGCGCTGCTGCGATTTCCGGGGAAGACGATGCAACAGGGAAATCGGAGTGTTCCGCGTACAGCGGCAAGGCGACCTCTCCGAAGTTGAAGTGTGTGGAAATCGAGAGGGTGGTGGCATTCGCAGGAACATCGATGAACAGGTGCCGGAGCGTCTGCTGGCCTTCGACGACGATGCCCATGCGTCCCGATCCGGACTCGAGCGCATCGGCCATGTCGGCGCTGCTCCGGTTGATCGTCAACGACACCGGCACAACCCCGGATTGACCGAGCTGACTGGGCTGCAGTCCGCGCGCAGCATCAATCATCACTGCGCCGTAGTAGGTGCCGACGGGCAACTCGGGTTGAGCATCCTCGGCGGAGGTCCGCCCCCAGAACAGCCGCAGCGGGAAATTCGCGTCTGCAGGAAGATGACCCGGCCCGACGACGTGCAGCTGCTGCGCGACGGCTCCCTGTGGAACCAGGATATTCAAAGCGGGTATACCACTCTCCAGCACGACGTCGTACGACGCGTTCGCGTTGCCCGAAGGCACGTCGACCAGCACCCACAGGTTGACCGCTCCGACGTTGCGCAGGTCGACGACGCAGCGCGCCACGGGCGACACGACACCCTGCGCTGTGGTTGCGCAGACCTGCTCGTCCGGGTCGGGCTGGCCATTGCCGTTGCTGTCGATGCCGGCGAACAGCCGCGTTGATGGCGCCTCGGACGACGCCATCTCGACAACGAGCACGCGGCCGTACGACGCCGTGTCGATGCCCTGCTGGTATACATTGGGAAAAAGCACGAACTGCTTGCCGGGGCCGGGAAACGTCCCATACACGTTGCCCGGCGTGGGGTCCACGCCCATCGTCAGGACGCTCTGCACCGCCGGGGCCAGCGACGCCGCGGTGAATGTCGCTTTCGGAAGCGCAGCCAGTCCGCTGACGTGAATCGTCGCGTTGCCGCCAGGCCCATCGGCAACGATCTGCTGGAACGGTTGCACGGTGCCAGGCGAAGCATAGACCGCGACGGTCAGCGCGATATCTCCGGCGTCGCTGCCGCCTGAGGTCTTGTGCAGCACGATACGGCCATCGACCCAAGTGCCCGTCAGACCCGGGTCGCTGACATCGATGCTGATGTTCAAAACCTGCGATGCACCGGACGTCAGCGTGAACAGGCTCGGCGTGACGCTGATCGCGGCGCCGGTCCTGGCGGTCGTGCTGACCTGCCAGGTTCCGCCGCCGGACATGTCGGCAACGGTGCGCGTGAACGCGCATTGCTGTGGGCAATCCTCGCTTTCGACCCCGGGGCGATTGACCTTGCGCAGATCGCCGTGCGCAGCCGGATTCGCCAGCGAACCGCTGCCGGCAAAGTAATCGTTCGCGTTCAGCGGCAGGTACAAACCGGCTTTCGCCGCCGCCGCCGGCTGTGCCCGGCCGCTGCCGGCGTCGATCGCCGGCGCGAGTGTCACGCCATCCTCCTCGCGCACGCTGTTGGCCAGCGCCGTGCCCATCAGTGCCGACTCGACCTGCGCCGGCGACCAGGCCGGATGCGCCGCGAGCACGAGCGCCGCCGACCCGGCGACGTGCGGGCTGGACATCGATGTGCCGCTCAGCAGCGCGAGGCCGTTGCCGGTCTGCGTCGACGACAGGATGTTGTCGCCGGGCGCGGTGATGTCCGGCTTGAGTATCCCGCCGCCGAATCCGTAAGGCCCGCGCGAACTCGACGCGTCGAGGATGTCGCCATAGGCGGCGTTCAATGCGGCTGTCACGCCACTGATCGTGCCGCCGTGCGCGCCGGCCGAGGCGATCCATGTCTTCAACTGCTGGCCTTCGGTGTAGCCCAGATGGACCGCAGGCAGGAAGTGATCGTCGCTGATGATCGATTCGCCATCGCTCGCTGCGTTCGCGAGAATGTAGCCGCCGGCGCCGGCGGCCTTGACGTTGTAGCCTTTCTCCACGCGCGCATAAGTGCCGCGATCACAGATCACGATCTCGCCGTGGAACGTGCCGGACGCGAACGGGTTGCTGCCGCCGTTCGGCGTTACGCCTTGCGTGTCGCCGACTCCGCACAACGCGTTGCCGTAGTTGCCGGCGTACACGATCGCCGCCGGGCCATAGCCCGACGTGTAGCCTTGCCCGGTGAGCGTGGCCGGCGGGTTCGGCGCGCCGCTGAAGGCGCCGAGCGAGTTGGCGAAGCGACGATTGTGGCTGGCATTGGCCACGCCGATCACCCATGGCGCGTTGGCCGGCTCGCCCAGGGTGCGTGCATCCGGGCCGTCGTTGCCGGCCGACGCGACGACGACCACGCCGGCCGCGCGCGCCTGGAACATCGCATAGACATCGCTGGTCGGATCGGCGAGCAGTTCGTACGGATCGTAAGTGCCGCCGCCGATCGAGAAATTGATCACGTCGACCTGGTCTGCGGTCGCCTGGTCGATTGCTGCAACGAGCGCGGATTCCGCGCAGGTGCCGTCGGACGATGAGTCGATCGGCGCCAGGTCGCAGGCTTTGTAGGTGATGAGATTGGCGTGCGGCGCGACGCCGGAAACGTTGCGCGACAACGCGACCGTGTAGCCCTGCAGCGCGTCGGTGATCGCGTTTCCGGCGGCGATGCCCGCGGTGTGGCTGCCGTGACCGGTACTGTCGATGCCCTTCGTGCCTTCGCTGGTGAAATCGTAGATCCCGATCAGCTTCGCGTTGCACTGCGCCTGACCCGTGGCGCAAAGGCCGTAGAAATGTCCGCGCGGATTCGACGCGGTGTAGCCGTCGCCACCAGTCGCCGCGAACGACGGATGCGTCGGGTTGATGCCGGTGTCGATCATGCCGATGACGGCGCCCTCGCCTTTCGTCGCCGGCACGCCTGCAACTTGTCCGTTCCACAACTGATTGGCACCAATCCATTGCGGCCCGGCGTCGGTATGCAGGTGCAGGACGCGCTCGCGCCGCACCGCAGTCACGCCGGGCAACGCCGCAATGCGCTGTGCTTCGTCGGCGCTGAGTTCGACCGCGAAACCGTTGCCGGCATAGCGATAGACTTCCCGCGGGATCAACGGACGGCCAATGTGCTGGGCGGCGCGGCCGACGAGACTCGCGCGCGCGCTGTCGAGCACTTGAAGGTAGGCATCGCCGTCGGCGGAGAGCATGGCGCGGCGAACGGCGCGCTTTTCCTCCGGCGCCGTCATGCCCAGTCCCTGCATGCGCGCGGCAGCGCGCGCGGCCAATGGCGCATCGCTCAACGCAATCAGATAGGTTGCACGACTTGTCTGCTCGGGTTGCGCGGACGCAGCGGCGCAAATTCCCGAACCCAGTGCGGCCGCGCCCAGCGCGACGATTATTACTCCCGACCTCAAACCCAATCTCATCCAGTGCTCTCCTGCGACACGGCACAGTCTAACGTCGCGGCGCGTAAGCCGTCATTGCGGCAGGCGTTCAGGTACGGCCGGCCCATCGGCCCCGGCCTGCGATCGGCAGGATGCCGAGTGGCGCCAGGCTATCGATGGCCAGGAGCGGCCGGCCTGCGCTCACGCCCGCCCGGCAGCAGCGGCGCGGGTCAAATCGGGGGCGAAAGGACTTCGTCGAGCAGATCTCGGCGAACCGGCGCTTCTCGAACGGACTCTGTGGACAGGGTTTCCCGGTAGCGTGGCGCGGTTGCTGGCTTCCGGGTAGCATCGTCGCGAATGAGCGAATCGATCGATACCGAAATACCGCCGCTGCTGCAAGTGCGCGCGCTGTGTTATGCGCGCAACGACGAACCGGTATTCGGCCCGCTCGACTTCTCGCTGCGTCCCGGCGAGATCGTGCTGATGGAAGGCGACAACGGCTCCGGCAAGACGACTCTGCTCAAAGTGCTGTCGGGCCTGCTCGAACCAACCGCCGGCGATGTGCTGCTGCGCGGCGCGCCGCTGACGCTGGCGAAGCTTTCGCACCAGGTCGCGCTGCTCGGCCACCTGCTCGGCCTGAAGCTGGAACTTTCCACGTTGCAGAACCTGCGCTTCGCCGTCGGCATCGGCGGCATCCGCGCGGGTATCACGCCGCATACCGCGCTGGCCAGCGTAGGCCTCGACGGCTACGAAGATCAGCCGGTGCGCATGCTCTCGGCTGGACAGCGCAAGCGCGTCGCGCTGGCGCGCCTGCTACTCGTGCCGGCCGCCCTTTGGCTGCTCGACGAACCCTACGCGAATCTCGATCGCGAAGGCATCGAACTGGTCAA
>DASRTK010000111.1:0-9580 GCA_035655975.1 Rudaea sp.
CTTCACGTCGCCGCCGGCGGTGACGAGAATGTTCGACGGCTTGAGGTCACGATGCACGACGTGGTTCACATGCGCGAACTGCACTGCTTCGCAGATGCGCAGGAACAACCGGATGCGTTCTTCCAGCTGCATTCCGCGGTCGTGGCAGTAGCGCAGCATCGGCAAGCCTTCGACATACTCCATGGCGAAGTACGGCCGGCCATCGGCGGAAATGCCGCCGTCGAGAAGATGGGCGATGTGCGGGTGAACCAGCCGGGCGAGAATCTGCCGTTCACGCAGGAAGCGCTTCAGCACGGCTTCGGAGTCCATGCCGCGCTTGATCAGCTTGATCGCGGCGCGTTGCTCGAACTGGCCGTCGACGCGCTCGCCGAGCCACACCTCGCCCATTCCGCCGGAGTCGATCTTGCGCACCAGCAGCCACGGCCCGACGCGCCCGCCGGGCAGGCTGTCGGGATTGTCCGCGGCATGCACCGTGGCAGTCGGAAGTTCATTCGCCGCCAGCGCGTGCTCGAAGCGCACCGCGGAGCTTTCCGACTGCAGCATCGAGATCACGACGTCCTTGAGTTCGTCGTCGTGGCCGCACAGCGTGTGGAGCAGGAGTTCGCGCTTCTCCTCGGGCGTTCCGAGCAGGCGCTCGAATATGCTGCCCGCAAGCTCCCAGCGCTGGGTGTCCATCGTTCAGAGCCCCGGATCGAAGCGCGGCAACGGCACGTGCCGCATCACGGTCGACGCTGGCCGTGCCGCCCGGGTCGAGTCGGATCGAGTCGTCATTTTCATCCGCACCCGATACTTCGCACTGGCCATGCGCGCGTGCCCCGTATTGCCGCGACTATAGATTCGCGCGGACCGGTAAACAAGCTGCCTGCTTCGCCCCGCGAAAGGCACCCAAGGCGACGCAAGGTGCTTGCAAACCTGCCGGCGAGTCGCCATCTTGGCGACTCCAGGAAGAACCCGACGACCGCACGACATGACTGTATCAACGCACGTTTTCGACGCAACCGAACTCAATTTCGAGGCCGAGGTAATCCGCGCCTCGCTGACCACGCCCGTGCTCGTCGATTTCTGGGCGGCGTGGTGCGGACCTTGCAAATCCCTGACGCCGATCCTCGAAAAAGTCGTCGCCAGCTACAACGGCGCGGTCCGGCTCGCCAAGGTCGACACGGATGCCGAGATGCAGCTCGCCGCGGCGTTCGGCGTTCGCAGCCTGCCGACCGTCGTGCTGGTCAAGGATGGCCAGATGGTCGACGGCTTCATGGGTGCGTTGCCCGAATCGGCCGTGCGCGAATTCCTGCAACGCCACATTGTGCCAAATGCGGCAGAAGACCAAAAGGATACCGAAGCCGCCCCTGCACCCGCCGAGACCGAGTTGCCCGAACGCGCGATCGCCCGCCTGCAGCAGGAGATCGCGGCAGCACCGAACAAGGCCGAACTCAAGCTCGATCTCGCGCTGGCCTTCATGCGCGCGGGCCTGGCCGACGCGGCCCAGACCGAGCTCGACGCACTGCCACCCAACCTGGCCGAGGACGCCAAGGCCAAACGCCTGCGCCACCAGATCGACTTCGCCCGCGCCTTGAAGGACGCGCCGGACCTGCCGACGCTGCATGCGCGCGTCGAACAGAATCCTGCGGATCATGCGTCGCGCGATCTGCTCGGCGTGCGCCTGCTGATCGAAGGCGAAGCTGCCGCGGGACTCGAGGAGTTCCTGCATATCCTGCGCACGCAGCGCGACTGGAACGACGGCCAGGCGAAGAAGCGCCTGATCGCCGCGTTCGCCACGCTCGACGACGAGGATCTGGTCGGAACCTACCGACGCCGGATGGCCTCTCTGTTGTTCTGAGCTCGTTGATGTCTGGGTCAGCGCAGCCTATCTGCGTGCGTTGGCGGCGTGAACTCCATTTCACGCCGGATCCGGTGCACGACCCGCCAGAGTATCTGGCCATGCTGTTCCAGCCGCTGAGGCCACCTGGCGCAGCCCGGCTCGATGAAGCTCGCGCCCAGGCTGCAATCTGCTTCCACCGGCAGATCGGCATTGATTGCGCAGCCGGCCGCGGCGCCTCACATCACAGGCGCTGCAGAAACAGGGACTATTGGGCCTCGCCGGTCTTTGTGCTAGCCTTGTTAGCAGTGGCGTGACTTAGTGCGATGTCCATCCATTTCAAGGGAGAGGATTATGGCCGGGAAGTGTTCGACCGCTCTACACGGATCACGCCACACACCTCTTGCGGCCTGCGTCGCCGCGGTGTTCGGTCTGTCCTCACAGGCCGCGATGGCTATCCTGCCAACCACCGTGTTCGTCAACAACTGCGACGATATCAGTACGAATAGCGACGCGACGCATGGATCGCTCCGCTGGGCTTCGACGCACGTCGCCGCGGGCGGCACGATCGACATGACCGCCATCCCCTGCAGCTTGATATCTCTGCAGACCGGCTCGATCACGCTTGCCCAGAACGACTTGAAGATACTCGGCCCCGGCATGACGAACCTGACCGTGAGCGCCAAGCTTACAGCCAACAACAACAAGTACTACATGAAGGATCGCATCTTCAACCATACCGGCACCGGCACACTGAAAATCTACAACCTTACGGTCAACAAGGGCTATATCAAAAGCGCCAGCGGCACTGCGAAGGGCGGCTGCATCTATTCGACCGGGACCGTGAGTCTGGACCACGTCGGCGCCTATTCGTGCAAGGTGCTGACGGACAGCGGCACCGCGCTCGGAGGCGCGATCGGCGCGCAGGGTGACGTGGGTTTGAGTTACAGCATCGTGTCTAACAGCAGCGCGAATAGCGGCGCGACGGGATTTTCCCGCGGCGGCGGCGTGTACGCCTTAGGTTCTCTTACTTCGGTAGATTCCACTATCAAGTACAACCAGGCGACCGGCGCCGCCAGCACCTACCATGGCTCCGGCGGCGGCTTGTACGTGAAGGGCACCGTTCTCGTCCTGGGATCGACTATTTCGAGCAACACCGCGACGTTTCGTGCTGGCGGAGCCCTTTTTGGTTCGAGCACACCCGCGGCGCAAGTCTCTTTGATCGACAGCACGATTTCGGGCAATTCCTCCAGCACGTACGTGGGAGGGCTGTACTGCAATGCGGCCACGACGAACCTCTGGAGCTCGACCGTGGCGTTCAACACCGCCGCCAAGGGCAAGACCTCGGGAGGCACAAAGTACTACTCCCCCGGTTTCGCGACCTCATCGTCATTCGGCTCGATGTACATCAGCCTGAAAAGTTCGCTGCTGTCGAACAACACATACGGCACGACGGAAAAAGATCTGACTACAGTCGACGGTTTCATAGGCCCAACGAACGTTACGACATTCAACGCCTCTGCGCCCAACGTGGTGCGCCAACCGAAGTTGGGCGGCTTGGGTAACCTGCCCGCCGGGACGATCACAGGCCTCTGCCCGCTTCTAGGGTCGTTGCGCGACAATGGCGGCCCGACGCAAACGCATGCGTTGCTAAGCCGCAGCATCGCGATCAATGCCGGCACCAATCCCTTCAGCCTCGACAACTACGATCAGCGCGGCGCACCGTATCTGCGCCCGGATAGCTTGTCGGGAGTTTCCGACATCGGCGCCTACGAGGTGCAGCCCGACATTGCGTTCAACACGGACTTCGAGACCTGTCCAGCCTTGTAAGGCAGGGTCCGGCGGCTGAGGTCGGGGGGATCGAAGGCCGCCCGACCCGCTTTGCTCCATGCAAACGGCATGGCGCGAGTGGTGCGCGTCAGCGATATTGCGCGACAATACCGCACCATGAATGAAGACGACGTACCGCCGAAGCCAGCCACGGCCAGCACGCCAGATGCTGCCGTCGGCGGGAACCCCGCGGCCGTTGCCGCCGGATATTCCGCAGCCGGCGCAGCGGATGGAGCGTCGGCAGAGCAGGCCGCGCCCACCGAACAGACCGTCGAGCAGGTTCTCGGCAGCGTTCATACGTCAAATTTTCCCGATATCCTGCGCGAACTGAACGCATGCGTGCTCGTCAGCACTTATCAGGCCGGCAAGCTCGTGATCCTGCGGCCGGATGGAAATTCCATCAACACACATTTCCGCACGTTCAACCGTCCAATGGGAATGGCGGCGGATCGCCAGCGCCTGATGCTCGGCGCGATGATGGAGATCGCCGAGTTCCGCAACATGCCCGACGTCGCCAAGCGTCTGCACGATCCGCCGGTCCACGACGCGGTGTACATGGCGCGCCGCGGCCACATCACCGGCCACATCGACATCCACGAAATGGCCTGGGATGCCGATGGCGCGATCTGGTTCATCAACACGCTGTTCTCGTGCCTGTGCACGCTCGACAGCAAGTCGAGCTTCGTGCCGCGCTGGCGGCCGAAATTCGTCAGCCATTACGCGCCGGAAGACCGCTGTCATCTGAACGGCCTGGCGATGCGCAACGGCATCGCGCGCTACGTCACGGCGCTCGGCGAAACCAATGCGCACGAAGGCTGGCGTGCGAACAAGCGTGACGGCGGCTTGATCATCGATGTAACGACGAACCGCGTGATCACGCGCGGACTGTCGATGCCGCATTCGCCGCGCTGGTACGACAACCGTCTTTGGGTGCTCGAGTCCGGCCGCGGCGCGCTATGCACGGTCGACGTCAAGACCGGCGAGCGCACGGACGTGGCGCGCGTGCCGGGTTTCTGCCGCGGCCTGGACTTTGTCGGACCGGTAGCCTTCATCGGCCTGTCGCAGTTGCGTGGCACGACGCCGTTCACCGACATCCCGATCACCGACGACAATTCCGATCGCCTGTCAGGCGTGTGGGTCGTGCACATCGGCACCGGCAAGACGATCGCTTTCCTGAAGTTTACCGGCGGGGTACAGGAGATCTTCGCGGTGCAGGCGGTGCCCGGCGTGCTGTTTCCCGAAATCGTGCACGAAGGCGAACTGCTCGCGACCGCGTATGCCCTGCCCGACAAGGCGCTGAAGGAGGTGGCAGTGGCTGCGCCGCCGCCTGAGCCCCTCACTCCCGGCACTGGCTACGACGCCTCGGTTTCTGACAACAGGGAAAGCAGCACCGCATGACTACGCCGTCGACGTTTCAATTTGTCGCCCACTGGCAGACCGATCTGCCTGAGGAAGGCGAGGCCGTACTCGAGTTCTGGAAACGCGAGAAGGCGCTCGGCGACGAAAGCAAGGCGAGAGAACGCCTGAAAGAAATCGTCCTGCACGCGCGCAGCGAAACCGGCGAAGTCGCCGGCGTATGCACGGTCGTGCCGACGACGCTGCCGCGTCTGGGTCAGCCGATGTACTACTATCGCTGCTTCGTCGGCCACGATTGGCGCAAGTCGCAGCTCGTACTGCAACTGCTCAATCGCGCGTTTGCCGTGCTCGAGGGCTATGCGCGCAATCATGATTATCCGTGTATCGGCGTCGTGCTCGAACTGGAGAACGCACGCTTCGGCGAAACCCTGCGCGAACCGGTGTGGACCAACACCGGCTTCGTCTATATCGGTATGAGCGGGCGCGGGCTGGAGCTCCGCTTGCGCTATTTCCAGGGCGCCAAACTCAAGCCGCCGCAGAAGGCCTGAGACCGCCATTGACCCGGTAGCCCCACGTGAAACCCAGGGCGCTGCGCCGAACGCTGAAGGTTTGGCCGCCACTCGTATTCACCGGCATCCGTCCCGAGGCGCCGAGCGACGAATGACGCTGCGCCTGAAGCTGACCTAGTCCAACTGCAACCACGTCCAAGCGCAGTTCGGCGACGCGCTGTTCATGCATGACCGGTCCGTTCTGGATGAACATCGTCATGAAATCGCTCGGGCACGACTACATCGTCTGGGCAAGGCCGGCGCAATCGTATCTTGACTAGGCGGTACTCGCACCATGCTCGGGTGAACGATCGCTGGTCATGCCAGCCCGGCGGATGGCTGCTACCGCCTCGACAACAATCCTGCACACATCGGCCGCAGGCTGGTTCGCGTTGATCACGAGCGCGCTCGGCGGCGGCGTGTCGAAGCGCGCCTGCACTTCGTAGACGAGATCGGGCGAGCGGTCTCGCGCCAGATGCCGGTTGTGTTCGATTTCGCGCGCGATGCGGTCGTAGGCGACGCCGGGAGGACAGTCGAGGTAGATCGGTATCGGCGTGAATCCGTAGCGGCGAATCGTGCTGTCGACGCGCCCGAGGTCGGCGCGGCGCGAGAACGTCACGCCGTCGATCACGGTCGATTCGCCCAGCAGGCAATTGATTTCGAGGGCGAGCAGTGTCGCGCGGAATGCAGCGCGTTTTTCGGCAAATGTATACGAGCACGCCGGAAACATCGCATGGCGGATCGTGTCGCGGCAAACCCGGCGCAAGCCGAGCTGGTCCGCCAGCGCGCGCGCCACGACGCTCTTGCCGGCGCCCGGAAGGCCGATCAGCGCGACGACGACCGGTGTCGCGCCCGCCGTGGGCGCTGCCGGTGCTGGCGCAGCGTTGCTGACACTCTCGGACATCGCTCCACTCCAATTCTGCTGCCGAAGCCTGCCACGCGGCGGCCGTGCCGCCAACTATGGATCTTGCGTCGAGCGCGGCCCGCACCGGGCCTGCTGACCATCCCGCGCGGGCTTCGGATAGTATTTGCTCACCGCACCATCGCACTGTGGCCATGAACGACGCCAAAAGCGACCCGCTGCCGCACATCGCCGGCTACGACATCAGCCGGCGCCTCGGGCGCGGCGGCATGGCCGATGTCTACCTGGCCATGCAGGCATCGTTGTCGCGGCCGGTCGCCATCAAGGTGCTCGCGGTCGAACGCACATCGGCCGAAACCAGCGATGCGCAAGGCAGGCCGCAGGGCGAGGATTTCGAGGAGACAGTCGCCCGCTTCGAACGCGAGGCGCGTACGATCGCGCGCCTGGACCATCCACACATCGTCAGCATCTTCGATGTCGGTCGCACCGACGATGGAAAGCTTTACTACGTGATGCCGTATCTGCCGAACGGCGACCTGTCGACACGCGACTTGCGCGAGGATGAAACGGCCATCGTCGCCGTCGTCCGCGCGCTGTGTCGCGCGCTGGGATACGCACACACCCTCGGCGTCGTGCATCGCGACGTGAAACCCGAGAACGTGCTGTTCGACAAGCTCGACCGTCCGCTGCTCGCCGACTTCGGCATCGCGCTGGCCACGCATCAATCCGCGCGCGTGACACGCGAAGGCTCGACCATGGGATCGTCGGGTTACATGAGTCCCGAACAGGCCCGCGGCCACTCGATCGACGGGCGCGCAGACCTCTACAGCCTCGGTGTCGTGGCGTACGAGATGCTCTGCGGCGACCTGCCATTCCACGGTCCGGACGCGCTGGCCGTAGCGCTCGCGCATGTCGAGCAGCCGGTGCCGCGGCTGCGCTCGGCGCGGCGTCACTGGCAGGAGTTCATCGATCGAGCGATGGCCAAGTCTCCGGCGGAGCGTTTCCAGACCGCGGCGCAGATGGAAGCCGCGCTCGACACGATCGCCGCGCAACTCGGCGACGCCCCGGCTGCCGCGTATGCGACCAAGCCGATGGCTGCCGTGCATGCGCCACAACGCGAGACGCGTGCGTATGCCGGCATCGTGGCCGCCGTCGTGCTTGGCCTGGGTGGTGCGGTTCTGATCGGATACGGCCTGACTCGCCTGCGCCAGTCGCAGGAGGCGGCCGGTCCCGGGCCGGCAGCATCCGCGACATCGCAAGCCGGCACAGCAGCAACGATCTTGCCGGCGACTGCGGAAACTCCCGCCAGCACCGACGCCACCGCGAGCGAGCAGCCGGCGCGAGCCGAGGCTGCCGGAGCTTCGGCGCAGCCAGCAACCGCGCCGCAGGCTGCGGCGGCGGATAACTCCGGCGCAGCGAGACCCGAGCCGCCACCAGCGCCGCGGCTTGGCGACCTCGCACCCGGAACGCGGCTGCGCGATCGCGGCGGTCCGGAACTTGCCTTCGTGCCGGCGATCTTTTCGCGTGGCGGACAGCGCCAGGACATCGGACATCCATTTGCGCTGGCGCGCTACGAGATCACCCGCGGCGAGTACGCGGCGTTCGCGCGCGCGACCGGACGCGACGCCGCGAAATGCCGCGAACCCAGGTCGCCGCTTTCCGTGTTGCGCAAGCTGAGCTGGCGCGAGCCGGGCTTCGAACAGAACGATTCGCATCCAGCGGTGTGTGTCAGCTGGGCCGACGCGAACGCGTACGCGCAGTGGCTCGGCACGCGATTGCACGCGCGCTATCGCCTGCCTTCGCGCGCCGAATGGCTTCACGCAACGCGCTGGAGCGTCGCGAGTCCCGGCATCTGCGCGCAGGGCGATCTTGCCGACGACAAGCGCGCGTTGTTCGGACGCGGCCAGGCAACGGGATGCAGCGACGGGTTCGCATTCACCGCGCCCGTCGGCCAGTTCAAGCCGAACCAGATCGGCATCCATGACCTCGTCGGCAACGTCAGCGAATGGATGCGCGACTGCAAATCCGCGGCACGTACCGGCAAGAACGACGACGGACCCTGTCCAGAGCGCCTGTTCAGCGGCAGCTCGTGGCGCGACAGCGCGACCGATCAGCGCGTCGACGTCGTCGACGATGCCGGTGTCGACGTCGGCTACACGACCATCGGTTTCCGCGTGCTGCGGGAATTCGACGGCGACAAAATTCCGCCGATCGTCAAATGACGCAGGGTCGCTCTCGGCCATCCATGGCCTTCGCGGCACTTGGCCATCCTGCCCGGCGCGCTTCAGGCTCCTGCGGGCGCGGTATGATGTAGCGCCCCGTTCCAAACTAAAAATTCAATGCGCCGCCTGCACCTGCAACGCTACCTGATCACCGGGCTGCTGACATTCATCCCGTTGTGGCTGACCTGGACGGTGTTCGCGTTCATCTTCAGCTTCCTATCGCATGTCGGCGCGCCGGTCGTGGCCGGCCTGTTCGCCGGCCTCAGCGCCGTGTTTCCGAACGCCCAGAACTGGCTGAACCAGGTCTGGTTCCAGTCGATCATCGCGTTCATCGCCACCGTCGTAGCGCTGTACCTGCTCGGCTGGGCTGCAAATCGCGTGTTCGGCCAGCGCCTGCTCGGCGCGCTCGACCGCACGATCGACCGCATACCGCTGGTGCATTCGATCTACGGCGGCACGAAAAAGCTGATGACGTTGATGCAGACCAAGCCGGCCGGAACGCAGCGCGTCGTGCTGATCGGATTCCCGACCCCGGAAATGAAGACGTTTGGCTTCGTCACGCGCGTGTTCAAGAACACGCACGGACGCGAGCTCGCCGCCGTGTACGTGCCGACCACGCCGAATCCGACCGGCGGCTATCTGGAAATCGTTCCGGTCGAAGATCTGATCGCGACCGACTGGAGCGTCGATCAGGCGATGGCGTTCATCATCTCCGGCGGCGCGATCGGCCCCGAGTCACTGCCGTCGGGTAGCCATCCGGACGACGGCAACATGCAGCTGCCCCCGGCGTAGGGTGGGCCTAGGCCCACCGCCTTTCTTCTCGCGTCAAAAGAAAACGGTGGGCCGAGGCCCACCCTACGACCACGACGAACTGGTAGGCCAAGACCCACCCTGCGCGTTCGCGGCACGCGGTAACTTTTCTTTACCTCGCTCCCCGCTCAACAAT
>DASRTK010000112.1:0-2746 GCA_035655975.1 Rudaea sp.
ACGCCGTACTGCGGCACCAGAACGCGCTGGCCCTGATATTCTTCCTGCAGATAGTTCGCCGAGACCCAGCCGCGGTCATTGCCGGTCGTGACGTCGCACCACGACCACCCGTCGACGCAGCCCTCGATGCCGACCGGCGTGCCGGCGCGCAAGCCGACAACGCTCGGATAACCCACATCCGGCCCGGCGCGCAGCGTCACATTCGCGACCAGATAGCCTTGACCGGCAAAAGCCGGTGATGCGGCGGCAAGGACGGAACAACCCAGTATCGAGGCAACAAGTATACGTTTCATTGTGCGACCCTCCTCCAGACCAGGCTCAGGTATACAGTGCCGGACCTGAACCCCGCGGCGCGTCACCGCATGTCGCGCGCAGTCGAGGTGGTTGCCGTTCAGCTTCGGGGTGCGGCGACGCGAATGGCCCAGTCATGTGCCGTCACTTCAACGAGAAAGCGGCATACGGCCTGCCGCAAAAACAGGATTGTTCGCGGCGGCGGGGTAGACTGTGCCAATCTCCGACGACGGCAGTGTCCCGCTCAATGAATATCGAGAAGATCACCGTGCGCGTGACCGAGAGCGACAAGACCATGGAGGTCGTCGTGTTGAGCAAGCACGCAAACCGCATTCAGGTCGTGCTCGGCGAAGGCGTGCATAGCGTCAAGTGCGAATTGTCGCCGACACCGAATCGCCAGGCATTCTCGGGCAAGGCGCTCGGCCGCGAGATCGTCTACGAACGCAGCCCCGAGCAGGTGCAGGCCGATCTTGACCGGGTCAACCCTGCCCTGCGCAAATCGCGGCCGCGTTGATGCGTGAGCGTCACCGGCTGAACTCGCCTGCGCCAGCTTCGCAGCAGGGCGCTTGTGATCCTGTTTTTAACAAACCAACTGCTAACATCCAACCAGTTGGGGTGTTCGTTACGAGTCTGAGCGCGATGAGCCAATTTCCAGCGCGTGTTCTGGTGTGCAAATTTACCTTCGCGTGGGTGCTGTTCACGAGCTGGTCCGTGGCCGCGAGTGCCGCCGAAGCCGGTGTCATGCGCTTTGTCCAGGCCGGCCCGCCGGGCGTCACTGCGCCCGCCGCGATCAGCGAAACTTTTTCGGACGCACAGATCACACTCGCGCCGACGCCGAACGGGGTCAGCATTGCCGGCGCTTCATGGTCGCTGAATCTCGAATCGACGCAGGCGCGGCCGTTCGGAGCGGCTTGCTACGAACGTGCGCGGCGCGTGGGTTCGGCCCCGGCCAACCGCCCCGGGCTGGAGTTCAGCTACAACGGTAGCGGGTGCAATCCGATCGGCGGAAGATATCGGGTACTGGAGTATCAGCAGGATCCGGGCTCGCATGCGGTCGACAAACTGGCCGTCGACTTTTATCAGTATTGCGGCGACTTCAACCACCCGCTCGTCGGCAACGTGCGCTATCACTCCGCGCTACCGATCGACGCGGATTCGCTGGCGCCGATGTTTTCCGCGAGCGGAAGTATCTACGTCCTGGGCAATTCGGAATACGTCACGCAGGGCTACAACTACACGTTCGCGATCGATGCCTTCAACACGCTGGTAATGCCGGATGCAACCGGAAGCGCGATCCTGTTCAACAGTCAGGCAAATGCCTGGCAACTGTCGTTCGCCACAGCGGGCGCGCTGCCGCTCCTGCCCGGCGACTATCAGTCCGCGCAAAAGACCGGCTATCAGGACGCCGGCCACCCGGGTCTCGACTACGACATGGCGGCGCGCGCCTGCACGCAGATCAGCGGCGATTTCAACGTCGACACGATCACCAGGGATCCGGTCGACAACTTCCCGACGAACTTTTTCGCGACGTTTACCCAAAGCTGCGAGGCGACGTCGCCTGCGATTACCGGCGTGATCGCTTACACGGCACGCTTCGAGTCCGGCCCGCTCGTCGACGACGTGATTCACGTCGGAGGCTTCGACACGGACCAGGACTGGCCGCTGGTTTGGCAGTGCCAGTGACGATTCCGGCACGGCTTGTGCAGAATCCCGGCCGGTAACATCAGCCTGCCCGGACCGGCTGTTTCTTTCTGCAATCGAAACCGCTTGCGGAAGTGCGAAGAGTTTCGTATAACGGCACCGACGCCTCATTCAAGGGGTTTGCCATGATCTTACGAGCCTTGGTACACGCGCAGCGACTCGCGTTGCTGGCATGCTGCGTTGCAGTCGCTGTGCCTGCGCTCGCGCAGACCACCTCCGATGCCGTGTTCATCTCGTCGGGGTCGAGGGAAGAAGCCCACGAAGTGGCGCCCTACGATTCGGAATACGCCGCCGCGCAGCGCGACATGGGCAACGGCATGAACACGCCGGAAGCCGACGCGCGGCCCGGTGAGTATTATTTCCTATTGGCCGTGCACGCGTTCCGCAAGAACGATTTCACGTTCGCGATCCAGATGTACGAGGTTGCCGCCGCGTGGGCGTTCAAGCCGGCCGAGTACAACCTGGCGATCATGTACGCGCGTGGCCAGGGCATTCCGGCCGACCTGCCGCGCGGCATGGCCTGGATGGCGCTGGCGGCCGAGCGCAACGAGAAGCGTTATGTCGATGCGCGTGAAGCCGTGTACGCCGAGATGACGCCGGAACAGTTCGAGCAAGCCAACGTGATCTGGCGCGACCTGAAGAAAACCTACGGCGACGAAGTTGCGTTGCGCCGGGCCAAGGCGCGCTGGGCGCAGGTCAAGTCGAGCATGACCGGGTCGCGCGTCGGGTCGGTCGGCAATCTCAGCGTCGGCAC
>DASRTK010000113.1:0-15308 GCA_035655975.1 Rudaea sp.
GTAGATGCCCGGCTCGATCGTCATGACCATGCGCGGCTCGATCGTGCGAGTCAGGCGCAGGTACGGATGCCCGGCCGGTTTGTCGATCGTGCCGCCGGTGTCGTCGCGCTGGAAACCGGCGACGTCGTGCACCTGCAGGCCAATCAGATGGCCGAGGCCGTGCGGGAAGAACACGCTCGAGATGCCCGATTCGACCGCACTGTCAGCACTCATGCGGATGAAGTCTTGCTCGCGCAGGATCCCGGCGAGGACGCGATGCGCATGCACGTGCAGTTCCGGATACGACTTTCCGGCGCACACTCCGGCGACGAAGCCGCGCTGCGCGGTGTCGACCGCGTCGACGAGGGACTGGAACTCCGCCGCGCCGTTGGCCGCATACGTGCGCGTGATGTCGCTGGCGTAACCGTGGAAGCTGGCGCCGGCGTCGATCAGGAATGAATTCGAATGTGCCGGCGGCGCGCGATTCAGATCGGTATAGTGCAACACCGCGCCGTGCTGGTTCAACGCGATGATATTGCTGTACGGCAGTTCGCTCTCGGTTTCGTGCACGGCCGTGAGATAGGCCATGTGGATGCCGTACTCGGACGCGCCGTCGCGGAACGCCGACTCGGCCGCGCGGTGCGCGCGCGCACCGAGCTTGCTGGCGACGCGCATCATCGCCAGTTCGTAGTCGGTCTTGTAAGCGCGATGGTAGTGCAGGTGGTTCAATACCGTGGACGGATTGTTCGGCGCAAAATCGCCCGCGGCGACATTCGTATCGCCGATGATCGCGCAGCGAGCGACCGCCGCCGGCAGATGCGCGCGCGCCTGCTTCGGCTCGCGAATGATCACGATATCGAAGTGCTCGACCCAGTAACCGGCCGGCGCGTCAGGCACGACGTGCCAGTAGTCGTGCGGCTGCAGATAGATCAGCCTGGGCTTTTGTCCTGGCGTGTAGACCAGCCACGAACCCGGCGCCTTCGTGACCGGCAGCCAATGCTTGAAGTGCGGATTGACCGCGAATGGAAACGAGCGGTCGTCGAGGAACTGGTAGGGCGGAACGCCGGCTGCGACGACGAGGTGGTCGAACGCGCCGCGCGCGAGCGCCGCGTCGGCGCGCTGGCGCAGCGTGGCGAGGTGGTCCGGATACAGCCGGGCGAGCAGGTCGGACATGACGGGCAGTTCCGCGATGCGGGGCCGCTATTGTGCCGCAAATTGCCGTCCCGGGCGTGCGCGCGGCAACGCCTGCGTCAGGCCGTCTGGTCTTCCTGCGCATTGACCCATGCGCCGAGTGCAACGCGATCCTGCGGGTCGATGTCGATGATGCGGAAGCCGGCCCAGAACTGGCCCGGAATGCTGGCCGGTTCGCTCCACTGCTCATGCACGCCGATTTCAAGCCGGCGGTCCGAGGCGCCGCCATGGCCAGGCAATTCGAAAGTGAACTGGAACAGCGCATTGTCGGGCAATGCGCGGTTTGCGATCAGCAGCATGCCGTCGATGGAAAGATTGCCGACGAAGCCGATGGCCTCGCCGGTAATCGAATTCGTCACCGGGATCGTCTGTGGCGCCTTCTTGCGACGTGATCTGCGTTGTTCGGCCATCTCGTTTTACCTCGGCTTCCAAGTGTGACCCTACGCGCATTGCACCGTGTCGATCAAGCACCCCGACGCTTAGCGCGCCGCCGGAACGGTGCCCGCCGGCTGGCGGCTCAGATGCCTCAGCGAGGCGACGATCGCGTTCCAGGCGCGGTCCACCAGGGACTCCTTCTCCGGCGCCGCGATATTGGCCTGGCCGCGCACGACTTCGCGCGCCAATTGCTCGAGCGTGCGCTCGAAGGCTCGCGCCCCGCGCGGGTTGACGAACAGGCAACGCCCGGTAATCGTCGAGTACCAACTCAGCTTGCGCCGCGCGCGATCACCCTGCTGGTTGGTGGCAAATTCAAACCAGGTGCCGAACGGCATGCTGCGCAAGCGCTCGAGCATGTGCAGTTCCGCCGCGTTGAGCTGCAGCGATGCCCTGCGCACCGCCGCGGCTTGCAGCGGTTTTTCCTCTCCGGCGGCATGGCCGAGGTGGGTCTTGGTCTTGAGGCGGATGGCGACCTGGGTTTGCGACGGCTGATCGTCTTCCTGCGTTGCTTCGCCGGGAGCAAGCAGGTGCCTGACGACCGCCTGGATTTCATCGTGATGAAAGCCTACCTGGCCAAGGCCCTTCTCGACTTCCTGGCGCAGTGCGGCGATCGCGGGCTGGTCGGTGATCCCCTTGCCGCCGCCCGCCGCAATGAGCTGGTCCGTAACTGCCAGTAGCTTCTGGTAAGGCTCGCTGTCTTCGCCATGGCGCAAAACGCTGAGCGCAAGCACGTCCGTCCAGGCCTGCTCGAGCATCGTGCGCATCAGACGTCCGGGTTTTGCCACGGCGACACGCGCAGCGATCGCATTGCTCGCGGTCTCGCGCGCCAGGCCAAGTTTCTCGCGGCCTTTCGATGCATCGACCAGGCGCCGCTCGGAGACTTCGGCCTTGTGCGCGAGCGTCTGCACATGCTGCGACAGGTCGCCGAGCATGCGTTCGACCAGACTCAGGTCTCCGTCGAACTCGGCGTTGAGGCGTTCGATGACCAGGTGCATCTTCTTGAGCAGGACCGGATCGGCCTCGCCGTCGCTGTCGTCGATCCAGTGAATGCCGGTTTCGGCAATTGCATTGAGCAACAGGCGCGCGGGATGCGAGCCTTGGCTGAAGAAGCTCTTGTCGCGCAAAGCGACACGCAGCAGTGGAACCTGCAGCTGCGTCATCATCTTCCGAGTGCTGCCGTTCGCCGGCGCGCTCTTCTCGATATAGTCAAAGAGCATCCCGACGAGATCTATCGTGTCGGAATCTTCTGCGTCCAACTGCAGGCGCTGGCCCGGCGGCGCGAACTGGTGCAATTGGTCGAGCAGTTCCTGCTTCAGGTGCGTTACCGAACGCCCCGCGACATCGTCGCCAGCCTGCACCGGAGCTGCACGTTTCGACTGCAGGCGGCCGAGCACGGATTGCACGTCTTCGGTGCTCGGCACATAGCCACGGCTGCCCGGTGTTGCCGCGATTCGCGCACCCGGCGCGCGCGGCCTGCCGGCCAGAAGTTGGCGCAGTGTCGTGAACAATTCCGGATCGTTCAATTCCGGATTGGTGTTGCTGCTACTGCTTTCGCTCGAAATCCGTGCCGACGGCAGTGACTGTGGCGCGGCCGTGTCGCCGTGTAGGCGAGCAGCGTTCGCACCGGCTTGCTGCGCGGGACTGCCGCTCTTGCTCCTCGGCCGAACAGGCGCATGCGCGCGCAGGTGTCTGAGAATGCGATGTTCGACAAAAAACGCGTTGAGCTCCGCATAGAATGGACCGATCGCGCTCAGCGCGACGCGATCGAAAGCGTGGCAAAACAGCACGCGATGCTCGGCCGGCAGGTCGAGACAACCGCTCGCATCGCGCAAGGCGCGCAGCACATGCGCTGGCCCGAGAATCATGCGCTCGGCTTCGACTGCAGGCTGTCCGGCGAGTACGCCGAAGCGGTGGCCGAGGTCGAGCAAGGCCAACGAATGGCGGGTCTCCGACCTCGTCGCAATCTCCTGCGCCGCCAGGGACAGCTCCAGATCGCCGGTTTCGACCAGCGAGAGTTCTGCAACGGCGTACTGCGCGGCGTTCTGCCCCGGCGCTGCGCTGCGCGCATCCGTACCCTCGTCGAAGCGCGCCAGCGCATCCTCCATGTTCGCCAGGAAACGCGGGGTGAGCTGGTCGCGCGCGCGCTTGACTTCACGCAGCGACTCCAGCCAACGCCTGCTCTGCTCGATGCTGCGCGCCTTGGTCGCCTGCCTGGGCAGTTCACGCTCGTACTCGTCGAGTGCGGCACCGATCGAATCGGCGAGACTCCTCGTGCAGATCCCGAGCAGCCCGGCGAGGATGTGGCGCACGCGCGGCGGCAAATCGCGCCGGAGCGCGAGTTTTTTTTGCACCGGCTGCCGCGGCACGACAAGCGTGCCGAACGTCGAAGCCCCCTGCATCATGTCCTGTATCCCCTGTTCCAAGCTTTTCGCTTAGAGAGTCCATTCGCGCCGCCAGCAGCGGCAATTACTCAGCGTACGGTTCAGCGTAAGCGACAAGGAGTGTCGTGGCGTGCGATTGTCTTGCCTTCGCCGAGGTGTCCGCGAGAGCAAAAAAACAAGGCCGGCGCCAGGCGGAACATCGGCGCATTTTCCAGCCTAGTCCGATGTGGAGGCGCTGGCAATGCCTGTACCGGCAGTTTCGTCGAAGCGGCGTTCGCCTGTCGAACAAAAATACGGTCTGGGCATCGGGATACGGCCAGCCTGGAGGTCCTTGCAACCGGCGGTCAGCGTGCAATGGTGACAATGCGAATGCTGAGCAGGGGATGGCCGCGTGCGTCCCTACGCCGGCAGCGGTGGCGCATCCGCGCCGCGTCCAGTCAGCTGCCTGAGCGAAGTGACGATTGCCTTCCACGCGCGGTCGACCATCGATTCCTGTTCCGGCTTCAGGACATTGGCCTGATCGCGCACGACGTCGCGCGCCAGTTGTTCCAGCGTGCATTCGCGCGCGCGCTCGCCGCGCTGATTCACGAACAGGCAGTGTCCGGTCAGCGGCGAGAACCAGCTCAGCTTGCGCCGTACGCGCTCGCCCTGCTGGTTGATGGCGAACTCGAACCAGGTGCCGAACGGCACGTGCTTCAGGCTCTCCAGCATTTTTTCCTCGACGTCGGTCAGTTGCAACGCCGCCTTGCGCAGCGTTGCGACGTGCACGGGTCTTTCGTCGTCCGTCAGCGGGGCCTTGCTCTTGATCCGCAACGCGATCGAGGTCTGCGATGCCGGGTTGTCCTCGTTCGCGGTTTCGGGCGTGAGCAGGCGCTTGACGACCGTGTGGATTTCATCCTTGTGGTAGCCGACCTGACTGAGCCCCTTTTCGACTTCGCGCCGCAACGCTGCGGCGGGAGGCTCGTTGTTTCGACCGGGCGTGTTGCTTGCCGCGATCAGCTGGTCGGCGACGGCCAGTTGCTTGCGGTAAGCCTCGCTTTTTTCGCCCTGGCTCATCAGGGTCAGCGCGAGCACGTCGGTCCAGGCCCGTTCGAGCAGCGTTCGCAGCAGGCGCTTGGGATGGGCTGCGGCGATGCGCGTGGCAATCGCGTTGCCGGCGGTTTCGCGCGCGAGCGCAAGCTTTTCACGCCCCTTGGACGCGTCGACCAGGCGGCGCTCGGTCACCGCGGCCGTGCGTGCGAGTTTGTGCATGTGCTGTGACAGGTCGCCGAGCATGTGCTCGATCAGACTCAGGTCGCCATCGAACTCGCTGTTGAGGCGTTCGACGACCGTATGCAGCTTGTGCAGAAGGGCGGGGTCCGGCTCGCTCTCGCTGTCGTCGATCCAGTGGATGCCGGTTTCGGCAATTGCATTGAGCAGCTCGCGGGCGGGATGCGAGCGCTGCGAGAAGAAAGCCTTGTCGTTCAACGCAACGCGCAGCAGTGGCACACGCAACTGCGTCAATATCGATTGGGTGTTGCCTTGCGCCGGCGCGCCCTGCGCGATCTGGTCCAGGAGCATGCCGACGAGGTCGATCGTGTCGGCGTCTTCGCTTTTCAACTGCGGCTTGTGTCCCGGCGGCGCGAATGCACGCAGCTGATCGAGCAGATCCTGTTTGAGTTGCGTGGTCGAGTGGCCGGCCATATCCCCGGCGGGAATTACCGGTTTGGACTGCAGCTTCGCCAGCACCGACTGGATCGCATCGGGACTCGGCACATAAGCGCCGGCGCGCTCCTTCTTCGCCGTGTGTGCTGCCGTCTCGCCGCGCCGGCTGGCAAGCAGTTCGCGCAGCGTGACGAACAGTTCGGCGTCGCCGCGCGGGGCGGTCGGCGCTGCTGCGCCTGAGGGTGGTCGCCGGGAGTCCGCCGCGCTGGCCGCCGCCGAAGCAGCGAGGTCTTCAACCGGAGCTGTACGCGCTGCGCCGTCGGAGCGTCCGCTGGGCACCGGCGCTTGCGCTTGCACGCCTTGCCATGACGTGGCGACGCCCGTGGTTCGATTGGCGACCGGCGCGGCCGCGCCTTCGACGTGGCCGGCGTTTCCGCTCCTCGTTGGCAGCGGCACGTAGATGCGCAGATGCCTGAGGATGCGGTGTTCGACCAGAAACGCGTTCAGCGCCGCGTAGAACGCACCAATCTGGCTGACCACGGCGCGCTCGTAGGTGTGATAAAGCAGGACGCGATGTTCGAGCGGGATGTCCATGGCGCTCGTGGCATGGCGCACCGCGGCCATCAACTGTGCCGGTCCCAAAGGCACGCTGTCGCCTTCGAACGGGCGCTGGCCCGCGAGGACACCAAAGCGATGTCCGAGTTCGTGCAGCATCAGCGCCTGGCGGATTTCGCATTTTGTCGCCACCTCCTGCAAGGCCAGCGAGTCCTCCAGCTCGGTGGTCTCCACCAGGGACAATTCCGCGTGCGCGGGAGTTGTGGCCCGGGACGGTTCGGTATAGGCGGGCCTGCGGCGCTCGTCGAAGCGCGCCAGCCCGTCCTCGATCGCCAGCAGGAAGCGTGGAGCGGCATCGGCGCGAACGCGTTTGACTTCGCGCAGCGAATCGAAGAAGCGGTTGCACTGCTCGTTCGTGTGCGACTTGCTCGCGTGTTCGAACAGTTGCTTTTCGAACTCGCCGAGCGTCGCGACGAGCGAATGGGAGAGGCTGCCGGTAGCCAGCCCGAGAAGACCAGTGAGCATGTGGCGCACCCGCCCGGGCAGATCCTGCCGTTCGGACAGTCTCTTCAACGTGCGCTCGTTCGGCGTGGCGACGCGTCGAAACGAGGAAACACCCTGCGTCATGACTGCCTTCCCCCTTGCGGAAGCGTCCCGGCAAACGGGCCCTGCGCCGCGGCGGCGCGGGTACCCAATGCCGTCAATCTGCCATGCAAGACAAGCGCCAGCACTCGCGTCTGGCAGGATCGAGGTTAGTCCGATGTACTGCCGCTGGCAATGCCGTCCTGCCGCCGCGAAGGCACGTGCTTCGGTTACTGCTGCACGGCGCTGCTCTGCGCTGCGGCTGCAAACTGACTGAGCGTGGTAGCGACGGCTTTCCAGCTGCGGTCGACCAGCGACTCACGTTCCGGAGGCGACAGGCGCACGCGGCCGGCGACGATATCGCGCGCCAAGTGATCCATGTCGCATTCGTCGACGCGCGCGCCGCGCTGATTGACGAGCAGACAGCGGCCGCTCATCGGCGACAACCAGCTCAGTTTGAGCCGCGTGCGATCGCTGGCGGTCTTGCCGATGAGTTCGAACCAGGCTCCGGCCGGCATCGACCTCAAGCGCTCGAGCATCTGCGTTTCTTCGGCATTGAGCTGCAGGCTTGCCTGGCGCAACTGCGCGCTTTGCAAAGGCGCGTCGGCCGCAACCGTCTCGCCGAGGCGCATCTTGCTCTTCAGGCGCATGGCCAGGTCGGTCTGCGAGATCGCCGTGTCGTCGCGCTCGGGCCGCTCGGACGCAAAAACGCGGTCGACCACGGCGCGCACTTCGTCTTCGTGATAGCCGACCTGGGCGAGGCCGGTTTCGATCTCCTCGCGCGACGTGGCGGCGAGCGGTCGGCCGCCGACGGCCGGGTCTGTATCGCTCGTGGCGATGAGCTGATCGGCAACGTCGAGCTGGCGCTTGTAGGTCTCGCTGCCTTCGCCCTGGCGCAGCACGGTCAGCGCGAGCACGTCGGTCCAGGCCTGTTCCAGCAACGTGCGCAACAGGCGGCTCGGTTTGGCCGCGCCGAGTCGGCTCGAGATCGCGCGGCTGGCGGTTTCGCGCGCCATGGCCAGCTTCTCGCGTCCACGCGCCGCGTCGACCAGGCGGCGCTCGGCGACATCGGCCCGGCGCGCGAGCGACTGCATGTGCAGGAGCAGGTCGTCGTTGATCCGTTCGAGCAGTTTCAGGTCGGAGTCGAATTCATTGTTCACGCGTTCGATCGCGCGCTGCACGCGCTCGATCAGCGCCACGTCGGACTCGCCGCCGACATCGTCGATCCAGTGAATGCCAGTCTCGGCGACTGTATTGAGCAGTTGCCGCGCCGGATGATCGGCGCGCAGGAAAAAGCCCTTGTCGCGCAAGGCAACGCGCAAGATTGGCACCTGCAGTCGCGTCAGCAGCGAAGGCGTGCGTCCGGTCGAACGCAGCGAGTGCATGAGTTCGTCGAACAGCAGGCCGAGCACCTCGATCGTGTCGGTGTCCTCGTCGCCGAGCTGGAGCGCCTGTCCGGGCGGAGTGACGTGACGCAATTGGTTCAACAAGTCCTGTTTGAGCTGGGCCAGGGTGCGATGCACGACCTTGCCGCCGAGCATGATCGTCGGCGGAGAGCGGATCTGCAGCATGCCCAGCGCCGTCTGCACCTCGCGTGCGCTGGGTTCGTACGCTTCGGCGTCTTTCATAGGCGTAGGAATGCAAAGAACGCGCCGCCGCGCGGCCAGCCATTCGCTGACCGGCTTGAACTGCTCGGCGTCGCGCAACTCCGAGGCCGAGCGCAGTACCGGCGCATCGCGCAGCGGCGTGGCCGGACGACTCGCGCGCACCGGCGTGGAAACGACTTCGAAAGCCGCCAGTCCGAACGCCGCTGTGTCCTCGCCCATCGTCGAGGTCTTTCGAGGGCCGGGGCGCGGTGGCGCGGCCGGCTCGCTCGCGCCCGCGGCCGATGTTGCGGGACGCGAATCGATGCCCGGCCGCGCGCCGGCATCGCGGCCGCGCACCGAGGTCTGTACCTGCAGGTGACGGAAAATCCCCTGCTCGACGAAATGTACGTTGGCCGCGGCGTACAGCGCGCCGACCCCGCTCATCGCCAAGCGGTCGAACACCTCGTACAGGAGCACGCGATGATCGATCGGCACGTCCAGGGCCGCGGCGGCATAGCGCAGCGCTTCACCGACATGCGCCGGCCCGAGCGGAACCGCATCGGCATGGAACGCAGGCCGCGCAACGAGCACGGCAAAGCGGTGACCGAGTTCATACAGGGCGAGCGAATGGCGGGCTTCGAGCCGCGCCGCCATGTCCTGCAGGGTCAGCGTTTCGTCCAGATCGGTCGATCCGACCAGTTCGAGGTCTTCCAGCGCCAGCGCCAGTGGCGTGGTCTTCTTCGGCGCGGCGGCCGCGCGCTGATCGAGCCGCGCAACGCCGTGTTCGAGGGCCAGGATCAGGCGCGGCAGCAATTGACTGCGCGTGCTTTTGAGCTTGCGTACCGATTCCAGGCTGCGCTGCCCGGCTTCGCCGGCCTGCGACTTGCTGGCTTGCCGGACCAGGGATATTTCGAATTCGTCGAGGACTGGAACCAGCGAGCGCTCGAGATTGCGCGAAAACAGGCCAAGCACGCCTTCGAGCACTTGGCGAACCCGCGGCGGCAGATCGTTGCGGCTGGCCAGATTGGTCAGGTCCAGCGGATCCTGATCCGACAAACCGGTTCCCCCGAGCGCCATACGTGTTCGTCCTGTGCGCACTACCTCAGCTTGGAATTCTATGCCGCAAACGGCCAGCCGGCCACTGCCGCCGGTACCGCTGAGGCGCCCAACTCCGGCATGGGCAAAATCGCGAAGAGCTTTATCGGACGCGGATTCACTCGGATTCACCCGGATAGACCGGAACGCATTGGCGCCAACGGCTTGGGAGGGTGGAGTTCATTTCCGGAATTTTCGCTCCATCTGCGGCAATCCGTGTTCATCCGCGTAATCCGCGTCCAGATAAAATCTCACCGATCGCGCCTCGCGGCCTAATGTGCCGCGTAGAGTTGCGGCTGCCAGGTTACGGTCAGGTAGCCCGAGCGGCCTGCGGTGTTGTAGCCGTGCACGAGTTCGTAGTCGCGATCGAACAGGTTTTCCAGGCGCGCGCCAAGCTGCCACGACGGATTGAGCGTGTAACTGCCGCGTAGATTCACCAGGCTGTAGGCGCCCAAGGTCGTGCCGGCATAGTCCTCACGCTTGCCGCTCCATACGAACTCCACACCGGCGCTGGCGCGCTCGCCGAGTGCGGCGGTCAGCACACTCGAGAATTTCTGCTTGGGCCGGCGCAACAGTTGCTCGCCGGTATCGGTGTTGCGCGGGTTCTGCAACGTCAGCTCGCTGTCGAGCGACCACGCGCCTGCGGCCAGGTTGTGCGTGAGTTCGGCGCCATCGATCTGCGCGTGCGCGATATTGATCGCCTCGAACGTGCTGCCGCCGGCGAAGTCGATCAGATCGTGCACGCGTGTGGAAAATGCGCGGACGCCCAACCGGTTGACCGCGTCGATGCGCCAGTCCAGGCCCAACTCGGCGGTGCGCGAGCGTTCCGGATCGAGTTGCGAATTGCCGGCGTAGTAGCCGCCGTAGCCCGGCGAGAACAGTTCATTGAGCGTCGGCGCGCGGAACGCGTTGCCGTAGCTGGCGATCAGGCGCAGGTCTTCGCTTGCCTTCCAGCCGACCGCGCCGGAACCGGAGAACGCGCCGCCGAAGTCGCTGTTGTCGTCATAGCGCCCGGACAGTTCGCCGTTTACCGCGCCGGACTGCGCGTGCCAGCCGGCGAAGGCGCCGCCGTCGTTGCGCGCGACGTCGTAGGTCGGCCCGAATCCGGTGCTGTCGAGCGTGACGCCGTGGTCGTGGTTGTAGTCCGCGCCGGCGACGATATGCTGCGTTGTGGACAATGTCAGATCGTTGACCCATGAGCCCTGCACGCGGGTCGAGCGGAACCCGCTGCCGAACGCCGGCGTGTCGAGATCCTCGCGCGAGGTGCCGAGCGACAGGCGCTGGCTCCAGTCGGGCGCCAGCAGGCCCTCAAGGTTCACGCCGAGCGCCTGGTCCAGCGTGGTCGAATGGCCGGTGCCGCCGCTGTTGGAGGTCGCGGCGCCGTTGTCGAAGCTCACCTCTCCTTCGTTGCGGAACATGGTTGCCGACAGTGTCTGCGCGCCGAACCGATAGGCGGCCTGGGCGACGACATCGTGGTTGTGATAACCGTTGTCGTCCGGGTTGAAGATGCAGTACGGATCGTCCGGGCCGTTGCAGATTCCGGCATTGGTCGCCGAAAAACCGCCGACGTGGCGCGCGCCGAACTGCGCGCTGAAGCCGCCGGCGTCCGACCATTGGCCGATGCCGACGCTGCCGTCGGCGCTGCGATAGCTGCCATAGCTCGCGGCGATATGCGCCGCGTCGAGTTTGCGCGTGAAGACCTGGATCACGCCGCCGATCGCATCGGAACCCCAGTAGCTGGCGCGTGGACCGCGCACGATCTCGATCCGCTCGACCGCGTCGAGCGGGAGGTTCTCAAACGCGAACGCACCGGTGTTGCTCGATGCGACGCGCACGCCGTCGATCAGGACCAGCACGTGGTTGGAATTCGTGCCGCGGATGAAAATGCTGGTCTGGGAGCCGGCGCCGCCGCCGCGCACGACATCGATGCCGGCCTGCAGGCGCAGCAGTTCGATCAGGTCCGGCGCATGGCTGGCGTCGATGTCCGGACGCATGATGACGCTGACGGCGGCCAGGCTCGCATCGACGGTTTCGGCGACGCGCGTGGCCGTGACTTCGATCGTCGGCTCGACCACCGCTTCCTGGGCGTGTGCCGACAAGACAACAAGAAAAGAAAAAGGCAAAGACAGCTTTCGTAGCATGACCGGACTCCTGACGCTCACCCGCGATTGATGGCAAGACGCTTTGGAGGATTGGTCAGCGATGCGGCAGGAACACAGCGGCAACGCCCGACCGTTGCCCGCCGCAACGCCTTGAGCTCGAGGCGGCTCGCTGGACACGAACCACCTGCGCAGGCCGGTCTCCGGGCTCGCAAGTGGCATCGATCGATGCCGGTCCGCTCGCCTTCCCGCGCCTGGGCGCAGTGGCATTGAGAGCGGACGTGACCTGCTTACCGTTGCGGGGGCAGCGCCGGAATTACCTCACGATATGTGGGGCGCACCGGCTTCCCGTTTCACCTCGCCTCGTGAACATTGCGACATCGCCGGTCTTCGCGACGAGGTCAATCAGTTCATGAGTCGGGGCACCTGCGACGGCGCAGTCTAGGGACGCCTGCCGGCTTGCGCAAGTGCGCGCAATCAATCGCTGTCGGTTCGCGTCGACACGTCGATCAACTCGCCGTCGTCGCCGACTTTCAGCGCGATCTCGATCGGCCGGCAGCACACCGCGCAGTCCTCGATGTAGCGTTGCGAGCCTGCGGACAGGTCGACGACAGTCTCGTAGCTCTCGCCGCAGTACGGGCAATGAATCGTGATCGGATCAGTCATGCGGCGGGCCTCCGTGCAGGTGCAGAGCGGCGGATTTTGTATCCGGCAGGAATGCGGCGATCACGTCGTTGAGAAACCGCCGGCCGAACTCGGTCGCGCGAACCTGGTCGCCATCCAGCGTGAGCCAGTTGCGCGCGACCGCCTCTTCGAGCTTCGGCCGGATTGTGCCCGGGTCCAGGCCCGTCGTCGCGGAAAACTTCGTCAGCGTGAAACCGGCATTCAGGCGCAGCGCGTTCAGCATGAATTCGAACGGGATCTGCTCGGCGGGCACGACGTCGTCGCCGCCGATCCGGCGTTCGCTTGCGGCATGTTCCAGGTAGCCTCGCGGCGCCCGCACCTTCCAGCGTCGTCGAATCTGGAATTGGGCAGCCGTCGGCCCGGCGCCAATAGCCGGAGAGCGATCAGGCTGGCCGCTCGCATTTCCCCCTCCTTTCTCCCGCCTTCCTTCTTCGGTGCTCAGTTTTCCGTGCGCGCCAGCGCCAATGCCCAGGTAGTCGCCGAAATGCCAGTAATTGAGGTTGTGCCGGCACTCGTGGCCCGGACGCGCGTAGGCCGACACTTCGTACTGCTCCAAACCGGCCGCCGCAAAGCGCGCCTGACAGGCTTCCTGCATGTCCCACGCGCTGTCGTCGTCGGGCAGCGACGGCGGGTTCGCCGCGAAAGCGGTATTCGGCTCCAGCGTCAGCTGATAGTGCGACAGATGCGGCGTTCGCAGCAAAATTGCTTTTTCCACATCATCGAGCGCGCCAGCCATGGTTTGCTGCGGCAGCGCGTACATGAGGTCGAGGTTGAGGTTGTCGATGCCGGCGTCCTGTGCCAGCTTGACCGCGCGCTCGGCCTGGGCTGCGTCGTGGATGCGGCCGATGCGCCGCAGCGCGTCGTCATTGAAACTCTGCACGCCGAAACTGATGCGGTTGACGCCGGCGCGCGCGTATCCGGCGAACGGTCCATGTTCGACCGTGCCCGGATTCGTCTCCAGCGTCACCTCGATTCCTCGCGGCATCCCGAGACGGGCGGCGACGCCATCGAGAATCCGCGCGATGCCGTCCGGCGTGAACAGGCTCGGCGTGCCGCCGCCGAAGAAGATGCTCGTCAGCGCCCGTCCCTGCGCGAGCGGCAAGTCCTGATCGAGGTCGCGCAGGAGCGCGTCGACGTATTCGGATTGCGGCAGCGCATTCGGCGCGTTGTGCGAATTGAAGTCGCAGTACGGACACTTGCGCACGCACCATGGTATGTGGATGTAGAGCGCGAGCGGCGGAAGCGTGGCCAAGATCACGTTCGCAGGGCGAAGAGCAATTCGCGCATCTGCGCCAGCGCCTGGCCGCGATGGCTGACGCGATGCTTGACCGCCGATTCGAGTTCCGCCGCGCCGGCGCCCAGCACCGGATCGTAGAACACCGGGTCATAACCGAAACCGCCGCTGCCGCGCGGCGCCTCGAGGATGCGTCCGTGCCAACGGCCCTCGGCGACCAGCGGGGCGGGGTCGTCGGCGCCGCGCAGCAGCACGATTACACAGTAGAAATTTGCCGTGCGCCGGGCTTCGGGCACGTCGCGCAACGCAGCCAGCAGCTTGGCGATATTGCCTGCGGCGTCACCATGAGTGCCGGAGTAGCGGGCGGAATACAGCCCGGGCGCGCCATCCAGCGCGTCGACGCAGATTCCGGAATCGTCACCCAGCGCTGGCAGTCCGCTTGCGCGCGCGGCGTGGCGCGCTTTCAGCAGTGCGTTTTCGATGAATGTACTGGCGGTCTCGTCAGCGTCCGCGATACCCAGATCACCTTGCGCAACCAGTTCCGCATCGAGACCGGTGAGCACCTCGCGCATTTCGGCGAGTTTGCCGCGGTTGCTGCTGGCCAAGACGAGGCGCATGGGGGCGAGGGGCGAGGGCGAGGGCGAGGGGCGAGGGGCGAGGGGCGAGGGCGAGGACGAGGGGCGAGAAATAGGGGCTAAGGGCTAAGGGCCTAGGGGCCGGTGAAGTGCGCGCCCTTCCTTACTCGTAATCTCCTCACGCTCCGAGCGCCTCGCGCTGCTTGAGCAAAAGTTCATTTATCCCTTTTTGCGCAAGTTCCAGCAACGCGTCGAGTTCGCTGCGGCGGAAGGCGTGGCCTTCGGCCGTCCCCTGCAGTTCGATGAAGCCGCCGCCGTCGTTCATGACGACATTCATGTCGGTGTCGCAGTTGGCGTCTTCGGCGTAGTCGAGATCGAGGACCGGCTGGCCGCGAAACACGCCGACCGATACGGCCGCGACGGCGCCGAGGATCGGATCCTTCTTGACCGCGCCGCGGCGGCGCAAGGTTCCGACGGCGTCGACCAGCGCGATGTACGCGCCGGTGATCGCGGTCGTGCGCGTGCCGCCGTCGGCTTGCAGCACGTCGCAGTCGAGCGTGATCGTGCGTTCGCCGAGCGCGGAGCGATCGACGCAGGCGCGAAGGGAGCGGCCGATCAGACGCTGGATTTCCATCGTGCGCCCACCCTGGCCGCCACGCGCGGCTTCGCGCTGCGTACGGTCCTTGGTGGCGCGCGGAAGCATGCCGTATTCGGCCGTGACCCAGCCTTCTCCCTTGCCGCGCAGGAACGGCGGCACCTTGTCTTCGACACTGGCCGTGCACAGCACGCGCGTGTCGCCGCAGGCGATCAGAACCGAACCTTCGGCATGGCGCGTGTAGTTGCGTTCGATGCCGATAACGCGCAATTGATCGTGCGCGCGGCCGCTGGGTCGTGGAGATGTGGTCATTGGTTCAACATTGCGAGAGAACGGAGGCGGAGTTTAACAGCCGGCCGGTTGAAAGAACGTAGGGCCGCGGTGCCGTAGAATCCTGCGGACAGGGGAGCGACGCGCTTCCTCCATTCTGCGATTCCGCCATTTTTTCCCGGTTCGCAACAGTGCGGCGCGCCGCCGGCCCGAAATGGCATACTGCGCACCCACAATAACGAGCACTCGTCACCCATGATCCGCAGCATGACCGCGTTCGCAAGCGCCGAAACGGAAACCCGCTGGGGCGCGCTCGCTTTCGAGTTGCGCTCGGTCAATCATCGTTACCTCGAACTCAATCCGCGTCTGCCCGAGGAATTGCGGGCGATCGAGCCGGCGTTGC